>NZ_CP016286.1:2839500-3155000 GCF_001679785.1 Rhizobium leguminosarum
CGAAGTGGCGTCGTCCGGAAAGCCGTCAAAAAAATTCAGCTTGCCAATCCTGGTGTCGACGCTCTCCGGCGTGACGATCGAATCCGGTATCGGCGTCGCCATCTTCGTCTTCGGTGCTTCGGCGTACGCGGCCCCCCAGCCCATCAGTAGCACCGCGGCAGTAGCGTAAACCTGTCTCGTCGCGCGTTTCATTGCTCTCTCCTTGTCGACCGCCCCGTCGGTCGTTTTTCATGAGGTCGCCAATCTGTGTGCATTCGGCGGCGCGCGGGGAAGTATGTTACCGTTACACGACCGTAGCTTGCGGCGGGCCGCAACCGGACTCCGGCTAGAACTTCACCGCCAGTCGCGTGAAGACGCCATGCTGGGTGGCGTCATATTGGAAGCCACCGTCCTTGTAGTCGGTGTAGAGGGCCTTGTAGCCGAAAGACGAAGCGAGGCTGTCCGTCCAGTTATAGCCGACCGTCGCGGTGCCCTGCAGCGTGATGTCCGAGGCGACGCCGAAGCCGCCGACGTCGGCCATGACGTCCACGAACCATTTGCTGTTGACATCATAATGCATGGTGAGCCCGACGATCGGATCGGCCCAGCTTTGCGAACCACTGCGGTCGATCGCCGGGAAGAACACGGGATCGATGCCGAGTTCCACCTTGTTGTGCTGGTAGCGAAGTCCGCCAGTCGCATAGAGCTGCATGTTCGCCACGTTGATCGGCAGCTCGTAGCCGACAAGGGCCGTCGCCACGATCTGTGTCTGCTCGAAGTCGCCCGTTCCGCCGAAGGGGCCGAAGTCGGCGTCGGTCGAAATCTTGGCCCACATGACATCCGTATAGAGAAGCCAGCTATCGCCTGCTGCTTGAAAGGATCCTGCGAACACGCCGTCCAGATCCTCGATCACGTCCAGAGGCGAGACGTCGACCGCCGCCGCCGGGAGGCCGCGCACGCCGATGTCGCCATTCAAACCTGCCAGCCAGCCGTCGAACGTGAACTGGAACTTCCATCCGCTGCCGACCACGACCGGTCGAGGTTCCGACATGTCTGCGGCGGCCGCGGGTGCCGCCGCCAGGGCCAGAGCCAACCCGCAATAGACGCTTTTCATTTCAATCATGCAGCAGCCCCGATCTTTCATGGCTCCGGCGATCGCCGGAAATGAGTCCCTGCGAACGGGATAGCCGATCACGCCGGAAGCACCCGTATGTTACCGTATCCGATTGTCCCCGCAGACTATTGGCGTGACCATTTCTGCGACTCGCAGACGACCTTCATCACGCAGCCTTTGAGGGTGACCGTGTCGCCGGAAACGCTGATGGTGCCGTTGTAGGTCTTCTTCGCGTCGGGATCGGTGATCTTGCCGGAATAGCTGCCGCCGCTGCCTTCGAACGCGCCGATCTTCTCGCCGGTATGCTTGCCGCTCTTTAGCGTGATGCAGAAACCGCCGCCGCACGGCTCGATCGCGGCGGTGTCGCCGAGCGTGGTCTTCCAGTTTCCGACGATCGGCTCGGCTGCGCTCGCCAGTCCGGTCGACATCAGCAGCGCTGTGACGGAGATCAGGATGGGTTTCACGGCAAGGTCCTCGCATGGCTGGCCCGCCACCGGGCCGATGACCGAATGGACCACACATGCGCTGCCGACCGCAAGAAACTCATGGTGTGTTACTGTAACCTACATGGTGCCGGCACGGTTCTGTGTCATCTTCACGACGACGACGCATGCGCCCCCCGCGTCGCCTGGCCGGGAGCCGATGCAATGGAATACGACACGGAGTTCGCCAAGCGCAGGTTTCCCGAGCAGACGCTGGAGATCGAAGCGCTTGCCTCCCGCAGTGAAAGCTTCCGGGAACTGTGCAACGACTTTTCCATCGCCGACCAGCTCGTGCGGGACTGGAAGTCGTCTACGGCTCCGGAGCGGGACGCACGTTATGCCGAGGCGCTGGAACTCATGGACGGCCTCGCCGCGGAAATCCACACCATGCTGGACTTTGCCAAGGTCGTTCCATTCCCAGCCGCCCGATAAAGTCGCGATCTCGCCGTCGTGGCGGCACGGGGGCTACAGAAAAGGAACAACATGCCTCGACCGATGGCGATCATCCTCATCCTCCCGGTCGCCGTTATCGTGGCGGCTTTGACAGCCTGGAGTTCCCTCGCCCTATGGTATCGCCTACCCCTGCCTGATGGCGGGCGGGCGATCGGCACTGGCGTCTTCCTCGTCTACGGTCTCTTCACTGTGGCGGCGCTTGCCAGCCGGCAGCGCATCAGAGCCCTCCTTTCGTTCGCGATCGTCTTCGCGCTGGTTCTCTTCTGGTGGAACTCGATCAAGCCGGAAGCTAACGCCGCATGGGCGCCGGATGTCGCCCGCCAGGTCACGGGTCGTGTCGAGGGAAATTCGCTGACCTTGACCGATGTCCGGGACTTCGAGTGGCGAAGCAATTCCGACTTTACGGAGCGCTGGACGACGCGAACCTACGATGTCAGCAAGGTGAGGACGGTCGACCTGTTCATGTCATACTGGGCGGGGCCGAAGATCGCGCATGTGATCTTCAGCTTCGGCTTCGAAGGCGGCGAACAGCTCGCCTGGTCGATCGAGGTGCGCCACAAGGTTGGGGGCGGATTTTCTCCCCTTGCCGATCTCTTCAAGAACGACCCGCTGGTGGTTGTTGCCGCGGACGAACGCGACGTCGTCGGCGTCCGCTCCAACGTGCGTGGCGAGGACGTCCAAATCTATCGGCTGAGAGCCAGTGCCGAGCAGGCGCGGAACCTGCTGCTCGAGTACGTCGCGGAGGCAAATGCGCTCGCCCGGACGCCACAGTTCTACAACTCGATCACGACGAACTGCACGACGACCGTCGCCAAGCTGATGCGGGTCGCAGGAGACAAGGTGCCGTTCGACTGGCGGCTGATCGTCAACGGTTATCTTCCCGACTACGCCTATGACCGGGGAGCCGTCGACACCTCGATGCCGCTCGAACGCCTGCGGGAGATTGCCAAGATCGACGTGCGGGCGCGGGCGGATGGATTGTCGCCCGACTTCTCGAAGGCCATCCGTCTCGGCGTGCCCTTCCCGGTCGTCGTCACTACGCCGTAACGTACAGTAACATACGAAGGGAATCGCGATGATTGAGGCATGGTCCGGCCTGTCAGGAATTCGCTAGGCGAAGTTTCGATTATGCCCTTAACCAGGACCAAACTCATGAACCTCATCAAGCACTTTCAGAACGCCGCGACGGCTGCGGCCCTCCTGATGATGGTGGCCGCACCAATGCTCGCTCCGACCCCGGCCGAAGCCCGCCGTGCGGTGGTCGGCTGCGGAGCGAGAGGATGTGCGGCCGTCGGCAATCGCGGCGCCGTCGTGGTTCCTCGCGCGCCCGTCAGGCGCGGCGTCGTCGTCGTGAATCCTCGCCGCTATTGGCCCGCCGGGGGTGCGATTGCGGCTGGAGCCGCCATCGGCTTCATCGCGGGCGCCGCGGCGGCCTCGGTCGCCGGGACGCCGCCGAAGTCCGGCATGTGCTGGTACTATACGGATAGCACCAAGAAGACGGGTTTCTGGGATGTCTGTCCACGATAGCGCGCAACGATCGGCGTTAGCATCGAGCGCGTCGATCGATTTCAACAGGACCGCGGTGATGTAGCCGGAATGCGGATGGGGGACTTGAGCTTGTTTGGTTCGTTGACTGCTGGTCGCATCCGGCGACTTCTTCCATGCCTCGCGCTGGTCGTGCTCACGGGCTGCGGCGGACATCCGAAGGGCGTGCTGTCCCCCGTTGCGGACACCGTGCCGGATACCAGTCGGGTCGATATGCTGGTCGCGACCACCCGCGCCCGATCGACGGTTCCCGGCGAGATGTTCACGGGCGAGCGCGCCCGGACGCCGTCCTTCGCGCAGATGAGAGTGTCACTGCCCAAGGTCCGCAAGGAGGGCGACGTCGCCTGGCCAAGGAAGCTGCCTTCCAATCCGAAGACCGACTTCGCCACGCTGAAGGCCGACGAGCTCAGTCTCGAGGGGGCGAAAGGCTGGCTGAACGCCTCGGTCAAAAGGAACCGCGACCACAGCGTCCTGGTCTTCATCCACGGCTTCAACAACCGCTTCGAGGACAGCGTCTACCGCTTCGCTCAGATCGTCCACGATTCCAATGTCCACAGCACGCCGGTCCTTGTGACCTGGCCATCGCGCGGCAGCCTGCTCGCCTACGGTTATGACCGCGAGAGCACCAACTACACGCGCAACGCGCTCGAGACGCTGTTCCAGTATCTCGCCAAAGACGGCACCGTGAAGGAAGTCAACGTGCTGGCCCACTCGATGGGCAACTGGCTGGCGCTGGAAGCGCTCCGGCAGATGGCGATCCGCAACGGCGGTCTCCCGGCGAAGTTCAAGAACGTCATGCTCGCCGCTCCGGACGTTGACGTGGACGTCTTCCGGTCTCAGATCGAGGACATGGGCGACCCTCATCCGCAGTTCACGCTCTTCGTCTCGCAAGACGACAAGGCGCTTGCCTTCTCGCGGCGGGTCTGGGGCAACATCCCGCGGCTCGGTTCGATCGATCCGGAAACCGCGCCGTACAAGGCCGAACTCGCCGACTACAAGATCTCGGTGATCGATCTGACCAAGATCAAGGTCAGCGACGACCTCAATCACAGCAAGTTCGCGGAATCGCCTGAAGTCGTCCAGCTCATCGGCGCGCGGCTGTCCGAAGGGCAGACGCTGACCGACAGCCGGGTCGGCCTCGGCGACACGATCCTTGCAGGGACGACGCATGTGGCGGCGGCGGCCGGAAGCGCCGCGGGCCTCGTACTGGCCGCCCCCGTCGCCGTGCTCGACGCCGATACTCGCAGCAACTACGCCAATCATGTCGGCGGTCTGACCGGGCAAGACAGCGGGACGCAGAAGATTGCGGTCAAGAACTGCGCGGCGACGCCGACCGACCCGGCGTGCCGGAAGCAACGATAGCAGGAGGCGCGCGCTTGAGTTCGCCACGCCTGGCACGCTCGTCTTCATATGCCCGTTCGGGGCCTCGTTCATCGGCGTCGTCGTCTGCAACCGGCTGCCCGGCCCATAGGTGATCCGCCTTGAAACTTCTTTCAGGTAGACGAAGGGCTCTTCGGGGGTTAGGTTGCATAAGGGGATTTTAATACAAGCTTTAACTGTCGCGCATCTGTGTGACGAGGGGAAGATGCAATGCAGACCTCGGTGCCTTTGCCTGACGATCGGGCCGAGCGCCCCTGTCCGACCCATGAGGAGGTCAGGGCGCAGCTTGAACGGATTCTGTCGAGCCGCGAGTTTCCCAGCGCCGGACGTGGCGCTGCCTTCCTGAAATATGTCACCGAGGAGACGCTTGCAGGCCGGGCACAGCGTCTCAAGGCGTATTCGATCGCCATCGAAGTGTTCAACCGAAGCGCAGGCTTCTCTCAGGAGGATCCGGTCGTCCGCATCGAGGCCGGACGTCTTCGCCGGGTCATCGAACGCTACTATCTCGTTGCAGGCCAACGCGATCCGATCCGCATCGACATCCCTAAGGGCGGCTACGTGCCGACCTTTACGTGGAATGACTCGCCGATGGAAACGGCCGAGGACGCGCTGAACGAAGACGTCGCCGAGCGCCGGGTTTTCGCGTGGCGGCGTCTCGCCTGGCCGGTGCTGGCCATGCTCGTGGCATTCGTCTGCGCAGGCCTAGGCTATTACGCCGGCGTTCTGACGGGGCCGGCCATCGGTCGTTCCGCCGGGCAGGTTCCGGGCGAGCCGACCCTTGTGATCGCACCCTTCGCGGACCTGGGCGACGGCCCGCAGGCGGCACGTTATGCCGCCGGGCTGACCGAGGAGCTTCTAACCGCCCTTCCCCGCTTCAAGGAGATCACGGTCTTCGGCCGCGAGACATCGAAGGCACTGCCTCCAGGCGTCGAGGCGTCGCAGGTGCGCGAGGGGCTTGGCGCCCGTTACCTGGTCGCAGGCGGGGTCCGCGTCGCGGGCGACAAGGTCCGCGTGACCGTGCGCCTCGTCGACACCTCCGACGGATCCATCCTGTGGTCGCAGGATTACGACGAAAATCTGGACACGCACGAGCTCTTCGTCATTCAGACGGATGTCGCGAGCAAGGTGGCGACGGCCATCGCCCAGCCTTACGGCATCATCGCGAGATCCTTGGCGGCCAATCCGCCGCCGGACAATGCCGGCGTCCATGACTGCACGCTGCGCTTCTACGCCTACCGTGAGGAGCTGAACCCGGAAACGCACCTGATCGCGCGCAACTGTCTGCAGAACGCCGTCGCGCGCTTCCCCGGCTACGCGACCGCTTGGTCGATGCTCTCGATCATCCATCTCGACGAGGGCCGGTTCGAGTTCAATCCACAGAGATATAAGGGACCCGCGATGGAGCGCGCGTTGGGTTCGGCGCGGCGGGCGGTCTCGCTCGAACCCGACAACACGCGCGCCCTGCAGGCGCTTATGACGGCTCTATTCTTCAACAACGAGACGAAAGAGGCCTTCGAGGTCGGCGAAGCGGCGCTCGCCGCCAACCCGAACGACACGGAGTTCCTCGGAGAGCTCGGAACGCGCGTCGCGTTCTCGGGGCAATGGAAGCGCGGCGCGGAACTGCTGGATCGTGCGATCGAGCTCAATCCAGGCGGCGCCGGATATTACTTCGGGACGCGCGCGCTGATCGCCTGCATGCTCGACGATCATGAGATGGCGGTGCGGCTGATCCGTAAAGCCGACCTGCAGAAATTTCCGCTCTTCCATGGCGTTGCCGCGGTCATCTACTCCGAGGCCGGGCTGCTGGCGGAAGCGAAGCGCGAGGGCGAGGTGTTCATGAACATGCGCCCCGATTATCTGCCCAACATCGTGGCCGAGAACCGGAAGAGAAACCTACCGCCGAAGGACAGCATGCGCATGATCGCAGCGCTACGACGGGCCGGACTGCCAGTGCCGAGCGCGACGGATATCGAAGCCGAGTTCAGGGTCTCCGACGCCTCATACGGCCCGTGAAGGCCGTACGCTACAGTAACATACGTTTCTTCTTCCGGCTCGTTCCGCCATTCTTCCGGCGCATGACCCCAGACTGCCTCACCGCCAGCCTGGGCATCGGATGGAGACATAGCAATGGCCAAGACCTCATCGACCCGCACCCTGCCGCTGAAGAGGTCCCTGATGCTCGCCGTCGCCGCGGCCCTCGGCGTGGGGGCGCCGGCCTACGGCCAGGATTCCAGCGCCGATCTCGCCAAGAAGCTTTCGAACCCGATCGCCTCGCTCATCAGCGTTCCCTTCCAGTTGAACTATGACCATGGCTACGGTCCGCTCGATGGCGACAAGGCGACGCTGAACATCCAGCCCGTTATCCCCTTCTCGCTGAACGCCGACTGGAACCTGATCTCCCGCACGATCCTTCCCGTGACCTACCAGAACGACATCGCCGGGCCATCCGGATCGCAGTTCGGTCTCGGCGACGTCGTTCAGAGCTTCTTCCTATCGCCTGCCAAGCCCACCGATGGCGGCCTCATCTGGGGCGCGGGACCGGTCTTCCTTATCCCGACCGCGACCGATGATCTGCTCGGCGGCGAGAAATGGGGCGCAGGTCCGACCATCGTCGCGCTGAAGCAGGACGGCCCCTGGACCTATGGCGTGCTGGCCAACCATATCTGGTCGTTCGCCGGCAACGAGGACCGCAACGACATCAGCAGCACCTACATGCAGCCCTTCCTCTCCTACACGACGCCGACTGCATGGACGTTCGCGCTGAACACGGAATCCACATACGACTGGAAGGCGCACGATTGGTCGGTGCCGATCAATCTGACCGTCTCGAAGCTGCTCAAGGTGAACGAGCAGCCGATCAGCCTGACGGCCGGACTTCGATACTGGGCGGCGGCTCCGGACGACGGCCCCGAAGGGCTCGGCGTCCGGGTCGGGCTGACGTTCCTGTTTCCGAAGTAGTCGCAAAGAGCCGCGGTTCTACGGCGCCTCCTCACGGAACTACGCACAACTTCTTCTGCCCACCGCGTGCCCTCACTGCACGCTGCAAACCGAAAGGACGTTCAAATGCTTACGAAACGCGATCTGCTCCGCTCCGCTGCGATGGCCGCACTCGTCGCCGCAACGGCGAAGTCCACCCCGGTGCTTGCGCAGAACAAGGCCAAATGGCCCGGCCTGCTGGAGGCGAAGGACATCGCCGAAGAAGGCTTCGTCTACGGCTTGGCACCCGTGATGTTTTATGCGGTCATGCAGGAATTTGCCGTCGACAAGAACTCCGGACAGTTCAAGGCGCCGTTCAACGAAATCGAAAACCAGCACCACGTCGCCAGCCCGGCGGATACGGCCGTCATCACGCCGAACAGCGACACGCCCTACTCCTTCATCTGGCTGGATCTGCGCGCTGAACCGATGGTCATCTCGGTGCCCGAGGTTGAAAGGGACCGCTACTACGCGGTTCAGCTCATCGACGGGAACACCTACAATTTCGGCTATATCGGGACCCGCGCCACGGGCACCGAACCGGGCGACTATCTTGTGGTCGGCCCGAACTGGAAAGAGGAGACGCCAAGCGGGATCAAAAAGGCCTTCCGATCGACGACGCCGTTCCCGCTCGCGCTTATCCGCACCCAGCTCTTCAATCCCGCCGACATGCCGAACGTGGAGAAAATCCAGGCGGGCTACAAGGCGCAACCGCTTTCCGCCTTCCTCAAGCAACCCTCCCCGCCCGCCGCGCCGAAGATCGACTTCCTTCCCGCCACCACTGCCGGAATCAAGGAAAACTTCTTCCAGTATCTCGACGCGGCCCTTCAATTCATTCCCGAGACGCCGAGGGACAAGGCTGTCCGCGCGAAACTTGCCGGAATCGGCATCGGCCCCGGCAAGACCTTCGACTTCAAGGATCTGCCGCTCGAACACAAGGCGGAAATCCTGGTGGCCATGAAGCAGGGCGACGGCAAGGTCGACAAATGGCTGGCCAGCGGAAACAAGAACATCAACGGCTGGAACGTCGGTGCGTTCTTTGGCGACGAAGCCTTCTACAACGGCGATTGGACCATGCGGGCGGGCGCCGCAAAGGGCGGTCTCCTTGGCAACGACGCCGCAGAGGCGATGTATCCCTATACCCGAACTGACGCGACCGGCGAGCCGCTCGACGGCAGCAAGCACAAGTACACGCTCACCTTCCCGCCCGGCCAGTTGCCGCCAGTGAATGCCTTCTGGTCCGTGACGATGTACGACGGCAAGAGCCAGTTCCTGGTGAAGAACCCGATCAATCGCTACCTCATCAACTCTCCGATGCTGTCGGCGATGAAGAAGGACGCGGACGGCTCGCTGACGCTCTACCTTCAAAAGGACAGCCCCGGCGCGGACAAGGAAGCCAACTGGCTTCCGGCCCCGGACGACAAGATCTATCTGGTGATGCGCCTGTACTGGCCGAAGACGGAAGCGCCTTCGATCCTGCCGGCAGGAGAAGGGGCGTGGCAGCCACCCGGCGTCAAGCGGGTCTCGTAAAAGGCGCTGAACGCCGACTGGAACCGGATCCCCGCGCGATCCGGTCCAATTCAACCATGTGCAAAGGATGCCTCAGATGCGCCTGACGAACACAAAGCTGCTTTTGCTCTCATCCACGATGCTCGTCCTCGCCGCAGCCTCGGCAGATGCCCAGGAGCGGCAGGCGTATTTCGGTGAAACCCATGTCCACACGGGCTGGTCGTTCGACGCTTACATTTTCGGCAACACCAAGAGCACGCCCGCCGATGCATATCGATATGCCAAGGGAGAGGCGATCAAGCATCCGCTCGGATACGACATCAAGATCGGCACGCCGCTCGACTGGATGGGCGTCACCGACCATTCGGAATACGTTGGGACCGTATCGCTGGCGAACACCCCCGGCTCCTCGATCAGCAAGCTCCCGATCGCCGAGAAGCTGATCGTCCACAATCCGGCGGACATCACCCGCATCTACCTCTGGCTCGGCAACACGATCGTCGACAAGAAGCCGATCGCGGAGCTGATATCGCCGGAAGTCGCCAACTCCGTCTGGAAGCAGAACGTCGACCTCGCCAATCAGGCGAACCAGCCCGGCAAGTTCACGGCCTTCTGCTCATATGAATGGACCTCGACGCCGAACAACCGCAACATGCATCGGAACGTCTTTTTCCGGGACTGCGCCAAGGTGCCGGCCGCGCCCTACAGCTCCATCGAATCAAGCGATCCTTCGGATCTCTGGGGCTGGATGGACGGCCAGCGCAAGGCGGGCAACGAGTTGCTGGCGATCTCGCACAACGCCAACCTCTCGGACGGGCACATGTTTCCCACCGACGTCGACGAGAAGGGCCGTCCGATCGACGCGGCATGGGCGGCGTCGCGCGACCGCAACGAACGATTGAGCGAGATCAAGCAGATCAAGGGCGCGTCCGAAACCCATCCGACACTGTCGCCCAACGACGAGTTCGCCAATTTCGAAATCTTGACCTACCTTCTAGGCGACCCCGCGGGCCGCTTCCCGACGATTTCCGGAAGCTACATCCGGCAGGCCCTCAAGGACGGCCTCTCGATGATGGAGGCGCGCGGCTTCAACCCCTACAAGACGGGTTTTGTCGGCGGATCGGACTCACACAACACGGGCGTCCCGTACCGTCAGGACAATTTTTACGGCGGCCATGTCCTCAACGACGGCGACATCAAGCAGCGGATGTCGGGTTACGTCTTCGCGGGCCTCGACGTCAGGCTCGAGAACCCTGCCGGCCTGACGGGAGTCTGGGCAGAGGAGAATTCCCGCGAGTCGCTCTTCGACGCCATGCAGCGCAAGGAGACCTTCGCAACGAGCGGCCCGCACATCCGCGTTCGGTTCTTCGGCGGTCCGAACGAGACAGGCGTCGTCGGCAAGCAGGACTGGGTCAAGTCGGCCTATGCAGGCGGCGTGCCGATGGGCGGCGACCTGCCGCCGCTCGGCGAGGCCAAGACGCCCTCCTTCGTCGTCTGGGCGGTGAAGGATCCGACCTCGGGCAACCTCGACCGCATCCAGATCGTCAAGGGCTGGACAAAGCACGGCCAGAGCTTCGAGAAGGTGTTCGACGTCGCCTGGGCCGGAAACCGCACGCCAGACAAGTTCAGCGGCGTGGTGCCTCCAATCGGCAGCACCGTCGATATCTCCGAAGCCACCTATACCAACACCATCGGCGCGGTGGAACTGAAGGGCGAGTGGACGGACCCGGAATTCGATCCGAGCCTAGACGCCTTCTACTATCTCCGAACGCTGGAAATCCCGACGCCGCGCTGGACGACGATCCAGGCCAAGGAGCTTGGCATCGCGCCTCCGGACAACGTGCCGGCCACGGTCCAGGAGCGGGCCTGGAGTTCGCCGATCTGGTATACGCCCACCCAGGAGCTGAGGACCGCCGCGACCAAGGGCACGACCGTCGCCGACCTGAAGCAGAAGGGCGCGACCGTACTAGACAATGCCGCGCTCACCGACCTCATCGTCGGCAAGTCGAGCTGGGTCCGCAACAACGTCACGGACGAAGTCTTCAGCATTGCGTGGACCCCCTCCGGTCAGCGTCTCATCACCAACAGCAACGGTGCGATACCCCAGCCCAGCGAGGTGGGCGACGTCATGCATGGGGGTCTGATGGGTGCGGGAACCGGTTATGCGATCAAGGACGGAGCCATCGTAACGACCCTTGGCAACGCACCATACGAGGCGACGGTCTACAAGCTTGGCGACAAATACTTCGCAGCCCGGAGCAACGAGTTCGGCTACGCGAACTACGAGGTCGTGCCGACGCCCAAGATGCTCGACCCAGTCGGCCAGCCGAAATCGCCGTTCTAGGCGGTATCCGCAAACACCGGTGCGTCGGTTCATCCCGGCGCGGGTGCATGTCTGGTGGAGAGAGACGCGATGGAAACGACACGACCAATCCGACGACCATCGATCGGTTTGCTGATGGGCCTCGCAATGCTGACTGTGGCGTTCACGAGCGAGGTCCGGGCCTGCGCCATCTGCTTCTCCGGGCTGACGGTGACGCCCGGTCAGAAGCTAGACGCGGCCGATCAGGTGGTGTTGGCCGCTCCGCTGCCCGGCGGCGGCCAGTTCCGCGTCGTGGACGTTATCAAGGGTGGCGACTCCGTGGGCGACGTCATCGCGCAGCCTGGCCTGGCAGCACCGCTCGCCAAGACGGTCATGTCCGTCGACGGCTTGACCGCCGGTGATGAGATTGCCGCCACGCTGGACGAGAACCCATGGCTCATTGTTCGCGACCGGGTCTCCGAGAAGTGGACGGCCATGGGAACGATGCACGTTGATCATGCGACCTGGCTGCGACAACTGGTGCAGACAAAACACGGCGGAAGCCTCCGTCCTCCTCCACCAGTCTGGCCGCAGATGGGTCTGACGGCGTCGTATCTGGTTGAGTCAGAGTGGCGTGAGCGCATCGCTCTCGTTGGAAGCCAGCTCGAAAGCGCCGACCCGCTCGTTGCGGAGATCGCCTATGGGGAGTTGTCGCGCGCGCCCTACGCCACGATGCGGCTGATCCGATCCGAGATCGACGCCGAGAAGGTCCGAGCATGGCTGGCCGATCCGCGCCTCGCTTCCCGGCGCTCTGCCTACACCTTGCTGCTCGGCATCACGGGCGGCCCCGGCGACGCCCTCGACATCGAGCGGCAGATCGATGCGGCCATGAAGAAGCGGGAGACCACCAACCTGTCGGCCATGCTCGCCGCCGATCTGGAGCTGCGCGGACAAAGCCGTGTCGGATGGCTGGAAACGACGTTCCTGACCGACCGCCAGCGCTCGCTGCAAGAGGTCCAGGCAGCGTTGCTGGCGCTTAGCGTCCATGGTGGCGCAGCCGACACGCTGCCCCGCATCCGCATCGTCGAAGCGTACCGCGCCTTCATCACGGCGCGGCCGCAGATGGCCGGGTTCGTCGCGATGGAGCTGGCCGACTGGGAAGCGTGGGAGGCGACGCCCGACTACCTCGCCATCATCAGGGCGAACGCCGTCAAGGACCCCGGTGAACGGTTTGCAATCCTCAGCTATCTGCAGCGCAGTCCGCGCACCACCGCCGACGCGGCCGTCCGCGCGGCCGTAACTCGTCAACAGTAGGTGTACCCCCAATGAAACTCCTGCCAATTGCGCCGGAACCCTCGATGCCGGCTGAGACTGCACCTATAACGACCTGGCGGCGGTTCGCCGGCGAGCCGCTGCTGCAGTTCGTCGTGGTGGGCGCCGTCCTGTTCGGCACCTATTCCTTCGTCACGCCGAAGACCGAGGAAAGCGTCGACACGCACAGGATCGATCTAACGAGGGACGACGTCCGACAGCTCGCGGTCACCTGGCTTGCGCAGGGGCGGCCACTTCCCACTCCGAAACAGTTGGGCAGCCTGATGGAGCAGAAGGTCACAGAGGAGATTCTGTTTCGGGAGGCGGTCTCGCTCGGTCTCGACCGCGACGATGAGATCATCAAGCGGCGGCTCGCCCAGAAGATGGATTTTCTGGCCGCAGACGTCGCGGCGCTGGACGAGCCAAGCAAGGCCACCCTCGCCGAATGGTATGCGAAACATTCCGAGCGCTTTGCGCTGGCACCCCATCTCAGTTTCCGGCACCTGTATTTCTCCCTCGACAAGCGCGGCGACGCGTCACGCGAGGCAGCCGCATCGGCGATCCCCCTCGTCTCCGGCAAGCCAGTCGATTCCCCTGAAGTCGCTTCGATCGCCGACCCGTTCATGTTCCGAAACTACTATGGCGATGCGACGCCGGAGCAGATGGCCAAGGAGTTCGGTCCGGAATTCGCGAAAGCCATATTCGATCTGACGCCGGGATCGTGGCAGGGACCCGTACCGTCGGGATACGGATGGCACCTAGTCTGGATCGATTCCGTCGAACCCGGACGCGTTCCAGCCTTCGAGGAAGTCGCGCCGGCCGTCAAGGCGGCCTGGGTGGATGAGCGATATGCCGAGGTGAAGCAGAACGCACTCAGGGAGATGCGGTCGCGCTACATCGTGACCCTGCCGACCGTCGGACCGGAAGACTTGCAGAACCTGCAGGTTCTAGCCGGAACGGGCGCCTCGATCGAGGTTTCGGCGCAATGAACGGCCGGTTGCGCGGATTCTGGACTCTGGTTGGTGTGATCATCGCCGCCCTGGCATTCGCGTCGGCCGCCGTCGCTCATGAGATAAGACCAGCCTACCTGCAGATCGATCAGAAAGCCGCCAACCGATACACTGTCACCTGGCGGACGCCGATGCTGTCGGGAATGAGGCTCCCCGTCGCCCTGCGGTTTCCGGAAGGCGTCCGCAACGTGACCACTTCGGAGCGCAATCTTCCGGACTCGGTGGTCGAAACCCGCGTGATCGAGACGACGAACGGAGCCCTTGCGGGCCAGCGTGTCGAGTTCATCGGGCTTCAGGCGACGATCACCGACGTGCTCGTGCGCGTGCGCTTGCTGGACGGCCCCGCCTCGATAACCATGGTTCGTCCATCACAGCCGTGGATCGACGTAGCCGCCCGGCCGGGCAGTCTGGAAGTCGCAAGAACATTCATGCACCAGGGCGTCGAGCACATCCTGTTCGGCTACGACCATCTGCTCTTCGTCCTGGCGCTCATCTTCATCGCGCGCGACTGGAAGGCGCTGTTATGGACGGTCACGGCCTTCACGGCGGCGCATTCGATCACCCTGACGCTGGCGACCCTCGGGATCGTGCATGTCCCCGGACCGCCGGTGGAGGCGGCGATCGCGTTCAGCATCCTGCTGCTTGCCTGTGAAATCATCCGGGTGCAGAACGGAAAGGCCAGCATGACCGCGCGACGGCCGTGGCTGGTCGCGTTCGCCTTCGGCTTGCTGCACGGGCTCGGCTTCGCTGGCGCACTGGCGGACCTTGCGCTGCCGCAGAGCGACATTCCGCTGGCGCTGCTGTTCTTCAACGTCGGCGTCGAGACTGGACAGTTGGCGTTCATCGTGGCGGTGATTGCGATCGTCTGGCTTGCCAGGCTCGTGCGCTATCCGCCGTCGGTCGGCAGAAGGGCGTTCGTGACGGCGACATACCTCATCGGAGCGACCGCGGCGTTCTGGTTTGTCGAGCGGCTGTCGGCGTTCTAGGGCGCCGCGCCGTGAGGTCGCCTGTGACCGGAAGAGCGAAAATCGGCGACCCCGCCAGGGCGCTCCGCCTCGTCGAGCGCCGCAACCGGCTGGTCGAGTGAAGTCGGACTGGATACAACTCTCCACATTCGAAAAACAGCCGGAAGGACAAGAGTATGAAATGGATCGCCGGGCTTTTTCTGGCCCTGACGATGTCCGCCTTTGCTCACGCTCAGGAGGCTTCACGACCGCAGAAGGTCGACGATCTGGTGCGGCTGTTGCAGGATCCGGAAGTTCGGTCATGGCTGGAGAAAGCGCCCGGCCCGTCGTCGATAGCCGTCGAGGAGGTGGACGCCGGGCTGGCGACATGGGAGGCGGCTACGCGCAGCCGGATTGATGGCGTCGTTCAGGTAATCCCAAGGATTCCCGGCGAGTTCATGGCGGCAGCTTCTCGCACGAGGGCGAACGCCCTGTCCCACGGAAAGCTGCCGGTGTTCGTCGTCTTCCTTGGGCTGACGGCGGTCGGATTTTTCGCCGAGCGGATGTTCGCGCGGTCGAGACGACGCGCTGAAGGGCTGCAGGAACGCCTGCTGGCGATCGGCGTCTTCGCGGTGGCCATGGGCGCGGTCTTCTTCGCATTCGACTGGCCCGCCCTTCCACGCATCGTCCTCCTCGTGTCGCTGCTGGCGCTCGTCGCCTACCGAACGATCTCCGCGCTTCTCGATGCGGCGGTGCTGGCGTCTTCCGTCCGCAGGCGGGCGAAGGTCTTTGCGGGAGTTGCCGTAGTCGCGGTTGCCGCCGCAAGTCTTGGCCTGCCCTTGTCGATCGACCCGGCGGCTACGGAGGCGATCTCGTTCTGCTTTTCGATCGCCCTCCTCGCTTTGGCCGTCGAGGGCGCCGTCTCCTCGTCCGGGAGGACCCTTCCCACGCGCATATCGCTATGCCTTGCCTTCGTCGTCATCTGGGCGCTCTGGTGCGTCGGTCTGCACGGCCTGTTCTGGCTGGGAGTCTACGCGATGGCCCTGCCCACGGTGCTGCGCTTCACCGGTCAGGCGGCGGCCGAAGCGTTTCCTTCCGAACCTGACAGCATGAAGCGCGTCCTGCTTGTCCGTGGCAGCCGTGCCGTCGTAGTGGTGGCGGCTGCTGCATGGCTAGCCCTCGTCTGGCGGTTTGATCCGAACTCCCTGGTCCATAACAATCCTGTCGTGGCCGCGGTGTCCTACGGACTTCTGAAGAGCGTGGTCGTTCTGCTGCTCGCCGACCTCGCGTGGCATCTCGCTAGGTCGTGGATAGACAGACGGCTCACCGTTTCGTCCGGTGTCGCAGGCGATGCATCTCAGGCAGCCCGGCAGGGCCGGCTTCGGACGCTCCTGCCGATCTTCCGGAACATGCTCGCGGTCATAGTGGCGGTTGTCGCCGGCCTGATCGTGCTCGCGGAACTCGGCGTCAAGATCGGGCCGCTGATTGCGGGCGCCGGTATTTTCGGCGTGGCGCTCGGCTTCGGATCGCAGACGCTGGTGAAGGACGTCGTCAGCGGAATCTTCTACCTTCTCGACGACGCGTTTCGCGTGGGTGAGTACATCCAGGCGAAGAGCTACAAGGGGACCGTCGAGGGATTCAGCCTCCGGTCGGTGCGGCTGCGTCATCACCGCGGCCCGGTGTTCACCGTTCCGTTCGGCGAGCTCGGCGCCGTCGAGAACATGAGCCGCGACTGGGTGATCGACAAGTTTCGGGTGAACGTGAGCTACGACGCGGACATCGAGAAGGCGCGCAAGCTCGCGAAGAAGATCGGGGAGGAGCTGAAGTCCGATCCGGAACTCGGGCCGCTGTTCATCGAGCCGTTGAAGATGAAGGGCGTCGAGGAGTTCGGCGACTACGGCATCGTCCTCAGCTTCGCGATGACCACTGTGCCGGGCATGCAGACCTACATCCGGCGCAAGGCATACGCGAAGATCCGCGAGGCGTTCAAGGCGAACGGCATCGATTTCGCGACGCCGTCGGTCCAAGTCGGCGGCGATGCCAGGGACAGCGCAGCGGCGGCCGCGACGGCGCTCCGGGCGGAGCAGGCCAAGGGGCTGGCGGAGGAGGGTTAGTTGGCATAGTTGTGGTAGGGAACGACCTCCGCCCTCGCGGATCACGCCTGGCCGACCATGCTTGGTAACAGGCTGTGCCGCCTGGGCTGATGGGGCGTCTGTCGGGCCTGGCGTCTGCTTCGAGAGACCATCGCCCTGAAGGTCTCATGCCCGGCACTGAGGACTTCGCCCAGCGAGTCATCAAATAGTAATACAATATTGCGGAACTTAAAACCGACGCCGTCGTTGTGCCATCATGTCTGAAACGTATAAAACAACCACAGCAGGAATCATCGAGCGCGATACCTTGAAACGCTTGGGACCACATTTGCGTGGCCTACCAGACTTCGCATTGCCCGCCGACTCCGAAGACGTTTTCGGTGACTTCCTGAAAAAACTAGACGCTGTTGCGAGAGAGAACCAGGAACCAAGGCCTTGAGGTTGTACCTCGCCGAGTTATCAGCGTTAAATCGTGTTGAATGAGGACAAAACTTGGTGGCTAAAGTCGAGCTGGTGAGCGACAACTCTGATGTCGCTCGGATGGCACGAACCGATGCCAAGATCCTTGCGGCGATCTCGGGAAACAAGTGAATACGCTTTGTATCGCTGCGACGGCTGGGCGGCATGAGCGCGGCGGATGATCGCGAGCTTTTTCCACCTGCCTGGAGCGCCGGCATGCAGTCAGTCTGTTGGCGGCAGGGCGTCCAACCAGGCGGAAACAGTTTCCAGAGTTCGTTTCTCCTGGTCTGCTTCGAGCGAGAACCCACGACGGACGGTATCTTTCGAAGCGTGGGCTTCGACCACGCCGATGCTATTGCCGAGGCCGTAACCGCCGTGGGTGACGAAGGGGACGACGGGCTTGCCCGTCAGGTCGTGCGCCACAAGGAACGAGCGGATCACCGGCGGAGCGGTCATCCCCCAAATAGGAAACCCTAGGAAGACCTCTTCATAGGACTGAATGTCGGCGACGATTTGCTTGAGCGGTGGCCGATAACCGGATTCCGTCTCTGCGGCAGCCTGCGCGACGGTCGCTTGGTAGTCTTCCGGATAGGGCGTGGCTGGGTTGATTTCGAAGAGCGTCGCATTGCGGGCTCGCCGGATCTGGTTGGCGATCACACGCGTGTTCCCGGTTCGGGAAAAGTAGGCGACTAACGCTCGAGGCTGGCGTGCCGCGAGCGCCTGCGCCTTGGGAAGGATCACTCCGGCGGCGGTCAGAAACATTGCTTGCAGAAGGGCGCGTTTGGGGATTGTGGGGCTCACTCTCCGCCTCCTTGCTCAGGTCTCATATCTATAAAGTGCAGCACGATTGAACGGATCAATCTTCAAGGTCGTAACCTCTCTGAGGGCATCGCCTCTCCAATCCGGGGCCGTCTCGCACGTTGCATCGACCAGCATCGTCGTTCTGGTCGTTGTGTCGTACGGCTTCCATTCCGGCATGCGAGCGTTGTTTGGGTTTCCTGTCCTTGCAAAGCTTACGAAGGCCGACATGAGGTTCATCGACGTCTCCATGGCGTCGTCACCCGGACCGGTCATCTCCCCGGCCTCGTTGACGGTGCCGAAGGCGAACGGGATGTCGACTGCATGCGGCGATCCGAGCACGCCGTTCTGCCACGGGATCGTCCAGTTGAAATTATACATGTAGACTGGGGCCTGCTCTGTTGCGCCTGACTTGGTTTCCGCCGCACCGGTCAGCGGAAAACGGAATTGAACGTCGGAGGCGATGGCCACCAGGATGTCCGACGGCGTCATATCGGGAGACGCCTTCCGGTAGGCCGCCATAATGGCGTCGACCTTAGCGTAATCGATCTTGAACGCGGTCCGCAACCGCACGCGCATCTGCTCCTCCGTTAGCGTGAAGTTGCGCATGTCGCCCTGGAAGAACAGGCTGGCTTCGGTTTTGGTGCTGCCCAACAGCATTGGCACCTGGGCATGCATCGCCAGGCCTTCCGGGGTCATTGGACGGGCCACAATGTGCTTGCCGTCGATGACTGGCCGGGCGCCTTCGAACGAGGCAGCCACGGCGCGGATACGGGCGTCGAGCATGGTTTGCATCGGGCGGTTCGTCCTGGTTATACCAGCTGAACACAGGGCCGCTCATACCCGTATTGATCTGGGGGCTGAGAGAGCCATACTTCGTGGCGTCGCGCTCACCATGCCAGTCCGCTACCGGCTGCGGAGCTTTGAACCGGTTGGCTCCGGCCGTGCTTGCCGCGTACGGAATTCCCTTGAAGCTCAAGGCGCCCTTCGCCCGAGCCGGTTCTCGAAAACTTTCTCGACGAATACCCGGATGTCAAGATCGAGGTGAACGTTGATGCTACGCTGGTCGACCTCGTGGCGGAACGGTTCGACGCCGGCGTTCGCCTCGGCGAGCAGGTCGAGAAGGACATGATCGCGATGAGGATCGGCCCGGACCTGCGAATGGCGGTAGTCGGATCGCCTTCTTATTTCGACAAGCACGGGCGACCTGAAATCCCGGAAGACCTCACACGGCACAACTGCACCAACATCCGGATGCCTACATCCAAGAGGATCAACGCCTGGGAGTTCGAAAAGGGCGGCAAGACCGTCAACGTCCGGGTCGGCGGGCAGGCCGTGTTCAATAGCGGCTCGCTACGGATGAACGCGGCGCTCGCCGGCGTCGGACTTTCCTACATGCTCGAAGACTATGCCAAGCCCTACATCGACGACGGACGCCTGGTGCGAGTGTTGGAGGACTGGTGCGAGCCTTTCGCGGGATACCACCTGTACTACCCCAGCCGGCGGCAACACTCTCCGGCGTTCGTGCTTCTCCTGAACGCTTTGCGGTATCGAGAGTAGGAGGGCGGCCTGCCTTTTTATTGCCGTGTCTTTGGAGGAAGAGCGCCACGCGACTTCATCCGCAGACGCAAGCGGCCGGCATCGCCGTCGGCCGAAACGTGACGAAAACAGCGCCGGCCCCCGAGTGCCACTGCGCCTGGATGGTTCGCATCCGCTTTGTTAGCAATTTATTGACCATAAGCTGGCTTTATTGAGCCTGATGGATGCGGAGATTCCCGCCCCGTCGTCGAGTGTTTGGTGTTGGACGGGATTGTTCGTGTTGAAGTACCCAGTGCAAGGATTATCGGGCGGAGCCTTGGGCGGAATTGCCACGCTCCTGTCGCGTGCAAAACGCTTCGCAGCGCAGACCATTCTCCCGGCTCTGTTTGCGCTGCCGGCACTTGTCGGTTCTGCATCATTTGCCTCGGCGGAAGATCGGGCCCTGAAGCTGTTCTTTACCCATACGGGCGAGAGGGCCACGATTACCTACAAGCGGGACGGAAAGTTCGATCCAAAGGGCCTCGCCCAGATCAATCGGTTTCTGCGCGACTGGCGAAGGAACGAGCCCACCCGGATGGATCCCCGGCTGCTCGACCTGGTCTGGGAAGTGTACAAACGCAGCGGCGGCAAGGACTACATCCATATCGTCTCCGCCTATCGTTCCCCGAGCACCAACAACATGCTCCGCAACCGTTCGCGCAGCACGGGCGTCGCCAAGAAGAGCCAGCACATGCTGGGCAAGGCGATGGATTTCTACGTTCCCGGCGTGAAGCTTTCGGCGCTGCGTGCGCTGGCGATGCAGATGCAGGTCGGCGGTGTCGGATATTATCCGACCTCGGGATCGCCCTTCGTGCATCTCGATGTCGGCAATGTCAGGGCCTGGCCCCGCATGTCCCGGCAGGAACTCGCTCGAATATTCCCCAATGGGCAGACCATGCATCTGCCGGCCGATGGCCGGCCGCTGCCGGGATACAATCAGGCGGTTGCCAACCACAAGAAGCGCGGCGGCCCCACCTCGATCCAGATCGCCAGCACCGCTGGAGAAGACGAAGACGTGAGCGCGTCGACCAGGTCGAGCGGCGATACCACAGACAATAAACTCGTGACGGCGCTTCTGCCCACGCCGAAAAGCCGAGCATTGAATGCACTCGCGCTGCAGACCGGCGCCGCCCAGCGGGATGACAAACGGTCCGCTCCGGATCTTTCGTCTTTCCCGATTCCGATACCAGCGATGCGGCCGCCCGCCCTCGAGCACGACGCGGACGTGGATGACAAACTGGAGACTGCGTCGATCGGCCCAATTGATGTCCTTCCGGACAGGCCGACGTCTGCATTGCCGGCCTACGCCCGCTTCGAACCCCGCCTTGTTGCACACCCGGCCTCCAAGCAGGGCACGAACATGATCGCCTCCCTGCCCATGACCGCCTCCTGGGAAGAAGCAAATTTCTTTGGATCGACGTCCGACGCGGCGCTGATGAAATGGGCGCTGCATTCCCCCGGTGAAGTGATGGGATTGAGCGCGCCTCGCATTTCCCCACGCACGGTTCATCGTGAGGCGAATGTCGCGACATCCGGTGAGGTTATCATTCCGGTCGCCGCCCAGTTCGATGCCAACCGGCTTGCGTCGTCCCCGGAGGGCTGACCTCAATCGTCAAGGCTTGATGCGCAGCGCGAAGCCGGTCAGAAGCGCCAGAACGACCACGGTGAGAACCGGGCTGGCGGTCTCGATAAACGGGCGCCGCCGCCCAGTGCCAGAAGCCTGTGCGGCCGACTGGAATTTTTTATCACCTCCTAAACAATTGCCACGCCTTACGGGCGGTGCTCGCGCATCGGCCCGAAAATCGGAATCTATGCTCGGGAAAAATGAGGTAGATCCAATGTGTTAAAGCGTTGTCCAGGCGCTTGAAAAAAACGCGCAGGCGCCATAGTTTGGATTTTCGAACGACGACGACGATCGTTTCCGCGCGCGGGAAATTCAGACCAAAGTCCGATCCAATCCCGGACTTCGTGCCCATACTAAACGTTCAGTCGCTGTAATAACAATAATATATCTTAAGTAACGAGGCGCACTGATGTGAGAAGCGTATCAATTTCTGGCAGAGCCGGCTTCATTGGATCGCCTGTGACCGACTTCTACTTAGGAAGCGATGCCCGGAAACCGGTTGTTGTTGACATTCTTTGCACCGGATCTTTCGAAAATATAGCACCACATCAAGGCTCCCCGTTTCCACCGAGCGACGTGCTTTTCGATGAGCGACCTCAGCTCTGGATCCGGAACGCGTCGGAGAGGTTCTCGATACCATGCCAATTCCTTCAATCGAACCCGCATATGGTGGCGGCCGCCTCATGGAATGGATAGTCGATATTGGGCAGGTCGTGATGATCGCGCGCCGAGCATCTGTCGCATCCGGTCCCGGCGCGGCCACGCGTTATCGAGCGCGGCATCGGCGGCAACACCTTAAAGTAGGCAAATTTAAGAATTAACATTAATAAGCGAGTATTTCTTAGAAACCTTCTAAGTAATTGTCACGCATTACAGGTGGTGCTAATAAACAGGCACCTTATCTCAAGTCACGAGGCGCAATGCAATGAAAAGCGTATTGATTTCTGGCGGGGCTGGCTTCATCGGATCCCACTTGTGTGATCGACTTTTGCTGAGGAAAGACATTCAGAAGCTGGTCGTTGTTGACAACCTGTGGACCGGGCTTTTCGAAAATATCGCGCACATCAGGGACCCCCGTTTCCACTTCGTGAAATCCGACGTCGAGACACTGCAGACTTCTGAGAAATTCGATGAAGTCTACCATCTCGCATCCCCCGCATCGCCGCCGTGGTACATGAAGGAGCCGAAGAGGACGATTTCCGCGAACCTTCTCGGTGCGTTCCGGCTGCTCGATGTGCTGAAAAAGGGCGGGCGTTTCTGTTTTACCTCTTCCTCCGAAGTCTATGGCGATCCTTTGGTCTCGCCGCAGCCGGAATCCTACAAGGGCCAGGTGGACTGTACCGGACCGCGTGCGTCCTACGACGAAAGCAAACGATGCACGGAGTCGCTGCTGTTCGAGATGCAGCGCACCCAAGGGCTCGACGTCAAGATCGTTCGTCCCTTCAACATCTATGGCCCGCGGACACGGTCCGACGATGGTCGCGCGGTCTCCAACTTCATCACCCAGGCGCTTTCGGGTCGCCCGATTACCGTGTTCGGCGACGGCCTTCAGTCACGCAGCTGGGGCTATGTCGATGACATCGTCGATGGTTTCGCGCGATATTTCTGGATGAACGAAACCGACTATAAGGGACCTCTGAACGTCGGCAATGATCGCGAGATTTCGGTTCTCGAGGTCGCGCAATATGTCTCCAGACTTGTCGGCGGCGTGCCGATCGTCTTCGAGCCGTCACCGCCGCAGGACCCCACGAACAGACGGCCGGACTTGACCAATGCGCACTATGTCATGCCCGAATGGTCATGCAAAATCACCTACGAACAGGGCGTGGCGATGACTCTCGACTGGTTCAGGGACCAAATGAGGCACGCCGCGGAATAAACCATGTCGGCTTTCGAGACTCGCGTCTTGGATGCGCGCGGCGTATGTTCACGGTGCGATTGAGAGAGTGATGATGCGAGAAGCAATTCCGTCCGATCTGAAGGATATGAGTTTTCCCGTACCGATTCACTATCTCGATCTCGCCTCCTCTCGTCTCGATGCCGTTTCGCCCCCGATCGCCGATGGGCTCGTGGTCTTTCTGTCGGATGGCCTTCCCGTCGGACAGACCTATATCGAAAGGCCAGAAACGGCTGCCGCACTCGCCGAGCGTGTCGTGAGGCCCGAGACCCTCGAGCATGCGCGTCATGTCGCGCAAACCCCTGTGCGCAACCGCGACGTCAGCATTCTGATTTGCACCAAGGACCGGCCGGAGGAGCTACGTCGGTGCCTGGCTTCGATCCCCAAACAGTCGCTCAGCCCCATCGAGATCATCGTGGTGGATAATGCCTCCTCCGGTGATGCGACACGTCGTGTGGTGGAGGAATCGGGCGCAATCTATGTCCGTGAAGATCGGGTCGGGCTGGACTATGCACGCAACGCTGCGGTTCGTGCGGCGAGAACCGAATTCGTCGCGTTTACGGATGATGACGTCGTTCTCCACGAGCGGTGGCTGGAAAACCTGATGAAGGGGTTCGATCTGCCGGAGATCGCCTGCGTAACCGGGTTGGTCCTTCCCGGAGAACTCGCAACGCCTGCACAGTTTATCTTCGAAAAGCATTGGAGTTTTGGCAGGGGTTATCTGCGGCAGGATTTCGATCAGGATTTCTATCGACTGCATAGACGTTACGGCGCTCCGGTCTGGACGATCGGAGCCGGCGCAAGTCAGGCCTTCCGCCGCAAGGTCTTCGAGGAGATCGGCCTCTTCGATGTCCGCCTGGATATGGGCGCTGCCGGATGCTCGGGCGATTCCGAATACTGGAACCGGCTGCTCCATCATGGCCATGTCTGCCGCTACGAGCCGACAGCCGTATCCTGGCACTTTCACCGCAAGGATATGAAAGGGCTCGCCAAACAGATCTACCAATATATGAGCGGCCATATTGCGGCGCTGCTCGTCCAGTATCAGAATACCGGAAACGGCGGCAACCTCAGGCGCATCTTCATCTCCTTTCCGAAATATTATGCCGGACGGCTCCGCAAACGCCTGCGCAAAGGCGCGACGTCGCATGACTTCTTCTTGAAGCAGGAAATGCTCGGAAGCGTAAACGGCGCTCTATACGTTCTGCGGCGATGGAAGAGGCCCGCATGGTAATCGCCGCGATGCCTGACATTTCATTCCTCATCCCCGCCTACAATGCAGCCGATACGCTTGCCGAATGTCTTGCCAGCCTGCAGCAGCAGTCGCGATCGAACTGGCAGGCGGTCGTGGTCGATGACGGTTCGACCGACCGCACCTGGGAGCTTCTCGAGGCCATCGCAAGAACGGACAGCCGCATTCTCCCCGCCCGTCAGCCGAATGCGGGTGCGGCCGCAGCGCGAAACCACGCCGCAAGACTGGCATCCGCACCCCTGCTCTGCATGCTGGATGCCGACGACTGGCTGGACCCGACTTTCATCGAAAATATGCTGCCGGTGGCGGCCGATGCATCTCCACCTGATATCGCCTATTGCGCTTACCGCCGCGTTGCCCCGGATGGCCGGCTGATGCGGGTAGAGCAGCCTCCCATCCTGGCGGGCAATGTCGCCAAGCGTGAGTTCTCCTCCTTTTGTGCGCTTGCCATCCATACTGTCGTCTTTCCCAAAAGCCTTTTCGAACATCTGGGAGGCATGGATGAGACCTTGCAGACCGGTGAGGATTGGGATCTCTGGCAGCGCATGGCCTTTGCAGGCGCCGAATTTCGCCGTGTCGACGAGTGCCTGGCTTTCTATCGGATGAAAGCGGGCTCGCTCTCCGGCGATCCTGTCAAAATGGTGCGTGACGCCGTTCGCGTAACGACGAAGGCGCAGGCGCTCAGGATGCAGCAATGCCTGTCGGCGGAAGGGCCGGAGACAGGCTGGTTTACGCCCGCCCTCAGCCAGTTGCGCATGCTCGCCTGGGTCGTCTCGGCCAAGCTCGATCCGGCGACGGATGTTGCGGCCCTTGCAGCACTCCTGCCGGAAATGCCTGACGCCACAGGCTACGAGGGCTTTCTTGTCGACGTGATCATGCATGGATTGCAGACGGGACTGTTCAGCGATCGGCCGGACGATCTCATCGATGCGCTCGACAAGTGGCGGCCGACTTTTCTTGCGCTCATCCAGTTGATCGACCGGCATTCCTTCCCCGGCACCGGGCGGAAGATCATGGAGAACGTCAGTTGGCGGCTGACTGCCGCGAACCCTTTGCGTTCCTTCACGCTCGGCAATATCCAGGTGGTCAGCGTCGAACTCGGTGCGCTTTCCAGGATCCCCAAGGCCGGGAAAGCCGATACGCTCGTCATGCACGCTTTATCAGGCGGCCAGCATGTCGGCACCTTTGTCGGACCGCTCTGGGGCGATCTGTCGATCCGGGCGCAGATCAGGCTGATCATGCATGAGATCGAGGCGGGAGAGCACCTGCAAATGCCGCAAACGCTCGCCTATATCAGCTCCTGGACCAGAGAGGCGCTGCGCGGATACAGAGCCTTCGGCGGTCTCATCATCCGCAACGGCCGGCGGCGAGGACGTCTCGAACGGCTTTTGGTGCGTGTCGGACGCAAGGCCCTCCTTACCTGCGCGCCGAGTGATAAACAAGACAACGACGCCCGGCTGTCCGACATAATGCGGGATCTCCAGCGCGATCCGGCTCCGCGCTTTTCAGTTTCCTCCGGGCCGCAGCCGGAGGAAGGAAAGGCGGCTCCCCCCATTCGGTCGGAAGAAGAATATTGGGAACATATCTTCGAACGCCCCGATCCATGGAATTACGTCTCGGTCTACGAGCAGGTTAAATATGCGCAGACATTGAGCCTGATCCCGGAAGGGATCGAGAAGGCCCTCGAGCTCGCCTGCGCCGAAGGGATTTTTACCGAGAAGCTGACGCGAAAGGTCGGGCGGCTGACGGCGACGGATATTTCCCAACGGGCCATCGACAGGGCCGTCGAGCGGTGCCACGACCACCGCAACGTCGAGCTTCGCGTGCTCGACTTCGTCAGACAGGATCTTCCGCCTGAACAGGACCTCATCATCTGCTCCGAAGTCCTTTACTACATGAAGGATGAGGAGATGCTTGCGGCCGTCTGCCGCAAGATGGCCGCAGCGTTGAAGCCGAACGGCTACCTGATCACTGCCCACGCGCATATCCGTCAGGACGAACCCGCCCGGACCGGCTTCGACTGGGGCAATCCCTTCGGTGTCGGGACCATCAAACAGGTTTTGGCCGCACAGCCTGGGCTGGCCCTGGAAGGCACGATCGAAACCGAACTTTACGCTATCCACCGGTTCCGGAAAGGCCCCGTGGCCAATCCCGTCCTGCGGATCGAGGATCATGGGACCCCATTGGATGCGGATGTGGCAAAGCACATCATCTGGGGACCGGCCGGCGTTGAGCGCGAGGCGGCATGGACGACGGAAGTCACGACCTCGGTTCCCATCCTCATGTATCACAGGATCGCAGACGAAGGACCCGAGGCACTCCGGCGCTTTCGCACGCCGCCTGAAATCTTCCGCAAACAGATGCAATTCCTTCGGCGCCAGGGTTATTACGCGGTGACGGCGCAGACCCTGGCGGAGCTTCTGCGCAGCGGCAAGCCGATCCAGGGCCGGCCTGTCATGCTGACCTTCGATGACGCCTATATGGATTTCCTGACGGATGCCTTCCCGATCCTTGCCGAAAATGATTTCAGCGCCGAGGTGTTCGTGGTGACCGATAAAGTCGGCGGCCGGTCGGACTGGGATTCGGCCCATGGAGAGCCTGCGGCCCTGATGTCGTGGCCGGATATTCAGGAGCTGCACCAAAAGGGCATCAGCTTCGGCTCCCATCTTGCATCCCATACACCGGCCAGTGCGATTGATAACGAAGCCCTGCTGGCCGAAGCCATGCGATCGCGCAATGCGCTACAAAGCCAGCTAGGCACCTCCGTGGAATCGATCGCACTTCCCTATGGCGGGACAGACTTCAGGGTCCCGGGCATTCTGGCGCTTGCCGGTTACGGTGTCGGCTTCACGACACGGCCGGAGAAAGCCACATTTTCCGATAATCTCTTCGGCCTGCCACGCCTCGAAGTCCGCGGCGATCGTCCTCTCGAAGCCTTCCCTGAATTGATGGGCCTGCCGGGAGCTTATATCGGATGACAATATCATGACCGGCGCAACGGCCCCTCTCATCACCGTCGTCATACCGGCCTACAACGCCGAGAAGACGCTTGCCGAAACATTGCAAAGCGTCTCCAGCCAGTCCTATGACAAGCTCGAAATTCTTGTGGTCGACGACGGGTCGCGGGATAATACCTTCGATCTTGCGAGCGACTACAGCCTGACCGATCGCCGTGTCCGTGTTCTCCGCCAGGAGAATGGTGGGGTTGCGCGCGCGCGCAACCACGGCATCGAGGACGCACGCGGCCTTTATATAGCCCCCGTCGATGCCGATGATTTATGGCACCCTCGGAAAATCGAGCTCCAGCTCGAGGCACTAGGGAAATTTCCGAACGGACGTGGGGTCGCCTACAATTGGTATGCGGCGATCGACGAAAACGGCATCATTTTCGGTCATTCGCGGCCGGTCCTGCATCAGGGGACTATCTTCGAACCTCTGTTGCGGGAAAATTTCATCGGCAATGGCAGCACACCCTTGATGCCGCGGGCGGACATTCTTCGCTGCGGCGGCTATGACGCTGGCCTGCGTGACAGCGGGGCCGAGGGATGTGAGGATCTGAAACTTTATCTGGCCTTGGCCGAGACGCTGCCCTTCGCACTGGTCCCCGATTTTCTGACTGGTTATCGCTTCACCAAGGGAAACATGTCCAGCAACGCCTATCGGATGCTGAAGTCCCACGCCTTGGTGATGGCGCCGTTCATCGCCCGCTATCCACATTTTGAGCGTGATATCCGGACGGCTGAATTCAACACCGCTTCCTGGTATTTCAAAAAGGCGTTTCTCGACGACGATTATGCGCAGCTCAAAAAGCTGGCGCCGATGATGGTGAGCAAATACCCCTCACGCCTCGTCGTCCATGGCATGCAGCAGGGATGGCGGCTGGTAAAACGCCACGGCATGCGGATAGCGAGGCGCGCCCTGGGCAAGCCTCCGGCCCGACCCAAAATCCGCTTCGCCGCGGTCATCCCGCAAGCCGGAACAGCTTTCCGCGATCGATACGCCGGTATGCCGGCCAGGGAAGCGCCCAGCCCCATCGCTCAGCGGATGGTCGACAATGAATAGGTTTCGAAAGCCGCCTTCCGCTATGCCCGCAAGAGCCTACAACCTGGTCGTTGCGTCTCGGTTTCGCGAGCTTCTGCAACTCGTACCGGCGCTGCGGCTCAAGATGACCGTGATGATCATCCTGGGAATTCTTACCGGCTTCTCGGAAATGGTCGGCATCACCTTTCTGGTCAGCCTCGTCTTCCTTCTCGGGCAGCAAGGTCCCGTTTCCGGCTCCGCCGTCGCCTGGCTTCCGGCGTTTTTCGGCGGCATCGACCTCAGTCTTTCGAAGCCTGTCCTGATCGGCATTCTCATCGGCTCCATCCTGTTCCGGATTTTTTTGGGATGCGCCAATTCGCTCATTGCAAGTGCAGTGAACCACCGGATTAGCGACCGCATGCGAGACCGCCTCTACGCCAAGGTCTTGACCATGCCCTTCCAGCGCTTTCAGGACTATGAGCGCAGCGACCTGATCAACGTCATCGCGACCGAATCCTATGCGGTGTCGTCGGCGCATGCCAGCCTGGTACGCCTGGGCGTGAATTTCGGTACGATTGTGATTTTCGGCGTCGGCATGCTGGTCATGGCCTGGCCGATCGCCTTGCTCGCGCTCGCCTTCGGCTTCATCCATAATTTTACATTGGGTTTCTTTGCCGGTGCCTACCGTCGCCTCGGCTCCTCTGCCCTGGCTGCGGTGGAAGCCTTGACACAGTTGAGCTGGACAACGCTGCAGACATTGAAGGCCGTCAAAAGCTTCGGCCTCGAGAAGCGCCATCAGCAGCTCTTCGAAACGCTTTCCAACGACGTCGGCCAGACCTGGCGCCGGTCGGACTGGATGGGGGCGACGACCTCGCTTCTCAGCGAAATCCTGACCTTCGGGGTCATCCTGACGATCATTCTGTCCTCGGAATTCCTGCCGGTGGATTTCAAGGCGGCGCTCTCGGCCACCATCCTTCTTTACAGGCTTCAGCCGCATATCAAGGGATTTGATTCCCAGATTCTCAGCCTTTACGAGATGGAAGCGTCCCTGCAAAACGTACTGGCGCTGCTTTCAGAGAAGGATGACATCAAGCAGGCCGCGCAAGGGGAGAAGGTAAGCCGCCTGGCGGAAGCAATTGTCTTCCACAACGTCTCGTTCGCCTATGAGCGGGCGAACGCACCGGCGGTTCACGATCTCAGCTTCTCGATCAGGGCAGGCGAGACGACGGCTGTGACGGGGCCAAGCGGCTCCGGCAAAACCACAATCCTCAACATGATTCTCGATCTCAACCCGCCGACCCAAGGCCGGATCACGGTCGACGGCAGGGATCTGACAACCATCGACCGTTCCAGCTGGCTGCAACTGCTCTCCGTGTCGGGCCAGGACGTTGAACTGATGGAGGGCACGGTCCTCGACAACATCCGGTTTCGCCGCGATATCTCGGAGCAGGATATCCGCTGGGCGGCCGATGTGGCCTGCGCAACGGAGTTCATCAACGATCTGCCGTACGGCTTCGATGAATGGCTGGGCGACGAGGCGATCCGGCTTTCGGGCGGACAAAGGCAACGCATAGGCCTGGCGCGCGCGCTCGCCGGCCGGCCTCAGATCCTGCTGTTGGACGAAGCGACGAGCGCGCTCGACGAAGATACCGAGATGCGGGTGTTTTCGGCGATGAAAGAAGACGCCGGCAGAACGCTCATCGTCGTTAGCCATCGGCCCGCTGTCGCCAGGCTGATGAAGAATCGGATCGATCTCCGCCCCCCCGCTCCCACGTCGAAGCTCGGGTGACGGAGATGGATATGTCAACGATGTCCGGGATCCGGGTGGCCGTCGTGATCCCCGCCTATAACGCCAGAGACTACCTTGCCCAGACGCTCCAGTCCGTCAGCGGCCAGACCCACAAGGCGCTGGAGATCGTCATCGTCGACGACGGCTCGACGGACGAGACAGCCGCGATCTGTCGCCATTTTGCCTCAAGTGATCCAAGGATCCGGATTGTCTCGACTGAAAACCGTGGCGTCGCCGCGGCCCGCAACACCGGGATTGAAGCATCGAAATCCGACTATATCGCCTTCCTCGATGCCGACGACCTATGGCATCCGACCTATATCGAAAGAATGCTTTCGGCTCTCCATCCCCTGCCGGACACTTGGGGGGCGGTCTATGCTCTTCACCGTCTCATCGATCCCGAGGGATATTGCACCAGATCCGGTTCGTCACTGAACGCCAGGGACACCATTTTCACCCGTCATCTCGTATTCCGCTTCGTCGGCAATGGCAGCGGCTTCATGATTCGCCGCGCTGTCATTGAGAAGATCGGTGGCTACGATTCAAGTTATGCCAGGCAGGGTATCGGAGGATGCGAGGATTTCGACTTCGAACTTCGTACAGCCGAGCATTTCAAGATTGAGACGGTGCCGTTGGGTCTAGTGGGATATCGTATTCATACAGCAGCCATGTCTTCCGACAGGTCGCAAATGGCGCTATCGCTTCTGGCTGTGACCGAGCAATGTATCGCCCGCAATCCACAGCTTCCGACTTTTGTCGCCAATTACGCCCGCACGTCGGCGCATCTTTATGCATTTTCAAAATTTGCCGCTTTGAAAGATTGGCGCCGCGCCGCGACCTCGCTCAAGCACATTTATCATCATAGCCCAATGCTTGCTTCCGGCATCCTATTCAAATTGATCCTTTCAAAAGCCGACAGAGCCGCACGCAGAACATTGTCCAAAGCCTGGCCGGTCAGGGAACAAAAGAGAAAGAATTTCAGGAAATTCGAGGAGATAGACCCGCTTGTCCCATTGGTTGGGGGTTGGTCACACTTTAGGACGAAGGCATTGTTCAGGCGCTTGTCGGAGATCGATCGGTCCGGCGAATGCTCTGCTGCGACCTCGTCGCAGGAGGCTTGACGCCTGCCGGCTACACATCTGTTGGTGGCGCCAGCGCCGGCTACAGTTTTTCGCCCGGCTGCTCAAAAATCTAAAGGTTTAACAACCCTTCACTTCAATCGGCGTGGCGACTACCTCGCTACCTTCTATTACGAATTTTGATAATTAATCAGAATAGTAATTAGTAAAAAAGAGAACAAGTTATAAAAAAAGCAATCACCCCAATAATGATCTGTGACAATAGCGAGTTTTACTGTAATCATCCTTATGCACGTGCAAGCATTCTTAGCAGAGGACCCGTCACCCACCCCGGCGGGTCCTCGACTTTGCTTTTAGTTGGTTGCCAATGCGACAGCCGTTATCGCTGCTTCAGCATAGATAGATCGGCGATATTATGCTGTTGAGTTCGGTTTGATCAAAAATCTCCCATCATCGGTAAGTGAAGATCAAACTTCGGGTTCTCTTTTGTCAATATTCGAATATCGCCTCAATTCACCTCGGCGATCTTTTTCGATCTGCAATGAAGTTGCGGAGATAGAAATGTCGTCATCAAGTCAAGATTACTATCCGAAAGAATTTCATAAGTATCACTGCCGCAATTAAGAATAACAAATCAAATGATTACCATCATGTATAAATTTAATCGTCTTATAATTGATTTTTAAATACAACCATTATCTGAAATTAATAATTTTATCTTTTGATAAATTTTATCTTGATGCACCCAATTATCGATTTAAATTTATTGAGCATACATTTTCAAGAGCATCAGCATTACCTTCGACTTGGGAACAGAAGATCTACCGAAAGCTACTTCTCCCGCCAGGCTCTCAATGACCCGGCAAATGCCTGCATCATTGGTGAGATTGGTCACCGCCGATGGCCCAACAATTCTGGGACCGCCGCGAGGAGAAAAGTTGCCGACGCAAAACACAACTGCTGGACTGAAGTGTAATACATTGATAAATAAAGGGTATTTCTTATCTACCTACGACATGCACCGAACAGGTCGGCCAACAACATTCGGTCTGTCTTTTCAAAAGTCGGCATACGAGCCTGGGCTCGCCAATTGAAATACCGACACAAAACTCAACGATGTAAGACATGCCTGTCCTCTTTGACGAGCCTCCCGATACGATACAAGCGATTGCTCCGGGCGCAGTTGACCTGTCCTGATTCAACACGCGGAGGCCCGTGAGATGGCTGACCTGTGTCGAAATGGTCGCACCTCGTAAACGAATTAACCCTTCATAAAGCATTTGCTTGCTCAACTTATAATTTGTGTCATGGTCACTGTAAGTAGTGAGGGAGCCGACCTGATGAGTGATATAGCATCGCAGATTCCGGAATTTGGTTACGATGAGCGCGTGATGATCTGCCGGAAGCAGATCGAGAAGGCGGTCTATCAGTTCATTGCAAATACGAAGGTCGAGGGATGCGATCCGGCGGAAGTCGCAATGGCCATCGCAGACATCGCCGACGATTACATTCTGTTGCTGGCCCAGAAGCGCAACCTGACCCATTGAGATGAAGGGTCGGTCGTTGATCGGCTGGTCGTGCAGAAGACATTGAGTGCGAAATCGCGCCGCCTCCCTGCCCGGAGGCAACGTCAGCGAAGCTGCTTACCCCTCGCTTGAAACCATCCGTGAGACGGATTTCGAACAACTTCTGAATAAGGCGCCAGCGGCCGGAAACGAGCCGGGCTTCCCTAACAATTGACCCGAAGCGCCGAAGCATGGGCACCTACCAAGCGTGCGTTTCAGCGCGTTATCTCACCGCGATTGAAACAAACGGCCCCGTTCGATTGACGACTGCTCGGCTGCGCGCGACCACACGAATAACCCCGAAAATCGAAGCTGATTTTCAGGGTGATCGCGGGGTTGAAGTGATGGAGCGTTCTCGGCGCCTGTCGGACGCGCCGTACTAATGACTTCTCACACTCACTTGCGGAACCGGGGAGCTCAATTCGGCCAGTTCCCTGGTCAAGCCCTCCCCAACCTCCTGCTTCACGGCCTCGAGCGCAAGGTCGAGGCAATTCGTCGCGAACGGCAGTTTGACGTCCTGAGCGACCTGCCGCGCATAGGCGATCATCCGCGCCAACGCGACGAGCTCTTCCAGACCGTCTTCCGCCCCTTGGTCTGCATCTATCTTGACAACCGATGTCACGCCCATGCCCCATTTCTCCAATGAATTGAAGAAATGATACGCGTGTGGAGGTGATCCAGCCCGTGAAAAAAGCGTGACACAACCCTCGGTGACTATTGCCGGTTTCAGTTCACAATGCAGGGCGCGTGGGGAATGAGGTGTCGTTCAGTTTCCAGGGCAGATCGGCAGTCGAGCGAATGTCGTGGACGTCCTGCACCACTTTCAATAATTCCAGGGCATCGATGCGTTTTTGATCGACGGCGTTCGACAGAAGTGCCGCCAGCAGGCCCGCACGATCCGGCTCGGCCAGCCCAGCACATTGCTCGACGACCGCCCGCCAGGTTCGCTTCTTGAAGAATATCGCGCTTGCGGCTTCTTCGAGCCGTTGGCGCAACCGACTTTCCAGCAGCCCGCGATCCTCCATCGCATCGAGCGTTGCGCTGACATTGACGAGCGGTACCGTCAGCGGCTTGCTGCCGAGAGCGCTCGGCGCGTGCGTGAGCGCGACGGCGGCATCGTCGACCAGCCGGCCGGTGCGATAGTCTTCGAAAATGCGCCCGATCCCGATCATGCCGAATGAATGGCATTCGGCAGCGCGCAACGCGCCCATGCTTGCCGCCCCGAGAACCGCGACGCCGAGCGACAGAGCATGGAGAATTTCCTTGTGCCAGACCGGTGCGGCATATTCGAAGCCGCCGTCGATCAGGCCGATGACATTGGCACCCTGCTCCACCGCCGCCAGGACATCGCCTTGCGTGGCAGGCGGCAAGACGCGTATCCCCTCACCGGCAAGCGATGCCGCATCGGGAAGACTGGGACCTGCGAAAATGAGCTTCAAAACCCTATTGCCCTGGCAAGCGCCCTCGTTCCAAACCGCCGGGCGCGCTCCCCCTCCGGATTTTCGAGCTCGGGAATGACAATCTTGACGACACTGAACGGAAGCGTGTCGTCGCTGAGACGCACGGCGATCACCGAAGCAATCCGCCTGTTTCTCAGCGCGTCGAGCACATGCTGCAGCAACTGCGGCAGATCCTGCTGGTGATACCCTGCCGCCTCGTCACGGCCGATGGCAGCGGCGGGCGGTGCGGCAACCGCATCGAAGGCCTGCCGCATCAGCGGCGGCAGCCATCTTGAGAACGTTGCGGGAGAAATATCGTCCCTGGCTCCGCTGATATAGGTCAGCCGGGATTGTACAGCTTCCGTCACCGCCCGAATGGCGGCGCGCACGGGAGACGGATGAGCGCCGGTGCCGCCGGTCACCTCGACGAGGCGAATGTCCCTATTGCCGTGAAAATCCCGGGGGCCCAGGAGGGAATCCCCAGGACCCAGCATGGCGGTGAAACAGGGAATCCCGATGTCGCTGGTGATATCGAAGAGCCTGAGCGCCAATCCCGAGGTTTCGATCTTGTCGATCAACCCGTCCAGGGCGCCGTCCTCAAAGCCGCAGGGATCGGTGCAGCCGGCATAACGATCCGCTTCCGCGCCCACCTGCCACAACACATGGGCGTCACGCTCGATACGCTCCAGGACGCCGTGAAAGATCGCCTCCTCGACATTGTTTCCCGAGGCCAGGCCATCCGACGACATCCAGTATCGCGCGTCACGCGTGCGGTCGAGCACCACCGCTTCAAAGGGGATATAGACCTCCTCGCCGTTGAGGATATTGACGCCGGCAACCCATTCCGTCTCCTCGTCCGGTCCGAGATCGGGTTTATGGACAGCGGTCAGGCAATTCAGCGCGTCGGTCTTGTGCCCCATTGCCTGCAGACGGGAAGAGGTGCCGTGGACGAGATCGACGGAGGGTTCGCCGGCGACAGCCCGTTCGAGGGCTTCCATGACAGTGGATACTTTGGCATCGAGATCGGTCAGGCCCTTTCCCTGGGCAATCACGATCGAGCGGGAATTCGGGGCGTATGCGCACCAGACGGGGATTCCGACATCGTCCAGTCCGGTATGTCGCGCAACCCTGGTGATGCCGAACCTGGCCAAAAAAGGTTCGACGCGGGAAAGGGTTTCCCGCGGCGACATGATCCTGTCGGAATATATGGACTGGTGCGTCAGAATGCCGGCTCAGCCGTCGAAGTGACCGGAAAGGGCAACCTGCGCCGTCGAAACGGCGACGGCGAAATCGACGTCCTTCACCAACGTGCCGCCGAGTTTGCGCAAGTCGTTCGCGTTCGCCAAGTCTCCCGTCGGATTGAGAGGCTTGACCGTGCCCGCGTTGAGATCGGCAAGCCAGAGACCTGCTTCGCCGGGTATTCCTATAATGACTGCTGTTGCCATGTAATGCCCCTCAGCTCTTGTTAAAAACCAGCCCTCAACAGGCCCTCCCGATAAAGCTCTTTTTGCCACTGTTCCTTGATGGGAACAATGGCGAGCCACTTCTCGACGTCGAACACCGGGTTGATGCTTTCGGCGCGCTGCCGATGGAATAGCGCCCGTTTTCGATCGCCGATCATTGCGCAACTGGCCGCCGCGAGGCGGTGAGCCGGCGCTTTGTCTTTCATCGCCTCGACATAGGCGATGGCCTCCTCGTACTGTTCCAGGAAGAAGCTCGCTCCCGCAGCACACCAGAGATAGGCATCAGGCGCGATCGGATTGAGCGAAATCGCTCTTCTGATCTTGGCGAGCGCGTCGCCGGGGCGGGATGCATGCACGAGCGTGTCGGCATGGCTGTAGATGACATCGGCAAAATGCGGGCTGAGTTGTTCGGCCAGATCAAGTGCGGCGACACTGGCATCGACATCGCCGAGATAGAGTTTGGTGACACCAAGCTCGCGATGGCCCGCCGCCGATGCCGGATCCCGCTCGATGGCCCGAAGCGCGTTCTGCTCCGCCAGATGCAGCAGCTCATTGTTTCCCTGCGCCGTCACGAGCCACTCGCTGGTGAAGGTCCTCGCCAGCCCGGTAAATGACGGAGAGAAATCCGCCTTATGCGACAGCGACTGCTTGAAAGCTTTTCGGGCCCGGCGGATATGCGGCAATGTCAATTTGCTCATCAGGCTCGAGCCGACCAGATAGGCGTGATAGGCCTCAGGATTGGCTTCGAAGCGTAAGCGCTCTTCCTCGTTTTCAGCCAGCTCGCGGGCGACAGACATGGTCAACTGCTGCGCAATCAGCCGTCTCTGACGCGGCAATATATCGGGCGTCATCGTAAAGCGATTGGCCCAGATGATCTCGTCCGTGGGAAAATAAACCAGCTGGGCAAACAATCCCTCTTCGGAAAGCCGTGTATCCAGAAGATAGGCGATCGAGTGACGGGCGACCACGGCAGCCTTCTCGGAGTCGCGACGGATCTGGCCGGCCGTATGGGGCGCTACGATGGAAATGTTTCTGAGCGCGCAGAGTTCGATCGTGACGTCCTCGATCAGGGCGTTGGCAAGCGCAAGCCCGGCATCGGCATGTTTCGATGTCGGGGGAAGCAGCACCAGCCGAGGTAGGATCAGCGGCGCCTGCGATACGCGTTCGATGTCGGCAGTTGTCTCACCGCCGACCTCGAAACGCTTCACCTGCACCCTGGCATGGCCGTCGCCGTTCGGCAATCTCTCGCTGAGGGACGAACCGCCGGATAGCCGGTGCAGCAAGGCTCTCACCTGCTCGTCATTCGGATCCCGTTCGAGGATCTGCAGGGCGGCGCCGGAAATGGAGCGCGCAGCGCCGGGCTTTTGCGCATCCGGCAACGCATCCAGCAATGCCTGCCGCAAATGCAGCGCCTGAGCGTCCCGTTGCGCCCTGATCCAGGCGTCTATCAGCTTTGTCGCTGGTTTGATATTTCCGATGAACCCACGCTGGGTCAGTTCGGCGATCGCGTTCAGCCGCTCCAGCGGCGAACCGCCGGCGCGAAAAATATCGAGATCGCTGGAAACCGCCTGCGTGTTGAGGCGAACCGTGGTGGCGGTGAAATCGAAGGGCATTTCGGCGCGTCCGCCGTCTGTCTCGCGGATGCGGGAAAGCAGTTTGCGCAGATTGAGCCGCGCCAGCTCGGGTTCGACGTCATTCCATAGAAACTGCGCCAATTCATAACGGCTGAGTTCATGGCTCGCGCCGGCATAGAGATGGGCCATCATCAACAGGCCCTTGATCGGATAGCGAACCGGGTCGCCGTTCGTCTCGATCAACCGCAGATCGCCGAATGTCTGCAGGTGGAGCACGATCCGTCCTCAGCTGTTCACAACCGAATCCTGCAGCTCACTGTCGCTGTCAGGCAATCCCGCGACTGCCAGGCTTTTGGCCAACGCCACCAGCTTTTGCCTGATATTCGGATCCTCGATGGCGATGAATGCCTTGTTGAGCGCCAGCCCCTCCTTCGAGGACAAAAAGCTGTTCAATTCATTCGTCGCGCCGTCGATCGGCCCGGCGCCGCCGTTCTCGAAGAAAAAGCCGACGGGCACGCGAAGAATCTCGGATATGCGCTGAAGACGGCTGGCGCCTATTCTATTCGTTCCCTTTTCGTATTTCTGGATCTGCTGGAAGGTAATGCCCAGAAGTTCGGCCAAGCCGTTCTGGGTCATCCCGAGCGTCTTTCGCCGAACGCGCACGCGGTTGCCAACATAGACGTCAATCGAATTCGGCGATTTAGCCTTCATGTGAATAAGTCTCCCGCTTTATCAGCACGCCCGGCTGTATAATGGAGAGTTTAAGCAAGAATGCAACTAAAAGTAAATATTTCGTAAGGATTTTTTTCAGCAGCGCACACAGTAAAAACAACCTGTGGATTATCGCAGCAGCACCATTTGGCGCGGGTGCACCTGCGCGCTCTATCGCGCACTTCGCAGCGGACGAATGCTATCCAAAATCACTGCCGCGAGAGGTTTTTGCGCAACGGCGATCATCGACTTGGCGAAAGCGGGAATTCTTCCGACATACTCAAAAACGAACATTGTCGAAGCCGGCATCCAGCAGCAGCGTGCTCAGCGTGTTTTTCGACCAGAACTTGGTATGCCCAATGACGAGGCACAAAGGTGCCCAATTGCCGACAAGAAGCCAAAGATATTTAACGGATAAATGTATACTGCTGGATTTAGACAGCCCGATCGAAACACCTTCTCGCGCGCCGGAGAAGACAAGCTTGCCCGATAATTCGTCGTCCGCATATGCAAAACAGCCGGTGGGGAAACCGCGGGTTCCCGTGGTCTTCTGGTTGCTGCTGACGATTTCCCTCTCGCTGGTCATGGGAACGGTCCTGCTTTCCAACAACATGAAACACTTAAAGACGGTTAGCCACTATTTTGGCTTCGATCTCTTTCCCCCGGAGGTCAGACCGCCTCCCCCCAAAGCCCTTCCCCGCCCCACACCACCGGCCACCTTCATGCTTCCATTGCATGTCATCGAACCGCCGATGGCACAGACCGCGTCGACTTTCCTGCGAACATGGCGGATATCCGGCACCGCAATGTGTGCGGCGCTGCGCAATGCCGGCATCGAAACCAGCGACTGGGCGGCGGCGAGTTTCAACGCCGATACATTTGAATGCTTTTTCGAGCAGAGCGGCAAGCGGGAGAAGGATCAGCTCCCGAGCTCCATCTTCGTCATCGTTCGCGGCGACGCCGCCGGCACGATCAACAATATGCGCGTGAAAATCATCAATCCCGAGACCGATGAAAATGGCCAGCTCGATCCCGCCATTCTGCGAATTTTCGAAATCATGCTGCGGCAACCGCAATGGCTCGATTTTCACGAGACCCTGAACGCGATCAAGAATCTGAAGGACATCAAGGAAGACGGCTTCGGAGCCAGTATCGGCTTCACCCGCGAGGTGCTCAATCCCGGGAATTACAACTTCACGCTCTCGCTGGATGCAACTTCAGGACCTCAGAAAAGTACAAGAAATTATTTTTCCGGCAGAAGATGGCTGCCGTTGCCGGACCCCGCAGTCGAGATCGACAGCGCGCAACCGGAATCAGTCTCCAAGCCCCCCAATACCGAAGCGCCGGCTGAAGGTCAGGAACATCGGCATTAGGTCTTCGGCTTCATCCCATGCACGGACTGATCACGCCATGTGACTCGCATCGTCGTGATGTCTGGCCATTATCTTGTAGAGCTCTTTCAGACTGTCCGCACTCGGCCGTTCGGTGCTGTCTCCACTCGCCAGACGCCAGACACGCTCGACATTGAGGTCCTGCGTGACTTGCGCAAGCTCTTCGTTCAGCGAGCGAATGACGATTTCCGATCGGCGCAACCGCCACGACATTCTGACCAGCGCTGCGAACGGGAGGGAAATGATGCCGATGATGCCGAGAACAAGGACCGCGAACTGCCAGTCATCGAGAGCAGAGAGACCGTTTCGAACGGTCGCCATAAAAAAAACGGCATTTTGAAATGCCATATGAAAATAGCTCATCAGATAGCTGGACCAATCTTCCATCACGAGCGCCCTCCCCCGAGCGGTTTATATCTTGGGTTTATGCTGAAAAGTCTAGCAGACACCAATAATATCCCCTGCCGGGAAAGTATATTAGAGGTTGTATTACTCTGCTGAATTGAACGCGAATCTCGTGATGGATCGGTGCCGACAGGCCCGGCCTTTCAAATTCCACCGCGGACATGAAAAAAGCTAACAGTGAGAGATAGAATGAATAGAAGACGTTTCCTCGCCTCGGTTCCGCTCGCTCTGTTGTATGTCCGTACGGGCCAGGCCCTGGCACAGGTGCCTGCCGCTGCAGGCCTGCGCGTCCTTGCCGACGGGAGGTCGTTCCGATTCGGATCGGCAATCGATTTGCAAAACATCAACGATCCAATCGCTGCCGGGATCTACATCGACAACGTCAATTCAATAACGCCGCGAAACGAACTGAAGTGGAGTGCGACGGAAAAGAGACCGGGTGTTTTCAGCTTCGGCAGCGCCGACCGTATGGTTGCATTTGCGCGCAAAAACAACATGAGGGTTTATGGCCACACGCTGATCTGGTATCGCGTCCCGGGCTGGGTGTCTGATATCACCGACGCAAAGACCATTCAGGCGACGATGAACCGTCATATAAAACAGGTTGTCACTCGCTATAAGAACTCGATCGATGCTTGGGATGTGGTAAACGAACCGTTGGAGTATGATGCACCGGATCTGCGGGATTGTGTTTTCCGACGCCTTCTTGGCGACGATTATATTCGTATGAGTTTCGACATGGCGCACCAGGCCAATCCCGGCGCAACGCTGGTCCTCAATGAAACGCATCTGGAGAAAAAATCCGACGTGTTCGAACAGAAGCGCGCGCGCATCCTGAAAATCGTCGAGGATCTCGTCGCCAAAAAAACGCCGATCAATGCAGTAGGTCTGCAGGCGCATTTCCGCCCCGGCCTCGACCGGATCGATCCGGAAGGAATGGGACGCTTCTGCGCGGCGCTGAAGGACATGGGTGTCGGCGTTTTCATCACCGAACTGGATGCGTCCTGTCACTTCCTGAACCGCGACAAAGCCTTCACGCCGGCATCCTACGCCGATATTTTCAGTGACGTGATTACCGTTGCCGCCGAACATGGTGACTTGAAAGGCGTGACGGTATGGGGCATGTCGGAAAAATACGGCGAGCCCGATGAGAAAGCGACCGATCCCGCTGCGGCTTGCACGAAGCGCGTTAATCTTTACGACGAAAACAATGCGCCACGAAGTGCGGTTGATGGGATCCGGCGGGCAATAGAGGCGATGTGATGCGCAAGACAACGGAGACGCAAACAGATTCATGAAAAAAGCCGTTATTTATGTGGAAAAATTTTTGCCTGCCAGCCAGGCATTTGTTCTCAACCAAGCGGTAGCGTTTCGTTCTTTCGAAGCTGAAATTCTTGCTGGCTCGCGAATTTCTTCGGCCCATACAAAAAAATCCACTGTTCCGGTTCATGACATCCGTCGGTCGCCCGTTGCACGGGCCGGTGAACTGCTTCTGAAAATCCCGCAGATCGGTCTCCCCTTCCTCTTTCCCGCGATCGGAAAAGCCGATCTCGTTCATGCCCATTTTGGCAAGAACGGGTATGTCATCGGCCCATTGGCGCGCGCCGCCGGCAAGCCGCTGGTCACGACGTTCCACGGCTTCGATGCCACCTATCGCGGTGATCCGAAAAAGCCGGGCGGCTTCAATCAGGTGCGTTTCTTCGCCAAGGGCCGGAGCGAGATGGCCGGCTGGAACAGCTGGAACATCGCCGTGTCCGATTTCATCCGCGACCGGCTGCTGGCGCTCGGCTTTCGTGCCGAACGCGTCTATCGCCATCACATCGGCATCGATCTCGATCTCTTCAAAATGGAGCCTCGTCCGCGAAAAAAAGGGCTCGTGGTTTCAATTGCCCGCTTCGTCGACTACAAGGGCCATCGTTTCATGATCGATGCGCTTTCACGGGTGGCCGCCGCCGGCACCCCGGTCGAATTCGTCATGGTCGGCCAGGGCCCGTTGAAGGAGGAAATCGAAGCACTGGCGCGTCGTTCCTTGCCAAGCGTCACGATCCATGAAAATCTGTCGCAGACTGAGATAAGAGATCTGCTCGCCAGTGCGGAGCTTTATCTTCATGGAAGCGTGACCCTCGACAATGGTCACGCCGAAGCTTTCGGCCTCGCCAATCTAGAGGCGGAAGCCGTCGGTACTCCGGTCGTCGCATTTCGCTCGGGAGGCGTGGGCGAAGCGATCGAAGAGGGGAAAACTGGTTATCTCGTGGAGGAGCGGGATGTCGCGGGAATGGCGGAGGCGGTCGGAAGGCTGCTCAACGACCAGGCTCTGTGGACAGCCTTTAGCGCGCGGGCACCGCTTCTGGTGGCCGAGCGTTTCGACTTACGTCGCCAAACGGGGATGCTCGAGGACTATTACAGTTCCGTGCTAGACGAATTTTCCAGCCGGGGTCGGACTTGATGGTGCAGACAGGAAAAAAGCCGAAGTGGGGACTGAATGTATTTCGGCCGCTGCGGAACAGCATTGTGACGGCCAAATGGCTTTACTATACGAAGTTCTGGGGAATGGACATCGATCCGACGGCAAGCTTTTCCTTGAGCGTTCGTTTCGACAAGACCAACCCGAAGGGATTGCATATCGGCGCGGAAACTTACGTCGCCTTTGAGGCTGCGATTCTCACCCACGATCTCACACGCGGGCTCTACCTCCACACGAGGATCGGCAAGCGCTGCTTCATCGGCGCCCGCAGCATCATTCTGCCCGGCGTCGAGATCGGCGACGAATGTGTCATCGGCTCGGGCTCGGTGGTAACCAAGAACGTGCCGCCGCGCTCGCTCGTGGCGGGAAATCCGGCAAAGATAATCCGCAGCGACATCAAGATCATTTCGCGTTACGGACGCATGGCACGCGAAGACGAGACGGTCTCGCAGATCGTGACGCACTTGCCGACTGGAGAAGCACGATGAAGATGTTTGCCTACCGGGGGAAACACGAGAATTTTGGCGACGAACTGAACCATTGGCTCTGGGAGCGTCTGCTGCCCGGCTTCTTCGATGAGGACGAAAGCCAGCTCTTTCTCGGCATCGGCTCGATCCTCTACGACAATTTCGACCCGAACATGCAGAAGATCGTCTTCGGCTCGGGTTACGGTGGCTACACCAACCCGCCGAAAGTCGACGGCAACTGGACGTTCTATTTCGTGCGCGGAAAGAAGACCGCCGAGGTCCTCGGCATCGATCCGAGCTACGCCATCGGCGATTCGGGCATCCTCACGCGCAGCTGCTGGGATGCGAAAAGCATCGAAAAGCGTTACCCGGTCTCCTTCATGCCGCACTACGAAAGCGCCATGTACGGCAGTTGGGATAAGGTTTGCGAACTCGCAGGCATTCACTATATCGATCCGCGCTGGCCGGTGGAAAAGGTTCTGACCGAAATCAGCGCATCGCATAAAGTGGTCTCCGAGGCGATGCATGGCTGCATTATCTCAGACGCGTTGCGCGTTCCCTGGCGGGCGATTCGACCGATCGCGCCGGGGAACCGAGCCAAGTGGTACGATTGGGCAAGTGCGCTTGATCTGGAGATCGACTTCGACCCGATCGGCCCGTCAAACGTCGTCGAAGCAGGCGCATCACTGGTACGGAACAACACCTATCTTTTGAAGAACATAACGTTCCGCCACCGCCGCATCCGGCAGCTCACCGGCAATTATGTCTTCGGGTCGACGGTCAAGACGCTGCAACGGGTAGCAGAGAAGCCGGGACAACTGAGTTCCGACGAGTCCATGGTAAATGCGCACAACAGAATGCTGCTGGAACTGGATCGGCTGAAGCAGGATTTTTCCAAGAAAGCGGCAAGCGTCCTGTGACCCTGCAAACCCGATTCGTGACGAGGCGATAAGGCATGATCCTTTCTAACTTCATCAACCCCCTCTCTTCCCGCAAGGGGGAGAAATACTTTGGATGGGCGCTCGGCCCGCTTCAACGGTCAGTGTCCTTGACGTGCGGAGCCGTTCGACCATGAGCAGTGTTACCGACCGGCTGATCCAGGGCAGCATGTGGCTGAGCCTGTCCCGCGCCATCGTCAACGGGCTTTCGGCGCTCAGCACCTTCGTTCTCGCCTGGTACCTCGCCCCGTCCGATTTCGGTCTCGTTGCCATTGCAACGACGATCCAGATCATTCTGAGTTCCGTCACCGAACTCTCGCTCAATCAGGCGCTCATCCGCCACGAGGACCCGAGCGAGGTTCATTTCAGCGCGGTTTGGACGCTGAGCGTGACAAGAAGCGCGATCCTGGCTTTGCTGTTTGCCGCCAGTGCCTTTCCAATTGCCGAGTTTTATAACGAGCCCCGGCTGACAAGCGTCATGCTGGCTTTGAGTTTCAGCTTGCTCCTGAGCGGCCTGGCCAATCCACGTCGCGTCATGCTCCAGCGTGATCTGATCTTCTGGCAGGAATTCGTTCTCAACGTATCGCAAAAGCTGGTCGGCTTCGTCGTGACGGTGGCAATCGCTGCGATCTACCAGAGCTATTGGGCGCTTGTTCTTGGCACCCTCGCCTATCAGATTACCAATATCATCGTTTCCTATACCGTCTTGCCGTTCTGGCCGCGCGTAACCTTCCGGCATGCGCGGGAATTGTTTTCGTTCTCGCTCTGGCTGACGGCAGGACAGATCGTCAACACGCTGAACTGGCGGATCGAATATCTGCTGATCGGCAAGATGTTGGGAGCCACGCAGCTAGGCCACTATACCGTCGGCAACACCCTTTCGACGCTGCCGACCCGTGAGGCCACGGCACCATTGAACCAGACGATTTATCCGGGCTTTTCCAGAGTGCGCAACGACCCGGTCCGGCTGATCGCAGCCTATCAGCGCGCGCAGGCTCTTTTGGCTGCAGTGGCGCTTCCGGCTGGAATCGGCATGGCGGTCGTGGCTGATCCATTGATGCGGCTCGCCTTGGGAGAGAAATGGATTCCCGCCATCTTTATCGTCCAGGCGCTTGCATCGGTCTTTGCTCTGCAGACGCTCGGTTCACTCGTCCAGCCGTTGGGCATGGCAAAGGGTCATACCAAGTTGCTGTTCATCCGCGACGCCCAGATGCTGGTGGTCCGCGTTCCCATCATCATCGTCGGCCTGATGATTGCCGGACTTCCAGGCGTCGTTTATGCGCGTGTGTTGACGGGTCTGATTTCCACCGCGGTCAATATGCTTCTCGTCAAGCGGCTGATCGGCCTGCCGTTCTTCCAGCAACTCGGGGCCAACTTCCGCGCGCTTGCCAGCGTCGCATTGATGGCCGCCGGCGTCTGGGGACTGTCACATCTCCTGAACATGCCGACCGATAAGCTGGGCCTGGCTCTCCATCTGGCCATACTGGTGATCACCGGCGGTATTCTCTATGTCGGTTCCAGCTTTGTCCTTTGGCTCGCGATGAAAAAGCCAAATGGCCCGGAAACCGAAGTTCAGCGTATCTTTGTCAAGTTCCTGTCAAAAGCCAAACGTATGGCCTTACCCAAATCGGCCTAAAAGCTAAAACGAACATCAACAAGAGAGGCAGAATGACCAGCCAATCCAGAACGGAGCTGATCGCAAAACTTAATGGTATGATCCATGATTGCCTGAAAGACTATGTCTCACGCGATGAACCGCTTGCAATCCTTGATTTCCCCGACATCCGCAATTGCGGCGACTCCGCAATCTGGCTGGGCGAAATGGCCTATCTGAAGGATCGCTTCGGCAAACGCCCGGACTATGTTTCGAGAACGGCGGACTTCTCCGCAGATGAGCTGAAAAAGCGCGTGCCGACCGGTCCGATTTTCATTCATGGCGGCGGCAATTTCGGCGACATCTGGGTTTCCCATCAGGATTTCCGCGAAGCCATCATGGAGCGTTTCCCGGATCGGCAGATCGTCCAGTTCCCGCAGTCTATCCACTACAGTTCACCTGAGCGCATCGAGCAATCCGCACGCGCAATCGCGCGTCATAAGAATTTTGTCCTGCTCGTGCGCGATGAAGAATCGAAGGAATTTTCCGAGAAGCACTTCGATTGCACCGTCCGGCTTTGCCCCGACATGGCCTTCGCCATCGGGCCGCTGCCGGACAGGGCAACGCAAATCTCCGTCCTCGCCATGCTGCGAGAGGATGCGGAACGGGTTGGCGGCACCGATCGCAAGATCCCTTCCGATATTCCCGTGGAAGATTGGATCACCGAGTCGAAACGCAAGGTTGATATCGCCAAGAAGTTGGGGGCAGCTTCGGCTTTCCTGGCACTGAAGCCGAGCGAAGTGGCATTGCGCAAGCTGGACGCCGCAGCGCACAACCGCTTCGAGCGCGGCATCAGCCAGATTTCACGCGCTCGCGCCATCGTTACCGATCGCCTGCATGTCCATATCTGCTCGCTGCTGCTTGGCCGGCCGCATGCCGTATTGGACAACAGCTACGGAAAGATCCGCCGCTTCATGAATGCCTTCTCCGGCGGGACCGACCTTTCATACAAGGCAACATCGCTTGAAGATGGAATCGAGTGGGCGCGTCACCAGGCCGGGCAAGGAGCGCGCGGATGACAGAGACGCTGCCCGCTTGCAGGATCAGGAGGTAATCCGATGACACTTGTCACCTTCATTATCCCGGTCCGACATCAGGACAATGCCCGCGACTGGAGCAGGTTGAAGGCAAATCTGACCCAGACCGTGGCTTCCATTTCCAACCAGACCAATGGGGACTGGCGCGGCATTATCGTGGCAAACGAAGGCGCCGATCTGCCTGACCTGCCGGAAAAATTCTCCGCCGTGCGTGTCACCTTTCCGCCGAACGACCTGCATGAGCTTGGAAAGGGCAGCAAGGAAGACTTCCTTGATGCCTTCCGGGCAGACAAAGGCCGTCGCGTTCTGAGCGGCATGTTGAACGCCACCGACAGTCGCTTCTTCATGATTGTCGATGACGACGATTTCGTCAGTTCACGAATCGTTCAACACGTCTCCGAAAATCGGGACGCCAACGGATGGACGATCGACCATGGTTATATCTGGGACGATGGCGGCAACTTCCTGTTTGGCCATGACGACTTCAGCCATCTCTGCGGTACCTCATTGATCATTCGTGCCGATCTCTACGAACTGCCGGAACGCTTTGAGGATGCTTCGCTCGATTGGATCAAGTCGATGCTGGGCAGCCATGTCCGCATAGCGGATATTCTTGCGCAACGCGGAGCGCCGCTCACGAAGCTTCCCTTTCGCGGGGCGGTCTATCGGGTCGCCCACGGGGGATCGCATAGTCAGGCACCGAGCCTGCTGCGACAGTATTTCCTGAACCGCGGCGTACTCACCAAACCGCAACGGTGGTTGCGCAATCTTCGCAAGCTGAGGATAGTCGGCGAGGGTCACAGGCGCGAGTTTTTCGGTAAGACGCGGTCGAACCCCGCGTAAGCGTCGATCCCATTCGAACATCGCACAGGCGGTCAAAATATGAAGCTCTTCTCTTTCGACTTCACCAAGAGGGTTGTTAACTGATGTCGGATCTATTGGTCAGCGTGCTCTTTTCATCCTACAATGGCGCCAGCCGCCGGCTGCGCCATACTTTGGATTCCTTGGTGCGCCAGGAGCTTCCCCATGATCGGTGGGAACTGATAGCCGTCGACAACAATAGCAATGACGGCACGTTTGATCTTTTGCAAACCTATAGCGACGAGCTTCCCATCACCATCCTGCAGCAGCGCAAGCCGGGAAAGTCCGGCGCGCTGAATATGGCCTTGGATCGGGTGAAGGGGGATCTCGTCGTCTTTACGGACGACGATGTTCGTGCCGAACCGAACTGGCTGAAAGCGATCGTCGACTGCGCCGCAGCCCATCCGAGTTATGGCGTCTTCGGCGGCAGAATCGTCCCTGAATGGGAGCAAGAACCAAAAGACAGGTTTATCGAATGGATTCCGATGGGATCCACCTTTGCGATAGTCGATGACACCCAAAGCGGACCGTGTGACCCGACGAAAGTCTGGGGCCCGAATACGATCGTCCGGCGAGAGCTGCTCGGAACAAGCGTGCGCTACCGCGAAGATATCGGTCCTCTTCCCGGAAAGATTTTTGCCATGGGTGAAGATGCGGAAATCATCATTCGCCTGGCGGCCAATGGCGCCAAGTCCTATCGATGCGCCGAGGCCGTGGTCCATCATTGGATTCCGGCATCAAGCGTGACGGAGGATTGGGTACAGAAAAGAGGCGAGCGGCTTGGCTACGGCATGCCGGCGCTCTTTCCAGACGAGGTGCCTGGAGGGGTGAGGTTAAGCGGAGTTCCGCTTCCGACTTGGATCGAAAGCGCACAATGGGCTTTCCGGGCAGCAATGCTTTATCTCATGCCGCGATCGAAGAAACGTTTTTGGGCGATCTGGAAATATTACTACATGCGCGGCTATCGCGCCGGAATTCGCCGATACGTTACTCAGACGATGACACAGTAATTCATTGCCGAGGAGGCAGTAATTTAAAATCTACGGTGCCCATCAGCAATTTATGGCAGTATGCGGCCACGCAGCGACAGCGTTCTATGGCAGGCCAAGTCATCGGTAAGGCGTGACCCAATCCGCACTGGGGAGCGATCAGACCAAAATGAGGTCCGGAGCATCAAATGAGCAAAGTCAAGGTCACAATACTGTTCTCAACTTATAACGGCGAGAAAACCCTGCCAACGATGCTTGACGCACTATGCGCTTCGACCCTACCGAAGGAAGAATGGAAAATCGTAGCAGTCGACAACAACAGCAGCGACAACACTGCATCAGTCTTGAATTCCTTTAAGGCGCGGCTTCCACTGGAAGTTTATTTTGAGCTAAAACAAGGCAAACAACACGCATTGACTTTGGGCTTCCGCCATCTGGAGGGCGAACTCGTCATTTTAACCGATGACGACGTCATTCCCGCGCCGGATTGGATCGAGCAGTTTCTCACCTTAGCGGATCAGCAGCCACAGTTTGCCATATTCGGCGGCCTAATAACGCCCGAATGGGAGGAAAGGCCGGCATCGTGGCTCATCAAATACGGGCATCTGGGGATTCTTTATGCGCTAAATGACGGTTTACCCGAGGGGCCGATTTCAGCGGCATTGATATCTGGGCCGAATTCGGCCTTCCGTCGTTCCATTTTAGGATCCGGTTATATCGTTCACGACGGCCTCGGCCCGGATGCCACTGTCGCTCAGTTCCCCATGGGCGAGGATACTGCTTTCGCTCTCAGGTTGGAGAAGAATGGAGCCAAGGCTTTTCACTCGCGACGTCCCGGGGTTCGGCACATTGTCAGGAAGGGCTATGTGAACGAAGGCTGGGTTTTGCGGCGCGGCGAGCGTTATGGCATGGGCTTGGTTATCGTTCGGCCGGACCTCTTCGACAGCAAAACGAAAATTGGCGGACTGCCCATCGCTAGCGCCTTGAGATGGCTTCTGATGGTGCCGGCCAGCGTTGTCGTCAAGAGATTTCCGCCAAGCGGCGTTCGCTTCAAATTGCTCTGGGCGCAGTCGGTGAGACAGGGGATCCTGCGGCAATTTCTCAAGCAGCGATCTACGATGAATAAAACGATCTACTCTCAGGTGGGTGCCAAATGACGAAAGTACTAAACCGCGGCATCGACAGGAAGTGCTCCAACTGCGGAGGCAGCGGGCAGGATTTTCGCACGTCAGGAGGCGAGTGGGTTTGATGACGGATCCGAGAATTAGTGTCATCTTTTCGTCCTTCAACGGCGCCAGCAGACGGCTTCAACAGATGCTGGATTCGATGTTGGGGCAAAACCTTCCAGTCGAACAATGGGAACTGATTACCGTCAACAACAACAGTAAAGACGAAACACAGGAGCTTCTCGATCAATATGCAAAGAAGCTTCCAATTGTCGTTGTTAATCATACCCGCCCAGGCAAATCAGGAGCTATGAACGCAGCTCTGGCGATCGCTCGAGGAGCGCTGATCGTTTTTACGGACGACGACGTCGAGGCAGATGCGAACTGGTTGAGTTCGATCGCTGCATGCGCGGAGGCGAACCCGGATTTCGGCGTTATCGGCGGCCGAATTCTTCCAAATTGGGAGCATTATCCCCATGGGGATCCGCTGTTGGACTGGATTCCCATGGGATCAACCTTCGCCATAGCCGACCAGGAATCCAGTGGCCCATGCGACCCGACGAAAATTTGGGGTCCGAACACGACTGTGCGTCGCGAATTGCTTGGCAGCAATATTCGATTCCGCGAAGATATCGGGCCGCTTCCAGGAGGTCTTTTCGCAATGGGAGAGGATACGGAAATTGTCAGCCGCCTATCCCGAAGCGGCGTGAAAACCTATCAGTGCGCCGAGGCCATTGTTCATCATTGGATTCCAGCCTCCAGCGTGACAGAGGCTTGGGTACAGAAGCGTGGGGAACGTCTCGGCTATGGAATGCCAGCGCTCTTCGCCGAGGACATTCCAAAAGGTATAAGGATCGGGGGAATCCCCTTAAGAACCTGGATCGAAAGCGCCAACTGGGCGGTTCGGGCAGCTCTCCTTTATCCTTTGCCGCGATCAAAGAAGCGGTTCTGGGCCATCTGGAAGTACTATTACATGCGTGGTTACCGCGCCGGACTTCGCCGATACGCACCGGCAGTAAATCATTCTGGTCGACTAGCGCAGGAGGTGGTGCATTGAAATTATCGGTGCTTATCAACAATTTCAATTACGGCCAGTATTTGCGCCCATGCATCGACAGTGTTCTGTCGCAGGTCTATCCCGACTTCGAAGTGATCGTGGTTGACGATGGCTCCACCGATGATTCTCAAGAGATTCTTGCTTCCTATGGCGAGCGGATCCTGACCGTCTTGAAGGAAAATGGCGGCCAGGCCTCGAGCTTCAATGCCGGTTTTGCGGCCGCAAGCGGCGATATCCTTTTTCTCCTCGATGCCGATGATGCGTTTTTGCCTGGCAAACTCGCGCGCATCGCCGAGATCTACGATCGCAACGAGATCGACTGGTGCTTCGACCGCGTGACGACCGAGGAAAGCGACCAGCCTCCTGCAGAGTTGCAAGTGACCTTGTTCGACAAGCGGGATACGCTGCGCAAAGGCGGCTTTCCCTCGCTTCCGGTGCCGACCTCCGGCTTGAGCTTCCGCCGCGAGCTGCTGTCCCAGATCCTGCCAATGTCTGTCGCGAAAGACGTCGTCCTCAGCGACAATTACATCAAGTTTGCAGCCGCCTATCTGGGTCGCGGCGCCATCGTCGAAACACCGCTTACCTTTCAACGCATTCATGCCTCGAACCGCTATACGGGCACAAGCAGGGCAAAAACACTGCGCCCGCGGATCATGATCGCGACAGGATTGGAACTGGCACGCCGCTATGACGGCCTCCAGGCACTCGGCAAGAGCCTCGTGGCCGGCGGAATTGCCGAAACGACATCGCTTCTGAAGCTCCCGAGCGAAGCTCGCAACACAGTGGCCGGCGGTCCGTTCGGCGATGCTGCCGCGACCGAAGTGGCCTTGATGGCGGCGCGCAAGCGTTTGGGAAATATGCTGCGGAGAGGACAGTCATGAATCAGCAAGAGACTTTTCCGCATTCATCCGTCGGCACAGAAGGAGGCGCCGCACCGCCGAAGATTGCCGTCGGTGTGCTGACCTATCGGCGCCTCGACGGGATCGCCAAGCTGCTTGACGTCATGACGCGCCAGGTCAGGCACCCGGCTCGCCCCTATCATCTCACCATGGTGATCGTGGATAATGACGCGGCCGGCAGCGCGAGGACCACGGTAGAGAGCTTTGGCCAAACAGGTGCCTACGACCTGATCTACGTCATTGAACAAAACCAAGGCATACCCTTTGCACGCAATCGCGCACTGGACTCGGCACCTCCAGGCACTGACCTCTTCTGCTTTCTCGACGATGACGAATGGCCCGTCGACGGCTGGCTGGATGCGATGCTGGAGACACGGGAGAAAAACCGCGCCGATTGCGTCTATGGCCCCGTCCAACCGGTCTATCCGGAAAACCCGCCGGAATATTTCATCAAGGCAAGAGTGTTCGAGCGCAAAAAGAACAAAGACGGTCAACGCATTTCTTATGCGGCATCGAACAACGTCATGTTCGACTATCCCCTGATCCGTTCATGGAATCTGCGTTTTGAAGAGAAGATGCGCTTCACCGGGGGCACGGATTACCTTTTCTTCAACCAAGCCATCCGCCGTGGCATGCAGGTCTTCTGGGCTGACAAGGCGCTTGTCCATGATATTGTTCCGGCCAGCCGGATGACCTGGAAATGGGTGTTGCAGAGACAATACCGGCTCGGCAATACCTTCGCAGTCAGCGAGGTCCTGCACGGCAACCTGAAGCGCCGGATCTACCGAGCGGCCTATGGCGCCACGAGAGTTATGCTTGGGCTGGCCATGCTGCCGGCGATCCTGATTTCACCCTATTGGGGCATGCGTGCCCTCACCCATGTTCTGCGCGGCGCGGGCATGGTTAACGGGATTCTCGGACATGCATATCAGGAGTACAAACCCAATGCCGCTCACTGATTATTTGCGCGGGCGCGCTCGGATGAGATTTGGTCGTTATGCTGTTTCAGACGAAAACATCATGCGTAATTGCCGGTTTATCAACTTCATGGCTTCAACCAACCGGGCCAGAAATGGTACACTTCTACTGAACTATCGTGACGCAATCGCTGTTCGAACAGAACGGTTTTCGCCCTTATCCATCGGTCAAATATAGGAGATGCCTGTCTATGACTGAGAAAAAATTGAAGGTTCTCGCTGCCTCGTCAGGAGGCGGCCACTGGGAACAGCTGATGGCCATGCGCGGCGCATTCGAGGGCTGCGATATCGTCTTTGCAACGACCATCCCGGGACTGCTTGCAAAATACGATATTCGCGGCGGACTAGTCCTTCCCGATTGCAGCCGCGACTCGATTACCATGTCGATCCGGTGCTTTTTCACCGCCTTCTCCATCGTCATCAAGCACAGGCCCGACGTCATCATCTCGACCGGTGCCGCACCCGGGCTTTTTTGCCTGCTGGCCGGCAAATTGACGGGCAAGCGGACGATCTGGATCGATAGCGTCGCCAATGTCGAGAAGCTGTCTCTATCGGGTAAACTGGCCGGCCATATTGCGACGCTCTGGCTCACGCAATGGCAACATCTGTCGAGGCCGGATGGCCCCCATTACGCAGGAGCTGTCCTTTGATCCTTGTCACCGTCGGAACGCAACTGCCGTTTGATCGCCTCGTCAAGGCTGTAGACACCTTCGCAAACGAACTGTCGAAACCGGTTCTGGCGCAGATCGGCAAAGGCACCTACACGCCACAGAATATGAAATGGATCAAGAATATCGAGCCCAAAGACTTTGATAACGTCTTTCGCGATGCAAGTGTCATCGTCTCTCATGCGGGAATTGGCACAGTGCTTACGGCCAAGCGTTTTGGAAAGCCGATCATTCTCGTTCCCCGACAGGCGGCTCTCGGCGAGCACCGAAACGATCATCAGCTCGCCACGGTGAGCCAGCTCGTGGGCCGGCCGGGCATCTATGTCGCACACACCGATGACGATCTCCGGAACTATCTGCTCGAAGAGCTGGATAGCCCATCTCACGAAGATTCGTCGGAAGCCGGTCGGGCTTCACTGGTCACCTACCTGAAAAACTATATTACGGCAGTCTGACCCCGAGAGCCGTCATAGCCTCTGACCCTTACGAACGAATTTTCATTCTCCGCAATTGTTGCCGGCGATATGTTTGACAAGCTCAGGCGCAATGATTTTGGAGGCTATGTCGGGCAGAGGATGTACGCCATCAGGAATTGCCGTGGCCAGATCATCCGGCGTCAGACGCTCCCAATTGGGCCGGTGGTCGACAAACTCCAGAGCACGTTTTTGCGCCTCCGCCTCATGTGCGGAGACATAACTGTCGACAAAGGGACGGATCAGCCCACGCAATCCCGAAAACGGATTCATGGCCATGACGATGATCCGCGCTTGCGGAAGGCGCTGCTGGAGTTGGTCGAGGATGTCGCCAATATTCTTTCGGCTTTGCGCAAGCGACACGAACCGATGCAATGTCGCATCATTGGCGTAGAGCTCAATCAGGATGATATCCGGCTGCTCGGCAACGACGCGATCAATCTGGGTCAGAGCCCACAGTGACGTTTCACCGCTTTTTGCAACGCTCTCGACCTTCACCGGCTTCTGCAAGCAGGCTGCAAGCTCCGTCTCAAGGGCAGGCTGCCATCCCCCTCGCGCCGTCAAGGATGTTCCGAAGGCCACTATTTTCAGCGGCACAGGACTATCGGCATAGCCGTTCCTGACCGCCGAAAGCATCAACAGACACGCCAGAAACAGAACCAGTCCATAGACCGGTCGCCTCTCAATCGGCTCCGCTCGCCAAAACTGCAAACATATCATGAGGAGACCTTGCAGCAGGCTTGAGACAATTTCGTGAAATGGCCGCGCATGCCTGTTCGAGCAATGCGCAACCATCCAATCCCCATCCTGGAAGATGATAACGGCAGCTTTGAAACGTCGGAGCTCTTAACGGCGTGAAACAGCCGCCAATCACTCCTGGCGAAATACGTGCTGCATCTGATCGGTCAGCGGCTTCGTCAGATAGGATATCACGGTCCGATCGCCGATCTTGATGAAGACCTCCGCCGGCATGCCGGGATAGAGCTTTATCGTCTTCAATTTGGCAATGCTTTCAGCTTTCGGCTTGACGCGCAGGGGATAGTAGCTGATGCCCGTGCGCTCATCCTTGACGATATCGGGCGCGATCGAGGTAATCTCACCGGCCACATCAGGCGTCGTGCGTTGATCGAAAGCGCTGAAACGCACATCGACCGACTGGCCGACATGAACCTGATCAATATCGCGGGTGGCGACTTTCGCCTCGACCGTAAGCTCGTTATTTTCGGGAACGACGAGCATCAACGTCTGACCGGGATCGATGACACCATTGACGGTGTGAACCGAAAGTTCGTGAACTCGCCCAGTCAACGGTGCGGTAATGTCGAGACGGTGCAGCTGATCGACTGCGGTTCCGCGGCGCTCTTCATATTCGGCGATCTGCGCCTCGACGTCGGTCAGGTCCTTTGCAATCTCCGAACGACGATCCTCATCCAGCTGGATCGACTGGCGATCGATCTCGATTGCCTTACCTTCGGCCTCCGCCTTAGCTGCGATTTCCTGGCCGCTGTTGCCCTGGAGATCGGCGCGGGCGCGCTTGAGCGTATTCAAACGCTGAAGCGTGACGAGGCCCTTCTTGTAGAGCGTATCAATGCCCTCGAGCTCCTGTTCGATCAAGCCCAAGGCATCGTTGGTGGCATTGATCTGAACGACCAACCCCTTTACCTGCTCGCCCAGTTGGTCCTTGCGCGATGCCAACTGGCTCTTCATTCCGATAAGCGCCGTCCTGCGACTGTCGAACAACTTCTGCTCGCCATCGAGAAGCTTCTCTGCGGAGGTGCTGGATGTCAGATCCCTGATGTTTTCCTCGACCTCGAACGAATCGGCCCCGATTCGTTCCGCCTTCAGACGGGCACGGCGCGCATAAAGCTGAGCAAGCGTGCTTTCGACAATCGAGAGATTCGCTCTCGTCGTTGTCCCATCGAGCCGTATCAGCACCTGCCCTGCCGTCACATGGTCGTTTTCGGAAACCAGCAATTCCGACACGATACCACCTGTCAGGTGCTGGACCTTCTTGACATCGCCGTCGACGACGATCACGCCCTCGCCGATGACGGCGCTCGAAAGCTCTGTCGTCGCCGCCCAACCGCCAATGCCGCAAACGAGGGCTATCGACAGCACACCGACAACGGCAACATGCCGATTGAGGGAACGTTTCGATTCACTGATATCTTTACTCACAATCTTCCCTCTGGCCTATTCGGCCGCATTCATGCCGTCGACCACGACTTTAAGCTGAGCCACGCGCTCGGCAATCGGCGTGCGCGCCGCTTCCGGCCGGCTGACTCTCGCCAGAACTTCCTCTTTGGGACCGAACGCGATCATGCGGCCGTCCTGCATCATCAGCACGAAGTCGCAGACCGCCAGAACGCCGGATCGATGTGCGATGACGACCACAATGCCGCCCCGCGCCCGCACGCTCATGATCGCGGCACTCAGCGCCCGCTCGCCTTCTTCATCGAGATTGGAGTTTGGCTCGTCGAGCACGACGAGGAATGGCTCGCCGTAAAGCGCTCTTGCCAGCGCGATACGCTGTCTCTGGCCAGCCGAAAGCGCAGCACCGCCTTCGCCGATTTCGGTTTCGTAACCATTCGGCAGACGCAGGATGAGATCGTGAACACGCGCTGCCCTCGCCGCGGCAACCACCTTCTCAGGCGACATTTCCTTCGCAAAACGGCAGATATTCTGCGCAACGGTTCCCGAGAAAAGCTCTACATCCTGCGGGAGATAACCGATATGCCGGCCAAGTGCGTCGCCGTCCCACTGGTCGAGTGCTGCGCCATCCAGACGAATAGATCCTCTGACGGTCGGCCAGATACCCATCATCGCCCGTGCCAACGACGACTTACCCGAAGCACTGTAACCAATGACCCCAAGCGCGCTCCCTGCCCGTAAGCCAAAGCTGACATCGGAAATGACCAGGCGCTGACCTGCCGGCGGCCCGCTCGCCAGTCCTTCGACAGTGACTTGCTTGGTAGGAGCCGCGAGCGCAAGAGGGGCTGGAATCTCAGGAATGGTTTTCAGCAGGCTCGAAAGCCGCGCCCAGCTCTGCTGAGCAGAAACGAAACCACGCCAATTCCCGATCGCCGCTTCGACAGGCGCCAGGGCGCGAGAGGTCAATATCGAGCCGGCGATGATAATTCCCGAAGAGGCCTGCCCCTGAATGACCAGGATTGCGCCGGTCGCGAGCGTTCCCGATTGCAAAGCAATACGGAAAATCTTCGACAAGGTCGCATATCCATTGCCGATATCCGATGCCTGCCTGGTGATCGTCCGGTATTCACTGTTCTTGCGATCCCAGATTTCGGCCATCGTGCCTGCCATACCCATGGCGTGGATGACCTCGGAGTTGCGGATCGAGGTCTGCGCGAAGGCATTTCGCATATTGGCGGAGTCAGATTGCTTTTTTGAGAGCGTACGCGTTCCCTGATTGGTCATGAACGTCAGGATGGCGAGAACCAGCGCTCCACCAATCGCGATATATCCGATCGCCGGATGAAAGAGGAAGCAGATCACGATATAGAACGGCAACCAGGGCAGATCGAACATCGCTGTCGGGCCCTGGCCGGACAGGAAGGTTCTGATCTGGTCGAAGTCGCGCAACGGCTGAAGCCCGTCGCCGCCGATTTTGACCTTCAACGGAGCCTTGATCAGCGCCCGGAACACGCGCCCGTTCACCATCTCGTCAAGCGCTCCGGCAACACGCACCAGCATCCTGCTTCGCAGAACCTCGAACGCTCCTTGAAACGTGTAAAGCATCAACGCAAGTATTGCCAGAACAGCCAGCGAAGGTATGCTTTTGCTGGGAATGACTCGATCATACACCTCAAGCATAAAAAATGAACTTGTAAGGTATAGGATATTGATAAGCGCGCTTGCTATTCCAATGAAAACAAGCCCCCCCTTGCATTTCTTTAATGCTTTGGATGGCTCGCTGACATCAGCTGCTGAACTCTGAAACACGAAGTAATCCCTCTCTTACCGCATCGCACGAAAGCAAATATGCCGGCGCGCACTCCAGCTCCGGGTCCATCACGCCCGATCAATGACACGACTGCCTTGGACCCCGACACCGGCGGCGGACCCGCTTGCAAGCCCACGACCTATTACATGAATCCAACCAAAAAGTGACCAAAAATTCCAATTTATAACGAGTGGCTTCAGGGATTCTGACTTGACGCTACGCTAAATATACCAACCTAAGCAAGTGAAAATCGCAAATTGCCCAACAACGGCGCAGATGGATGAACGTATCGCGCGCATATTAGCGACGTTTACTGGGAAGTTAACTATACATTCAATCTATAGTTCATTTTTCCTGTGAACGGCGGAACTATTTTTTTATCCGCGCCTTCGACCGCCGACACCCCTTCATCATCAAGCTTTCAAGTGTTGAACGCCGGCCGGCGCTCTCTAATTTGGCGTGTTTAAACCAGCAGGTGCGACGCTTGGCTGCTATGGAACGCGTCCACATTGATATACACGCCGAGCGAGTCGGTATCGATGTGAGAAGCGCCATCAGAAATCTTGTATTGGAAGGATTCGCTAACCTTTCCGCTGAGACCGGCGATTTTCACCGCATCGACCGTATAGGTGTAATCACCATCGCTCTCCACATGGATGACGCCGTATTTCCCGGTCAGCGTCAGGCCATGCTTATCCACTGCACTGTCACCGAAGCGACGAAGCAGCACGGTTCCATTGATTGCGCTATCGTTTTCGAGGAGGTTGCCATGATAGGCACCGCCCGTATCCGTGGAGATTTTCAGGCTGTCATGGGCTGCGACAATCCTGGGAACTGCGACGGTGGGTGCGGTCGGAACCTGCACTTCGTCCGCGGGCGCCGGAGTGCTTGTCTGCGTCGGTGTTGACGGTTCCACAGGCGGCTCCACAACCGGCGTGGTAGGCGTCTCACTGTTGGACGGGGTGTCGCCACTCGTAGCGTCGAGTTCGGCCTGCGCTTGCTCCAGGGTCTTATTGTCGTTGATCAAGAAGCTGCCCTGGAGGGCAATTGCGACGGGCATCGTCAACGTCGACACCGCGCTGTCGATGATATTTTCATGGAAAGAGCCTGATGCAGGCCTGTCCACCTTCAGCGCCGAGGACGACAGGTCGTCAAAGACATTACCATATATATCGATATCGGTGCGTGCATAACTTGGGTAACCTGCAGCGCTGATCGACACGCCCCAGACGCCGTCATGAATATAGTTTCCACTGATATCGTAATTTGTCGCATTGCCCTGATCGCCAAGGCCGATACCGTAGGACCAACTATAGCCGCCGTATCCCGAGATGTCGTTGTCGTGGATGGCGATATTCGTGCCCGCGTTGGCACCTATCCCGAAACCGCCGCCGATCACGGTGTTGTCCTCGACTGCTGCATTTACAGCCCGAACAAGCACCAGGACGCCCTTTGCGCTATTGGTCTCCGTCTGCTCTAGGTGGTTACCCTTGATCAGGATATTGCTGCTGTCGTTCAACTGAACGGCGTCTGCCGCAGCGCCCTGGCTGTTGATGACCAGATTATTAACGATGGTAACGCCAATCACTTTATCCATCCAGATGCCGTCTCCATTTACCCCGGAAATCTTGCTGTTCTCGATGGTAATGTTCTGGCTGCTCTGGAAATTGACGGAACCGGGCTTGCCGGCAAGGCCGGTATTTTCGACCTCGACGTTGCGGACGGTCCAGTTGGAGACATTTCCCGCATATATCGCCGCACCGCCGGTATCAGCAATCTTGATGTTCTCCACGATGATGTTTGAAGCCTTCGAGCCGTGGATGCCGTCATTGCTACTGTGAATGACCGGCGCATCGCCAACGCCGTAACTGCCAATTGTAATCGGAGAGCTGACGGTGCCGGAGTATTTCAGGTCGAATTGCTCGTTAAACACGCTTCCGGCGGCAAGCAGCACGCTGTCTCCCGGCTTTAGCCTCAAGGATTCGACAGCGGAAAGTGTCGCGAAAGCCGACTGCTCGCTCACTCCACTGTTCTGATTGGATCCTGTTGCGGAATTTACATAGTAGACGGTCACGCCCGTGATCTCCCAAAGATACTGGAAAATCTTTTACCCGCGGACCTCTCTCTGCCTGCTAAAATGGAACACTAAAATGCGTTCTATCTCGCGATAATTCTTACGCTCCCCCACAAAACATCTTCGTTTCTCGAATATTTTGCATTGCAACAAAAATTGCGTCGCACAGTTATGACGATGTTACCCAATATCTCTAGTGTAAATAAGATTATTCTCCACGCATCGCATACTATTTTACGCCAATTGCGTTTCGAGAGAAACATTACTTGACAAACAAATGTTACAAAATCATGACATCGGTTACTTCGTCGAAAAGCAGACGCCGGTGCGGGAACCGAAGCAAGATTGAGATCTCAAGCTGTAGCCCGTAGTGATTATATCAACATCTCATCTGCGCATAAGCACCTCCGCGTATTCTTATAAATTGCCCCTGAATAAACATTCTTCTCCTCTGAAGAAACAGAGGTCCGAATCTACCATTTCGTATTTTCACTTATTATTAACGTAATAATTACCATGCGTTTCATCGCCTTATGCGTGCTACAGATGTGTCATTATTGTACAACACACTCGAAAATGTTCACTTGCTGTTAATTGCACCCTTGACTCTCTGTATTAAGATATCCTTAATCGGCCAGCTCGCTAAAGGTCAGAATTGACCTAGCAAAGAAACAATTCGAGGAGAGACAGTAATGGCTATCCATGCAACAGATGATAGTGCAACATTCCTGGAAACCGACGCTATTTCCGGAAATCTGCTGGCGAACGATACATCCGATGGGAACTTGTTCCTTCGTTTCTTCGATCAGCAGGGCGTTGGCTCCAAGCAAGGCAACAGCCAGGTCACCGAGATCCAGGGCGATTACGGCACCTTCTTCGTCAAGCCGGACGGCAGCTATACCTATGTTCTGAGCGACGCTGCCAAAGTCGGCTTCACCAATGGTGAATTGCTCCAGGAGAAGGTCTCGTACAAGATCTCTGATGGTGCCGGTCACACGGATGTCGGTCTATTCACCCTGAATATTCAGGGCGTAAGCCAGGTAAAGCCGATCGCTGTCGACGACAACTACAGCTTCACCGAAGGCGACGCCATCAGCGGCAACGCCCTGGACAACGACATTGCCGGCGACAATGGCCACCTCTTCCTCCGCCTATTCGGCACCACGACCGTAAACGGCGACCCGAGCGCAACAACCGACGTCGCAGGCACGTATGGTACGTTCCATGTAAAAGCGGATGGATCATTCACCTATGATCTGACAGCAGATATCGCTCCGGGGGACCAGGTCACAGAGACCATCCAGTTCTACAAGATCTCCGACGGCGAAGGCCACACCGACGCCGGCGTTCTGACACTCAACATCACTGGCGCGGACGCAGAAGTCTGATCATCAATAGCCAATCAAAAAGCAACGCCCGCCGCGCAGCCTGCGGGCGTTGTTTTATGCAAGTTGAATTCGGCCAAGAGAAAGAGCCGTAGCCGCTCAGCCTGTCGGCCAAAAGCTTGGAACTTTCTATAAGAACCAGCCTCGATGATTACTTGCTGCAACGCTGTCGGAACCGCGCCGTCGCGGCCTCTCCGACGCTCGTCCAGCTGCGATCGAAGATCGGGCGGAGCTGTGGGCTGATCTCTCTTATCGTGGCATTGACCCTGCAACGATCGCCCCGTTTCAGCATGGTCATGAGATCGCTATCGAGCGCGCGCTCTGCCGCGGCGAGTGTTGCATCGGTGAAATCGTTCCAGAAATAAAATCGCGTCAGGATCATCACCTGGTCGTACGGCGCAAGCGCAACCGAACGCTTCATCATTCCCGCGATCGAGGCCGGCTCTTCCGCAATTGTCGACTGTACGGCCGCAAGACGAAGCCAAAAATTGCTGTTCGTCGGCATACACGAAAGCGCATGCCGCAGATACTGGCGCGCACTCGAGGCCGCAGCGGCCCAGCCGTCGTAATTGACATTGACATTCTGCCGATCGAGTTGCGCCAGAACGAGGGTTACGCCAGCAGCCACGATGTCGGATCGACAATAGTGTCCGTCAACGACCTCGACACTGCGCGACGCATATTTGGTCACGACATCATCCGCAACGGTCTCGCCACGCTCGATCCTTTCGGCGACGATCGAGATGCTGGCCGTTCTTATCGAAGCGTAGAGTTCTCGACCGGCCAGCACCACCAAGACGACGGTGACGATAACGAAGGCGATCCTGGTAATCGAAACGGACTGACTGCGGAACATCAGCTTTCGGTATAGTATCGCGAATAACGCTTATAATAATATTCGCTCGAACCGAATGTCCGGTAGAGTTTCATCTGCGACGGGTCGACCTTGGTCAAGATAGTACCGACGCATTTCGCATAGAGTTCCGGCTCGGACAGCAGGGTCGACTGCACAACCTTGCGCGATGTCTTTCCCCACTCGATAACGAAAACCACCGCATCAAGCTTCGAATTGATAGCGCGCGCATCCACAACCGGCGCCAAGGGTGGCAGGTCGATAATAATATAATCGAAGCTTTGACGCGCCGTTTCAAGAAGCTGATCCATGCCGCGTGACGCAAGCAGCTCCGACGAATGCGGAACACGATACCGTGCCACCGTCGGCAAAAATGCGAGCTTTGTTTTTGGATCGAGAAGGGTCAGATCCTTGAGCGGACGGCTGTCGACGATCGCCTCGAGCAAGCCGGCCTCGGCATGGCGGCCGATCGCCCGGGTGGCACCGGGATTGCGCATATCGCCATCGATAAGCAGGCAACGCGCACCCTGCATTGCCAGGAGCTTGGCAAAATTGATGGATGTCGTCGACTTGCCCTCGCCGGGCAAGCTCGACACGACGCCGATGACCTTACAGCGCTGATCGGCAGCACTGAGGTCGATGGCAATCTTGGCGCTTCGAAGCGTCTCGGCAAATGCCGAGAGCGGATGCTCCTCGACATAGGTCGTCGTCTTCCCGCCCCTGGCGATGCTTCGCGGATTGCTGGGATCAACAAGCGTCGGATCGTCGACGTTGTTTTCAATCAGCGGCATGACACCGAGAGACTCGACATCGAGCACGTCCCGGACATCATCGCCGGTGCGGAAGAACCGATCCCGGAATTCGCGGAATGCAGCTATACCACATCCAAATGCACATCCCACGAACATCGCGAAAGCAACGACGAGAGCTCTCTTCGGAGCGCTCGGCTTCGTCGGCGTCTCCGCCGTCGTGATGATGCGCGCAGCGGTAATCGGAAAGCTCTGCTGTTGAATTGCTTCCTGGTAGCGTGTCAGGAAGCTCTGATAGAGATTCTTATAGGTATCGCGCGTGCGCTCGAGTTCACGAAGCTGCACCTGCGTTTCGCCAGCCGTTGCGGCAACGCCCGTCGCCTGCGTCACACTGTCGCGCAAAGAGTTTTCCCGCGATTTCGCGACCTGCAGCTCGCTTTGGTAGCTCTCGGCGATGCGGTTCAACTCATCGAACATGAGCCTTTTATATTCTTCCATTTCCGCACGAAGCCGAACCGCCTGGACGTGATCGGGACCGAGCCGCGCCTCGATTTCGGTCTCGAGCTTGGAAGCCTCCAGATACTTCTTGCGCAGGTCGTTGGAAATGGAGCTATCGAGCACGTCCGTGACGATCGCATCGGTCTGCTTGGCGTCGATGATCGACTTGACGCGCGCATATCTTGCCTCGGCCTTCGCCGTCTCGGCCTGCGCATTGATCAATTGGGTATTGATCTCGGAAAGCTGCTGCTCGCTGATCAGCGTACCGGACCCGGCCTCGACAAGCCCATGCTCGCCGCGGAACTTCTGAACAGCAAGGTCGGTGTCCAACGCCTGCTGCCGGAGCTCTTCGATACGCTCCTGCAGCCACTGGCCGGCCCGGCGTGTCGCCTCGTATTTCGAATTGAGCTTGTCGACGAGATAGACGTCGGCGATCGCAGCCGCGATATCACGCGCCAGATCGGGCGACTGCGCGGTATAGCTGACATCGAGGACATAGGAGCGACCGACGCGTTCGACGTCGATATTGCCCGCGACGGTCTCCGCAGCGCTTCGCCGTTTCCTTTCCGGATCGGGTGCGACGGCTGCGTCATCGGCAAACCACGACCGAAAATTCACGAAGGATTTCAGCGTTGAGATAGAAAAAAGCGAGCTTTTCGGTGCCGTGAACACCGGATTGTCGACGAGTTTCAGTTTGTCGACAACAGCATAGGCGATGGTGTCGGACTTCAACAGCTCGACCTGACTGAGGACAGTACCTTCGTCATCGTCCATCTGGCCGAAAGCCGCCAGCTGGTTGATCACCTGGCTATCGCTGCGGTCGATCAGCACGCTGGTGTCGGCGGTGTAGACAGGCACCGAAGTCAGGACATACACAATGCCCAGAATGGCAAAGGCGAAACCGCACGCCGCAACCATCCGCCACTGTCGGCGGGCGATTGCGATGAGCTTGTCGAAATCGATGAAATCAGCATCATTTCCGGTATCGCGGGAGGGGTCGATACGCGGTGTAAGTTTATCTGGCGATAGCAATTTCGATCTCCAACAAAGGCGTCAAGCGCTAAGATCTAAGGGCAATTCCAGCTATTGTATGACCGGGACACTCTGACTCGTCGACTCCGTCGTATCGGTAGACGACTGCCCTCCCGCTCCGGTGCTGAGGATCGTCGTCGTTGAAGTTGACGATGAATCATCTGCGCCGGCATTCGAAACCTTCAGCGTACCCGCTGTTGTCGCAGCGCCGTCGAACGGCGTACCATCGTCCGCTCCAGGCCCGGTTTGTCCAACTTGCCCGTCATTGCCGATGCCGGATGCGGCGGCGGCAGCACTTGCACCCGGGCCGAGGGCCGCGGTTCCACCTTCGGCAAGGACCTTTGCAAAGGCTGCAAGCAGCGGCGCCAGATTCGGATCGGCGCTCGCCGCCTCGGCAACAGCCTTTTCGATCGCCAGCTTGAATTGCGGATCCGTCACCTGGCAGCTGTTTGCGGCCCGTCCGAGACCGGAGCCGATAGCCGCCATCTGTGCGGCACTGGCCTTCTTGGCCTGCTCGATCACTGGCGACAGCGCATCATTGCTGCTTCCAACCAGCGCGCGAACACGCGATGACAAAACCAACGGATCGGACATGTCGAGCAGAACGGCCGGGCTAGTCGTAAATCCGCTGACATCGACGGAAGTCAGATTTGCCGGACCCAAGCAAGCTGCCGCAAAAGCGCTTGAATTCATGCCGGCAAACATCGCGACGACAATTCCGCTATATGCAAGCTTACGATAAACACCTGACCTTGCCATAACCATAGTCCTTCATCAAATCCGTTATATAGGCCGCCGGCATTGATCATCCGCGATCGATGCCGGCCCGCCTATTGCAATCAATTTCCAAGATCCTGTACCGCGTTACGGGTATCATTCGCATCGTCGGCCACTCCGGAAACAGTGGATGATACCGAGTTCACGATGTCAAGGAACTTGACCAGTTCAACAGAGTCCGAATTGGAAATATAGATAATATCCTTGTCTTCCATCTTGAATTGCTGAACAGCAAACAGGGTTGCCGGGTCGCGCATATTCGCACGAATGATCACCGGAACCATCTCACCCGCAAATCTCGTCGTGTCCACATGCATCGCTTGAACCGTTTTCTTCGGGACAAGACGATAGAGCAGGACCTGAGCCGGGTCGGCGCGGTCGTCGCGTAAGCCGCCAGCCTTGGCGATTGCCTCTCCAAGGGTCAGATCGGACTCTTCGAAATCGAAGCGACCGCTGACGCCTGCGGCACCGAGCGCAAGATAGGTGCGGCGCTCATGATCGATCGAGATCGTATCATCCGGCGCAACATAGATATTTTCGGCCGGGTTCTTCAACAGCGTAGTGTAGGCGACGGTTGCCGTCTTGCCGCGGCGCTGCAGCGTCACATTCGTTTCGATATTGTTGGTCGTCAAACCGCCCGCAGCGGAAATGATATCGAGAACACGCTCACCGGCCGGGCTGATCTCAACGCGCTGGGGATTGTTGACATCACCGAGCACAGCAACCTGACTGGAGCGGCTTGTCGTTGTCGTGATAACCACCTGCGGTTCGATCGCGCGGCTCGCCAGGCGATCCTCGACGTCCTGCTCCACGGTCTCCTTCAGGCGACCGGCAGCCGGAACCCGGCCCGCGTAGGGAATTGTGATCGTCCCGTTTCTATCGATGGTCTGCTCTGGCAGCGAGATGTAATTGCCGGGTCGGCTACCGGCATCGGACGGAATGAAGAGGCCGCCCGACTGGGCTTCGAAGATGGCGACCTGGACGACGTCGCCGTAACCGAGCGGAATTTCAGGCGCCCCGCCTCGACCACCACCAAACCCTTTGAACGAGGTCGGCTGGGGAGCGGTAAAATACGACAGGACGTTCTTGCTGAGATCAACCAGGGCGTAGTCGATACCGACGCGACGTTCCTTCGTTGTCACTTTCACTGCCGCATCACGATCAACGTCTTTGTGATCGGGACCGGATCTTGGCAACGAGGTGCAGCTTGCCAATATAGTCGTTAGCGCTACAACAATGGCGACGCGTGTACTACCGATACGAGAACAACCCATAGAATACCCTGCGTTTACGCCCCTGAAGCTACTGCCCCGCGATCTGACAAAATACAAGACAATCCCCGATCAATAACACTGAAAGCCGATTAACATTCCCCTAACTGTGGCAGGCTGGCAACGCCCAGCCTTTTGGGAAGCGAAAAACGACTTCGGTCCGACTTTTCTTGCGTCGCAACAATCCGAAGGCTGGACCCGCTATAAAATTTCTAGGGTTTCAGAGTCAACCGTTCGCACCTGCACAATCGATCTTTTCCGAAAATCTTATTAAAATCCATCCTTTTAAACTTTACGTGGTTAACGGCCGCTCATATGCCATGTCCGCCTCTCCGTTGCTGCGTCCCAGGCATATCGCGACAACCGCACTCAGGAAGGCGGAGTAAAACACCGCAAAACCCGGTATCTGCAGCGAAAAATCGACCGCCGCATGAAGGGCGACCAAAATGGTCGCCGCCAGGCCCAGAAGAACATAGTGCCTGAGACGCCGTCTTTGGGCGAACCCGCGCCGGAACACTCTGGCAAGCACCGAGAAGGCAAGGACAGCCGCAATCGGGAACAATATTCCGAGGCCCAGAAATCCTTCAAGATAGAAATTATGCGCGCGGTCGAAGACCCCGAAAATTCCGCAAGCCGGATCGCGATAGGCGGAAAATACGGTCCGGAAGGTTCCGAGCCCCGTTCCCGTCAACCAATGATCCGAAATGGCACGCCATATGCCAGGCAGAATGCAAAACCGATCATCATCCTCGAGTCGCCGCTCTTGCGCGCGCAAAATCGCCTGGCCCGCAAACACCGTCAGCAGCAGCACGACGAAAGCAATCGCCGAGAGGAGCTTCAGCATCGAACGCCATCTTGGCGCCGGTCTCAGATGACGCCTCGAGCCGTTCCAATTGAGGACAAGCCATGGAAAATAGATGAGAGCGGCAACAAAGGTCGCAAATATCCCGGCGCGCGAGCGGCTCAGCATCAGCGAGGTGAAGCATGCGCATAAGAGCAGGATATAGATCCACGATCTCAAGAGAAGCGCGTTTCGGCCGGGCTCGCCGGGCGGATAGTTCGAATAGGCTCGGGTAACGTCCCTGACCAGGGTCAGCATCAGCAGCGTTCCAAGCCCGAGGAAGGTCGCGGCGGTATTGCGGTTGACAAAGACCGCAGTCAGGCTGTCGAGGTAGGCGCGTTTCTCCACGACGATCAGGACGTTGGGAAACAGCAAAAACTGCATCAGGCCGAAAACAGCGATGATGCCCGCCGTAAGCCCGAGCCCGGTGAGCACTTTCCGCGCGCGCTGGTCAGTATCGCATAAGAGCAGCCCGGTCAGAAATGTGACGAAAGGCAGGGCAACCCAGAGAATCGACGCGAGCGTGTCGGCCGGTTCGACCGAGATCGCCGCGGATTGCGCACCCGCCAGGTCACGCGCGGCATTCCAGGCAGGATTCGCCAACCAATTGGAGGGCAGTTCGATGGTTTGGATGAACGTCCAGCCCGCCAGTACGACGAGTAGAAACAAAGCGATACTGAAAACCCATCTGCTTTGTCTCGGCTCTCCGAACAGCAGTCCCGAGATGATGGCAAGGGCAAACATCCCGATCGCGGAGAAGGCGAAGGCCAAGGGTGTAACGCTCCCGAACGGTATGAGAGTCAATATAACGAGGCCGATGAAGGCAAAAAGCAAAACCTCTCGCAAGACCCGCTTATTGATGAGATTGGAGAACATGTGAATTCGTTTACCAGAGTAGGCGGCGACCAAAGCCATTGCAACCGAAGAGATTAATTTACTCGTACTAACATAAGTTGAACATCAAGCGCTTGCGTGCTAAAGTGTAACAGAATTCCACATCGTTTAAAATTGTCGCGAAAGGTTTAAGCCAATCGAGACAAGGCCTGGCTATGCTCCTTCCAAGCAGCAGAAACGGGACAGATATTCTGCGCCCAATACTTGGCAGATCATCAGATCGCCATGCCATTGACCGAGAAAAAAGGCAAGCCTGATCTCAATCGGTTGCCCTGAACGGGGATTTAAGAGATGAAGAAAACAGTCGTTACACTTCTGGCACTGGCCTTTACAGCAGGCAATGCATGCTCGGCATTTGCCGCCGGTCCCGCAGGTTTTGCCCGCGGCCTGACCGATAGTTCGGCGGTCAGTTATATCTCTGAAAAAGACAAGATCATTCCGCCTTTCGCCCAGGTGCTGTTCTGCGCCCAGAACCCGACCGAATGCCGCGACAACAATGGTTTGGCGGTCGTTGCGATGACGGACAAGCAAATGCTGCAACTGAAGGACGTCAACACCGCCGTCAATCGTACGATGATCGGCCGAAACGACTCCCGCAACGAACTGAATGGAGACGTTTGGAAGGTGAACGTGCGCAGCGGCGACTGCGAAGATTTCGCGTTGACCAAACGCAGCCGGCTGATCGCGATGGGCTGGTCGTCGCGCGCTTTGCGGATCGCGACGGCATATACGCCCTCCGGTGAAGGACATGCGGTCCTGGTCGTCAGAACCGACAAGGGCGATCTCGTGCTCGACAACAGGAAAAGCAGCATCAAGAACTGGCGCGATACCGATCTGCGCTGGGACAAGATTCAATCGGGAACAGACCCCTATGTCTGGTACCGGCTATAACCGCCGAGGCAGCGACATAGACTGATTGATCCTGTTTTCGGATTGAAGTCGAGCCTGCTCTGCCGAGCCGCTCGACTTGTCATATCGCCCACACAAACCTATGTTTTGGCTATCGACGGGGCAGCGCGCGGCAAACTGTGGTGCCCGGAGTTCGATTTTCGATGTGGGTACCAGGCGATCTTCGGTATTGTCTTTTCGTCCAGATTAACTATGACGAACTCATGCTGCGACGCAGCATGACGTTCTACTCTAATGATTTGAGGGAAATATGCGCATCACGATGATTGGATCAGGCTATGTCGGCCTCGTTTCAGGCGTTTGCTTTGCGGATTTCGGCCACGACGTCATCTGCGTCGACAAGGATCTGAGTAAGATCGAAGCCCTTCGCGAAGGCCGCATTCCGATCTACGAGCCGGGCCTGGAGCAATTGGTCGCCGAAAATACCAGCACCGGCCGGCTGTCGTTTTCGACGGATGTCGGCGAAAGCGTCCGCAGCGCCGATGTCGTGTTCATCGCAGTCGGCACGCCGTCCAGGCGCGGCGACGGCCACGCAGACCTTTCCTATGTCTACGCCGCTGCACGCGAGATTGCCACCTATGTTGAAGGCTTCACCGTTATCGTCACCAAGTCGACGGTGCCGGTCGGCACCGGAGACGAGGTCGAGCGCATCATGCGCGAAACCAACCCTGCGGCGGATGTCGCCGTCGTTTCCAATCCGGAATTCCTGCGTGAAGGTGCGGCGATCGAAGACTTCAAGCGTCCCGACCGTATCGTCGTCGGCCTGAACGACGACCGGGCGCGCGAAACCATGACCGAGGTCTACCGCCCGCTCTATCTCAACCAGGCCCCCTTGGTCTTCACCACCCGCCGCACCTCGGAACTGATCAAATATGCGGCCAATGCCTTCCTCGCGATGAAGATCACCTTCATCAACGAGATCGCCGACCTCTGCGAACGGGTCGACGCAAACGTCCAGGACGTTTCGCGCGGAATCGGTCTCGACGGGCGTATCGGCTCCAAGTTCCTGCATGCCGGCCCGGGTTACGGCGGTTCGTGCTTCCCCAAGGATACGCTTGCCCTTGCCAAGACGGCGCAGGATTACGACGCGCCGATGCGTCTCATCGAAACGACGATCTCGATCAACGACAACCGCAAGCGAGCGATGGGACGCAAGGTCATTTCGGCCGTCGGCGGCGACATTCGCGGCAAGAAGATCGCGATCCTCGGCCTGACCTTCAAGCCGAACACCGACGATATGCGCGATAGCCCGGCGATCGCAGTCATCCAGACCCTGCAGGACAACGGCGCGCAAGTGGTCGGCTACGATCCCGAGGGCATGGAGAACGCCCGCAAGGTGATCGAGAACATCGAATATGCGAGCGGTCCCTATGAAGCGGCTGCTGGCGCGGATGCGCTTGTCATCGTCACCGAATGGAACCAGTTCCGCGCGCTCGATTTCAGTCGCCTCAAGCAGTCGATGCGCGCTCCGATCCTGGTCGATCTGCGCAATATCTACCGCAGCGACGAAGTCCGCAAACACGGCTTTACCTATACCGGCATCGGCACCAACCTCTATCAGGAAACGACTGGCGCCTGAGATAGCCCCGTGAACATCTGATCGTCCTGACGCCGCGGAGCATAATCCGCGGCGTTTGGTTTTGAGCATGGCCCCGAAAGCGTAAGCGTTTCGGACGACATCATGCTTGCCAATTTTACAGGATTCCGACCCGCGTTCCCTTTATCGTCAGCACGGTCAGTCGGCCCGTCGCCGAAACCGCAGTGTCGATACCGATACGTTGCGGACCGAATGTCGGGATTCGCGCCGGGGTGTGGCCGTGGATCACGAGCACAGGAAGCTGCGGCCCTTCATCCAGAAAGGGCTGACGGATCCACATAAGGTCGCTGTCTTTCTGCCTCTTGAGGTCGATGCCCGGCCTGATACCCGCATGAACAAAGAGGACCCTTCCCATCCGCAGCATGACCGGCAGCGATTCCAGAAATTGGATATGCCGCTCGGGTATCATGTTGCGAATGACGCGGGCGATTGTTTCGCTTCCGGCCGCCGACTGCAGCAGATGCTCGATATCGATACCATATGAGTGCAGTGTCTCCGTCCCGGCAAAGCCGAGCCATTCAAGAATGCCCGCCGGTTTGCGATAGAGCTTCACCAGCTCCGCGTCATGATTGCCGCACAGGACGAAACGTTGAAACCCCGGCGGCGGGGTCCTGCTCAGGAATTCCAGCACCGCGCTCGAATCAGGCCCGCGATCGACATAATCGCCGAGCATGACGATGAGCTTCGGCCCTGGAATGCGCGCGGCATCCTCCTCGATGCGGCGATGTGCCTCGACGAGCTCTTTATAACATCCGTGAACATCGCTCATTGCGTAGACCGCAGCGAATTCGCCTTCGGCAAATGTCAGCCGAGGGCGTCTTTTACGGTTGCCAGCCAGTATGGGTATCTGTTGTCGCCACGGCGCTAGATAGTTAAACATGGAACCCATTTATGAGGTCCGACCGAATGGCGGGTTGTCGGAAATAATCCATCTCTTATCCATCGCTGCAACGGCATGAGGCTCAGTGTTCATAAGAATTTGGCCTGATCGCGGCCCCACCGAAGTTGTACCCGAACCAATTGCCACATTCAGAGCGAGATAGTGCTTCGCGATTTGCTGCACCGCCTGCGCCAGGTTTGCCTGACTGGTTGCGGCCGAACGCTGCGCATCCAGCACATCAAGCAAGGATGATTGTCCATCCTTGTAGCTCCCGATTGAAAGCGCAAGAGTCTCCTGCGTGGTCTTCACCTGAGCGCGCAGCGCCTGCGACTCGGCAACGCCGATCTTGGCCGTTGCAGCGGCGAGGTGACGCTCCGCCTTGCGGATGTAATTATTCATATTTGGGAGGGTGCTGCGGTTAATATTACGCAATAGTTTGCAATATGTTGGTTAATCCGGCGTTAAACCGGCGATTATTGCGTTTCTCGCGACGTTATCGGCTAATACACCCCAAATGGAGGAGCCGAAGATGTCGGATTTCCACAGACTACACCTTCGAAAAAGCTGTAAAAATCAACCATAACGATAGCCATTAGGAAAAAATGAACGTTAAAGAAGATGATGCTTGACGCCCCCGCGGCGCAGCATAATGATGGCGCGTTGCGAGTGTGAAAGACATTTCTTGATCAGGAATCTCAGATCCAAAACTGCGGGGTGCAAAGTGGAAACTGCGGTTGATTCGAAACTTATCGAGGCGATCACCTACGACGAAGACAGCCGGCATCTACGGGTCTATCTGACCAACGGTCAGAGGCGAGAATATGAAGGCGTTCCCAAGGGCGTCGTCGTCGGGTTGACGATGGCGGAATCACCGGGAAATTTCTACATGAAGGCAATCAGGGGCAAATATCCTCCTCGCCCCTAATGTCCTATCGATCACGACGATAGGATCATTGTTCCAGCAAAGATGCGGGACCGGCATTCCCGGTCCCGCAAACCAGTTTCCCGCCGACCGGCGGTGCACGCCGTCAATAACCGCCGAGAAAATCGCGGACCGCATTGATCTCGAGCGGCGCAATCTCGTGACCGCCGGGATGCCAGATCGTCCTGACCTCCGCCCCTCGGTTTTTCAGATGTTCGGACAGCGCCTCGGTCGTGGAGACAGGCGCAATCGGGTCTCGCTGTCCGGCCGTCATCAGCACCTTTCTTCCCGCGAGCGTCGACTGGGCTTCGGGTTGAAACGGAATGAACGGGTGCATCAGAACCGCGGCATCGAAGATACCCTTCTCGATCAGGACATTGGCAAGAATATTTGCGCCGTTCGAAAAACCCAGGCCGAGAATATGGGAAGCCTGGCACTCGTCAGCGAATGCCTTGACGTAGGCGGCCATCTTCTCCGTCGCGCGTGAGAGATCGGGCATGTCGTAGACCCCCTCCCCGGTGCGGCGAAAGAAGCGCGCCGCGCCATGTTCGGAAACATCGCCGCGCGGCGAGAGAATCGTCGCTTCAGGCAGCAGGCGCCGGCCGAAGTCGAAGAACTGGTTCTCGTCGCCGCCGGTGCCGTGCAGCACCAGCAGGATGGGTTTATCAGGTGCACCGGCATGCAGCCGGTGCACATATCCGGTTTCGGTCATATCGCCTCTCCTCACACTTCGAGCGGCTGCAGATGCTGCTCGAGCAGCGCGCGAAGATGGGCGTGCTGTTGCGGCAGTTTCAGGGCTTCGCCAAGATGGGCCGTATCCTCGTCGCGGTCGAAGCCGGGCTCACTGGTCGCGACCTCGAACAGCACGCCGCCCGGCGTGCGGAAATAGATCGCCCAGAAATAATCGCGGTCGATCACCGGCGTGACCTGATAGCCGGTGTCCATCAGCGCCTTGCGCACTTCGAGTTGCTTCTCGCGGTTTTCGACGGCGAAGGCGACATGGTGGACGGAGCCGGCACCCGGAAGGGCACGGGCAATGTTCGGCATGGTCTCGAGATCGATGAGATGCGCGCCATTGCCGGAGGGCTTGATCAGCCGCTTGACGCCGTCCCTTTCCTCGGCGACCTCGTAACCCATGAACTTCAAGAGCTCGGCCGTGGCGCCTTCGTCCCTCAGCCGCATGGTGACGGAGTGGAAGCCGTAAATGGCATGGTCTTCGCTGATGCCGCCATGTGTCCAGGCCTGGCGGGCGTCATCCTCGACCTCGACGAGCGCGAAGCCATCGCCATCCGGGCCGGAGAAGTTCAGCCGTTTTTCGCCGAAACTTTCCTCGGCTTTCAGGCCGCCGACACCAAGCGCGGCAAAGCGATCGCTCCAGAAGCCGAGCGAGCCCTGCGGAACGGAAAACACCGTCGTGCCGACTTCGCCGGTACCGGGACGGCCCTGCGCCATCTTCGGGAACGGGAAATAAGTCATGACCGTGCCGGGCGCACCAGTCTCGTCACCATAATAGAGGTGATAGACATCGGGCGCGTCGAAATTCACCGTCTTCTTGACGCGTCGCAGGCCGAGCGCATTGGTGAAAAACTGGTTGTTGGTGCGGGCATCCTGCGCCATCGACGTGACGTGGTGCAGACCCTTGATCTGATCGAGCATGTCAAACCCCTTTCATGCCCGCCGTTGCGGGCTTTCGATGAGGCTAAGATGCGCGCTGAAACTCCCGTCGAACAGACCCGTAGACCAAAACGCATTGTCTTCTTTTAGTGAACGAACGACAAAGTCTGTTCACACTAAAGCATGTCGCGCAAAAGTGTGCAGCGGTTTTGCGATAACGACATGCGTAAAACAAGGATCTAAAGCGCGAGGAGCGAATCTGAAAGATTGCGTCGCGATTTAGGCCCCATGGGGATCGGCCGGCAATTGCCAGTCGATCGGCGCACGTCCGCGCGACTGCAGGAAGGCATTCGCCTTCGAAAAATGCCCGCAGCCAAAAAAACCGTTATGGGCCGAAAGCGGCGAGGGATGCGGCGCCCGGAGCACGAGATGCCGCGTCGTATCGACAAAGGCGGCCTTGCGTTGGGCATAGGAACCCCACAGCATGAAGACCACGGATTCGCATTCATCGTTGACCTTGCGGATGACGGCGTCGGTGAAGCGTTCCCACCCCTTGCCCTGATGAGCAGCCGCCTGCCCTTCCTCGACGGTCAGCACGCTGTTCAGCAGGAGTACGCCCTGCTTTGCCCAATGTTCGAGAAAACCGTGACGTGCCGGCGCAATGCCAAGATCCGTCTCCATCTCCTTGTAGATATTGACCAGGGAGGGCGGTATGCGCACGCCCGGACGGACACTGAAACACAGCCCATGGGCTTGCCCGATTCCATGATACGGGTCCTGGCCGAGGATGACGGCCTTGACGTTGGAGATCGGCGTCAGATCGAGGGCGCGGAAATATTCGCTGCCCTTGGGGAAAATCCGCTTGCCGACCTGCTTCTGCGCGACGAGGAAGGATTTGAGCTGTTGCATGTAGGGGCTTGAAAACTCCCCCTCCAGCGCGGCTTTCCAGCTCTCCTCGAGACTGACGGATGTATCGCTCATCTAGGAAAATCCTTCGCATATGACGAAACAACGGACACACGGTTCTAACAAAATCGATCTACGCTGCAATGCCTGCCGGCGCGGCAATGGGTCTACAACTCAAGAATTCGGTGAGAGAAGATTGCAAGAGACTATCCGAGGCACCGTCGTCCGTATTTAACTATATGATGGCTTTGGTATTTACGCCGGCAGGCGGCCTGAGTAGAACTTTGATCGTGAAATCGGAGCCATGTCTTCCCATGAAATTCGGCACGAGCGGCCTTCGCGGACTTTCAGTCGACCTCAAGGGACGCACCTCCGCCCTCTACGCCACCGCGTTCGGCAAATATCTGCTGCAGACCGGCAAGGCGCGGGCCGGCGACGTCATCCTGATCGGCCGCGATTTTCGCGATTCAAGCCCTGAAATCTCGGGGAATTGCGCCGGTGCGCTTGCCGCGCTCGGCTTCCGGATATTCGACTGCGGCACAGTCCCCACACCCGCCCTTGCCCTCTATGGCCTCGAGAGCAACGCCGCCTGCCTGATGGTTACGGGCTCGCATATTCCGGCGGACCGCAACGGCATCAAATTCTATCGCCCGGATGGTGAGATCGACAAATCGGACGAGGCTGCTATCACCGCATTGGCGGCCGAGATCGAGCGAACCGGTGAAACCGTGACGCAGACGCCAGCCGAGACGGAGGAGCATGAAGCGATCTGCCGTCAGCTCTTTTTCGAACGCAATACAGCCCTGCTTCCGCAAGGCGCGCTGTCCGGCATGAAGATCGGTGTCTACCAGCACAGCAGCGTCGCCCGCGACCTGTTGGTTGATGTTCTCGCCCATTACGGCGCCGAGATCACCGCTCTTGGGCGTTCGGAGAGTTTCATTCCCGTCGACACCGAAGCCGTTTCCGACGAGACGATCACGCTGATGAAGCGCTGGGTGTCCGAGCACAAGTTCGATGCGATCGTCTCTACCGATGGCGACGGCGACCGCCCGCTGGTCGCAGACGAAACCGGCACGCCGTTGCGCGGTGACCTTCTCGGCCTTGTGGCAGCCAATTTCCTCGGTGCCGGCACGGTGGTGACACCGGTTACCTCCAATTCCGGCATCGAGGCCGCGGGCTCTTTCGCCGTCCGGCGCACCCGCGTCGGCTCACCCTTCGTCATTTCAGGCATGGAAGAGGCCGTGGCGGCTGGCAAGGATCATGTCATGGGCTTTGAAGCCAATGGCGGGCTGCTGACTGCAACCCCTTTCGATATCAACGACAGAGCCGTGCGTGCCTTGCCGACACGCGATTGTTTTATCCCGATGCTCGCGATCCTGTCGCTCGCCGCCACCCGCAAGCAGCCGCTTTCGGGTGTTGCCGCCTCCTATCACCTGCCCTTTGCCGCCGCCGACCGCCTGGAGAATTTTCCGCTGGAGACGAGTGCCGCGCTGATGGAGCATCTGCCCGCTTCGGACGGAAATCTTTCGGCTTTCCTGCAGCCGATCGGCGAAGTGGCGACGAAGTCCGACATCGACGGACTTCGCGTGACACTGAAAGACGGTAGGATCATCCATTTTCGCCCGTCCGGAAATGCGCCGGAAATGCGCTGCTACGTGGAAGCCGAGAGCGAGACCGCAGCCCTGGATCTTCTGACCGCCGGGCTGACCCGTATACGAGACTGGGCAGAGACGCCCGCTAAACATGCGACGAACACGCTTTTTTCAAGGAACCCGCCTATGACGCAGAAAATCGTTCCCGTGATCATGGCCGGCGGCAAAGGCACCCGGCTCTGGCCGCTTTCCCGTGCCACCGCACCGAAACAGTTCATCCAGTTCGTCGGTGACAAGACGCTGTTTCAGGAGACCCTCGACCGCGTTTCCAATCCGGATCTCTATGAAGCCGCGATCGTCGTCACCAATGAGGAATTCCGCTTCCTGGTCGCCGAGCAGGCCCGCGCGCTCGCCATCCCGCTCGCCGCCGTACTGCTCGAACCGGTTGCCCGCAACACCGCGGCAGCGGTGGCCGCCGCCGCTACGCTTGCCGGCGAGCTCTTCGGCAAGAGCACCATCATCCAGATGCTCGCCTCGGATCACGAGATCCTGGCCGATGAGACCTATTTCGATTGCATCCGCATCGCCCGCGATGCCGCAGCCGACGGCAAGCTCGTGACTTTCGGCATCACTCCGACGGAGCCGGCGACGGGTTACGGCTATATCGAGATCGGCGATGCCCTCAAAAACGGTGCGCACAAGGTCAAGCGCTTTATCGAAAAGCCGGCATTTGAGAAGGCCGAGCAGATGCTCGCCGATGGCGGCTTCTACTGGAACTCGGGCATCTTCATGTTCCCGGTGGCGGAACTCATCGCCGAATTGCAGGAATATGCACCCGATGTGCTGAAGGCAGCCAGCAAGGCCGTTTCGAAGGCAAGCCGCGACCTTGATTTCACCCGCCTCGACGCCGACCATTTCGCCAAGAGCCCCGATATCTCCATCGACTACGCGATCATGGAAAAGACCTCCAAGGCCGCCGTCGTCCCCTCGCCGTTCAAATGGTCGGACATGGGAAGCTGGGATGCCGTCTGGAAATCAGGCGCACGCGACGACAACGGCAATGTCGCCGCTGCAAACACCACCGTCGTCAATACCCGCAACTCGCTCGTCATGACCCATGGCGTGCATCTTGCCGTCCAGGGCATGGAGGATGTCGCCGTCATCGCCAGCGAGGACGCCGTCTATGTCGGGCCGCTCAAAGACAGCCAGAATGTCGGACAATTGGTTAAGATGCTGGCCTCGTCTTCTGCCACGGCGAAATTCGCCGAAACCCATCCGACATCCTATCGCCCCTGGGGCGGCTATACCTCGATCTTCAACGGCGATCGCTTCCAGGTGAAGCGCATCTTCGTCACGCCAGGCAAGAAGCTTTCGCTACAAAAACACCACCATCGCTCCGAACACTGGATCGTCGTCAAGGGAACGGCTGAGGTGACGGTCGGCGAGAACGTGCGTATGCTGCGCGAGAACGAAAGCGTCTACATTCCGCTGGGCGAAGTCCACCGCCTCGCCAACCCCGGCAAGATTCTTCTCGAGCTCATCGAGGTTCAGACGGGCTCCTACCTCGGCGAGGACGACATCATTCGTATCGTCGATGAGTTTGGAAGAACGTAAAATCGCAGCCGGAGCGATGGTCGGGCCTTTTCGGCGCGACCATCCTCGCTGTTGAATTTCCTCTTGGGGTTCTCGTAGAATGGACGTACCGACAGACATGACCGGAGATATCCCCCTGATGCGTACCTTGCCCGTCCTCGCCGGATTTCTTGCAATTATGGTGCCGGGAATGGCGTTTGCCGAAACGGCAAGCATGCGAACCGCAAGCGAGTCGGAAATTCGCCAGCACCTGCCCGGTACGTCCGAACTCAAAGAAGCCAAGAACGGCTACGAATATCGCGACGGCAATAAGAATGGCTACAAGATAACCAATGGCCAGGTGTGCGTCCTGTTCCCCAGCAAGAAGACCGATTGCGTCAACGTGAAGACCGACGGCAAGAGGTTTCAGATGATCGACAAAAAAGGCGGCCGAACCAGATTCTGATTTGTGGCCCGGCAAGATTTCCTTGCCCAGGCAAAATCATTTTGCCGGAGGCGCTTCACCACCTTTGTTGAGAACGAAGTCGGCGACCAGGCCCGAATGGTTCGAGCCGAGGTTGTCATCAAGACGTTTCAGTGATGTCAGATGAAGCGGCGCGCGCGCAAATATGTGGTCGATGGCGATCCCGAGCGCACCGGCGCTGATCGGCCATGTTGCCGGTTCTGGCGTGATCGTCTTCAGCTTCTGCTCGCGCAGGAAAGCCTGGATGCTCGGGGCGATCGCCGAGGAGTTGAAATCACCTGACAGCACCAGGGGGCCGTCGATCGAGCCAAGCGCTTTGCCGAGATCTTCCAATTCAGCCATCTGGAAATCGTCGAAATATGGTTTGGTCAGGTGCGCCGAAACCAGATTGATAGTTTCGCCGCCGAAGTCGACGCTTGCCATAACGAGCCTGTCTTTTCGCAGGCTGCCCATGCTTGCGACCTGCCGGCTGACGAACGGGCGTTTGGACAGCACCAGCGTATCGCATGTATCCTTCCCGGTATCGCAGCCGATATGGTAGGGATAGGCCTTGAACAATCGCTGCAGGTGAAATGTCAGCGGCTTGGCTTCGAGCAGATTGACGACGTCGGCATTCGACGCGATCACCATGTCGGTGATTTCAGTCGAGTTTTTCCAGTTGTCGATCGCGATGTTGAACGACATCAGACGAAAAAGCGGCGGCCTGTCGGTGCCTCTGTCGCCCGCCGAGAACTCGCGCAGCATGATGACGCCGTGGGCGACGAGAAGAAGCGAGGCAAGCAGAAGGATGAAGCCGTAAATCTGTCTCTTGATGGCCAGAATGACGAGGCTGGCGGCGACGAACACGACGCCGAGGTGAACCTGAAAGCTGTAGACGAAGGACAGAAGCCAGAAGTTCGTGACATAGCGTAACGACACGATCGCGATGGCAACGGTCAGAAAGGCGCAGAGAATCCAATAAATTATATCTCTCATCGATCCTGACCTGCTTGCAGACGACCGGCCGGCCATAACATGCAAGCCAACATGTTGCAACGCAGCATAACGGCGGAGAGTTGCGGCTGACCGGCAGACGATATCGATAGTCTCGTCCTCATCCGGCAAGGCAGCGGCGGACAGGCGGCCGACAGTAGGGACAGTGCTGTGGCCTTCTCTTTCAAAGGCCTATCGACTCGGCCTCTTTTTATCTTGTAAGTGGGGTCACTTGATACGGAATCGGCTCTTTGCCGTCGGCAGGAAGTCGAGAAAAGGTGGGAATGCGCTACTTCATTACAGGGACTGCCGGCTTTATCGGTTTCCATCTGGCCAGGCGCCTGCTGCAAGAGGGGCATGACGTCACAGGCTTCGACGGCCTGACTCCCTATTACAACGTCAAGCTCAAGGAGATGCGCCATGCTGCACTCTCCCAGTTTCCGACCTTCAAGCCCGTCATATCAATGCTCGAGGATCGGCCAGCGCTGGAAGCGGCTGTTCTGGCGGCCAAGCCCGATATCCTGATTCACCTCGCCGCGCAGGCCGGCGTGCGCTACAGCCTGGAAAATCCAGAGGCCTATCTTCGTTCGAATGTCGAAGGCTCGTGGAACATCATGGAAATTGCGCGGCGCGTCGAAATCCGCCATCTGATGCTGGCCTCGACATCATCGATCTATGGCGCCAATGCGACCGTCCCCTTTCACGAGACCGATCGCGCCGACGAGCCGCTGACCATCTATGCGGCGACGAAGAAATCGATGGAACTGATGGCGCACAGTTATGCCCATCTTCACAAGATTCCGACCACGGCTTTTCGCTTTTTCACCGTTTATGGCCCATGGGGCCGGCCCGACATGGCGTTGTTCAAATTCACCAAGAACATGCTTGAAGGTCAGCCGATCGAGATCTACGGCGAAGGCAATATGAGCCGTGACTTCACCTATATAGACGATCTCATCGAGGCGATCGTCAGGCTATCGGCGGTCGTCCCGTCCGAGGAAAATCGCCTCGAAAACACGGCTGTCGAAACGCTCTCGCGCCAGGCGCCCTTCCGTGTCGTCAATATTGGCGGAGGCCAGCCGGTCAGCCTGATGGATTTCGTCGAAACGGTGGAAAAGGCGCTCGACCGTCCTGCCATTCGCAAGATGCTGGCGATGCAGAAGGGGGACGTGCCGCGCACCTTCGCAGCCCCCGATCTGCTGGTCGCGCTGACCGGATACAAGCCGGATACGACCTTGGATGTCGGCGTCAAGGCCTTTGTCGACTGGTATCTCGACGTACGCAGCGAACTCGATGCCTAGATCACGATCATCCTAGGCCGGATCGACCTAGAATCTAGCCAGGTATCAGCGAAGAAACGTAACCGCCTGCACGGCCTCGACCGCCGTCGAAAACACGTAACCGACGACAACGGTCAGGCTCTGCGAATAGGTCTTGAGCCGATAGCCCTCGCCCTCGACCGCAGCCGGGCTGCGCAGGACGAAAGGAACGCCTGGGCGCACGAAACCGGCGCGAGTCGTCAACGGAACTTCGGGCGCATGGCCGATGGCGGAGGTGTGCATCAGGTCGCGGGCAAGGCTGGCGGGGCCGACGGCGAATGCCGGCTCGGCAGCGGCAGTGATGGTCAGGGTCAAGGCGATGGCGGCAAGAGTTCTGTGCATGTTGAAGTCCCCGTTTGCGGATCAGCGGGCGTTCGGTTTGCCCGGCTCCAAACGATCGACGCGTCTGTCCACGCTTCGGTCGCTTTCATGAGACCACTCTACACATCAGTATTTTCAGGGCTTTTAAGCAGATCGGTCAAATTTTACGAAATTTGACTTTCTGTCCGGAAGGCTCGCGAGCGCATAGGAACATGCGCTGGCCCGATGTCGAGAATGCAACATCGGCCAATTGTACCGCTGACCTGGACGCTGCATCGCAGTTTATAGAATGCGATCCAGCTTCTTGTTGATGTGCAGGTTCGGCATCAATCCCGCGCTTTGCGCGGCATGATAGGATTCTCGCGCCGCATCGAACGAGATCGACCACATGATGACGCTGAGCAGCAGCGCGATAATATAAATCTGAATACGCATCGAACCGGCGATACGGAAAGAGCAAGGCAGTTTTGTGTCAAAACAGTGCCGCAGGGATCACGAAAAAGTGGCGGCTTTTTTTGTTTTGCGGCCGGTCGAGACCAGACATATTAGTGTCGTGAAAATTAGCGATATTGTATCGCTACCTGTTGGCAGCCGACCCGAGGCTTGGTTCCTCTTCCCACCCCCGAGAACCCTGAGAGACCCGTCCCCACGGGTCTCTTTGTCTTGTTTCCGAACGTTTTCCAGAACAGCAGAGATCGCCCTGATCCGAATTGGCTGAACCGCTGAACGGCACGTCTCGACCCCCAATCAGACCACGCGTCCAGCCATGAATGATGCCACGTTCTTGCCTTTGCCTCAGCAAAGGCATCGGCCGATAATGTCTGCTTTCAAAATATATCAATCGATTGACTTACTTCTCCATCGGTGTTATAAACTGTCATGACCCAAGAACACGACAACCAGTCACCGGCCTCCGCCCGTGCCGAGATTGCGCGTCAGAAGATGCTATCCGCCGCCCTCGACGTCTTCGGCCGTTATGGTTTCGACGGCGCTTCGACGCGCCAGCTCACGGAAGCGGCCGGCGTCAACCTGCAGGCAATCCCCTATTATTTCGGCAGCAAGGAAGGTCTCTACATCGCCACCGCCGAATATCTGATGATGCGGATCAATACGCATGTCGGTGACATGAGGGCGCGCGTCGGCGCGCATCTGTTGGCGCTCGACGCTGCCGGCAAACCGCTTGGTGAAGCGGAGGCTCGCCATTTCCTGACCGAGATTTTGCAGACCATGGTGACGCTGTTCGTCGGCAAGGAGTCCGAATCCTGGGCGCGCTTCCTGATCCGCGAGCAGATGGAGCCGACAGAAGCCTTCACGCGGGTCTATCAGGGCCTCATGCGGCCGATGATCGAGATGAGCCGGCGGCTGATCGGCGCCATCCTTCATGAGGATCCCGCCTCGGAACATGTGCGCCTACGCACCTTCACACTTCTCGGCAGCATCCTCGTCTTTCGCGTCGCCCATGCAGCCGTGCTCGCCCAGATGGAGTGGGACGGCGTCGGCCCGGAACAGGTGGAAACCGTGCGCGGCCTGGCTGCAGAGCTGGTCGATGCTATCGGACCGCTGAATGGAGGCGCAGCATGAAACGCATCCTTCCCATCGCCATCCTTCTTCTCGTTGCGGCGGGTGCCGCCGCCTGGTGGTACGCCCTGCCCCAAAAGCTCGGCTGGTTGCCTGAGACCAGCCGCGAATTCGTCCTTTACGGCAATGTCGATATCCGTCAGGTCTCGCTCGGTTTCCGTGTCAGCGGCCGTCTCTCCGAACTCCACGCCGACGAAGGCGACGTCATCAAAACGGGAACGGTTCTGGCAAAGCTCGATGCAGCACCCTATGAATTCGCGGTCCGCTCGGGCGAAGCCAATGTCGCAGCCCTCCAGGCGACGCTCGACAAGCTGAAGGCCGGTCCGCGGCCGACAGAGATTGCCCAGGCGCGCGCCGCCTATGACGAAAGTATCGCCGATCTCCGCAATGCCAACCTCGCCTATGACCGCGCCCGCCAGTTGCGCCCGCAGGGCACGATCTCCGAAGCAAGCCTTGATCAGGCGACCGCTGCAAGGGCCATGGCCGCCGCACGCTCCGACTCCGCCAACGAGGCGTTGAAACTGCTGCTGGAAGGCTCCCGTGTCGAGGATATCGCCGCCGCCGACGCCCAATTGAAGGCGGCACAGGCTACACTCGCTTCCGCCCGCACTTCGCTAGATGATACCGAGCTGCGCGCGCCGAACGACGGCGTCATGCTCTCCCGCGTCCGGGAAAATGGCGCGATTGTTTCGCCCGCCGACACCGTCTTCGTGTTGTCGCTGACAGAACCCGTCTGGGTGCGCACCTATGTCGCCGAGCCCGATCTCGGCCGCATCCATCCGGGCATGAAGGTTGCGGTCACCTCCGATACGGCGCCCGACAAACCCTATGAAGGCACGATCGGCTTCATCTCGCCGGTTGCCGAATTCACTCCGAAATCGGTGGAAACGCCGGAACTGAGGACCGACCTCGTCTATCGCCTGCGTGTTGTCATCGACAAGCCCGGCCCGGATCTGCGCCAAGGCATGCCGGTTACCGTGCGTTTTCCCACGCCGACGGCGGGCGGACAATGACCGCCGCCGAGACCGGCCGGGGCGACAAGCCGCTCGTCCGGATCGACGGTGTCACCAAGCGCTTCGGCGATGCGCCAGCCGCCCTTGACGCCGTCTCCGGCATGATCGGCGGCGGCGCAATCACCGGTCTCGTCGGCCCTGACGGCGCCGGCAAAACGACGCTGATCCGCCTGATGACCGGCCTGATGCTGCCCGACACGGGAACGATGGAGGTTCTCGGCTTCGACACGCGTAAGAACCCCGCCGGCATCCAGGCGGCGATCGGCTACATGCCGCAGCGCTTCGGTCTCTATGAGGACCTTTCGGTGCAGGAAAACCTCGATCTCTATGCCGATCTGCGGGGCCTGCCGAAGAGCGAACGCGCAAGCGCCTTCGACGAGCTGCTCACTTTTACCGACCTCAAGCGTTTCACCGGTAGGCTCGCCGGAAAGCTCTCCGGCGGCATGAAGCAGAAGCTCGGCCTTGCCTGCGCGCTTCTGAAGAAGCCGCGCCTGCTGCTGCTCGACGAACCGGGCGTCGGCGTCGATCCGATCTCGCGCCGCGATCTCTGGAAGATGGTCGAAAACCTGACGAAGGAAGGCATCGGCGTCCTTTGGTCGACCGCCTATCTCGACGAAGCTGAAGCCTGCGACCATGTGCTGCTCTTGAACCAGGGAAAGCTGCTCTTTTCGGGAAAACCTGATGACATGACCGGTCGCGTCAACGACCGGGTTTTCCGCGTCTCGGGCATGACTGGGCGCCGCCGGCAGGTGCTCGCCGGGCTTCTGCAGGCCGATGGCGTCATCGACGGCGTGATCCAGGGCGAAGCGATCCGCCTCGTTGCCGCCAGGGACAAGAAACCGGATATCGGCTCGGCCGGCGATGGCGCAACGCTCACCCCTGCCCCGCCGCGCTTCGAGGATGCCTTCATCGACATGCTGGGCGGTGGTCCTGGCGGCCGTTCGAGGCTGGCCGAGGCGCAAGAGCCGACGAAGGGCGATGACGACCGGCCGGTGATCGAGGCCAAGGGGCTGACCAAGCGCTTCGGCGATTTCACCGCTGCCGACAATATCAGCTTCGATATCCGCCGCGGCGAAATCTTCGGCCTGCTCGGCCCGAACGGCGCCGGCAAATCCACCACCTTTAAGATGCTCTGCGGCCTGTTGAAGCCGACCGGCGGAGAAGGCCGCGTTGCCGGTTTCGACCTTCGCCGCGATGCCGCCGAGGCCCGCAACCAGCTTGGCTATATGGCGCAGAAATTCTCGCTCTACGGCGATCTGACCGTCATGCAGAACCTCGAATTCTTCTCCGGCGTCTACGGCCTTCGAGGAAGACACCGGCGCGAGCGCATCGATCTGATGGCCGGCATCTTCGATTTCGGCCGCCATGTCAGCCAGCCGGCCAAGGACCTGCCGCTTGGCCTGAAGCAGCGTCTGGCGCTCGCCTGCGCCGTCATGCACGAGCCGCGCGCCCTCTTCCTCGACGAACCGACCTCCGGCGTCGATCCGATCACCCGGCGCGAATTCTGGACGCATATCAACGCCCTGGTCGAAAAGGGCGTCACGGTGCTCGTCACCACCCATTTCATGGACGAGGCCGAATATTGCGACCGCATCTCGCTGATCTATCGCGGCCGCTCGATCGCGCTCGGCTCGCCCGATGAATTGAAGGCCCGCGTCGCGACCAAGGAGCTGCCCGACCCGACAATGGAGGATGCCTTCATCGCCCTGGTACAGCAATCCGAGAAGGAGGATGCAGCATGAGCACCTCTTCCGGCCGGATGCGGCGTCTCTTGGCCCTCGTGCGCAAGGAAAGCTTTCAGGCGATCCGCGATCCGAGCAGCATCCTCATCGCTTTCGTGCTGCCGCTGATTCTGCTTTTTCTTTTCGGCTACGGCGTCTCGCTCGATACCACCCGCACCCGCATCGGCCTCGTGACCGAGGAGATGACGCCGCTGACGCAGGATCTGTCGGCCAGTTTCCAGGCCTCGCGCTATTTCGATGTGGCCATCAGCCGCGACCGGCGTCTGTTCGAGGAAGATCTCGTGTTCGGCAAGCTGCGCGGCATCGTCGTCATCCCCGCCGATTTCACCACGCGCTACACCGCCGGCAACCGGCCGGATATCCAGGTGATCGTCGATGGCTCCGAACCGAACACGGCGAATTTCGTGCAGAATTATGCCCAAGGCACTGTTGCCAACTGGGAGCGGCAGAGGCAGGCGGACGTCGCCTCCCACAGTCCCGCCATTTCGGTCGAGCAGCGCTTCTGGTTCAATCCTGAACTGACCAGCCGCAATTTCCTCGTGCCCGGCTCGATCGCCATCGTCATGACGCTGGTCGGCACGCTTCTGACCTCGCTCGTCGTCGCCCGCGAATGGGAGCGGGGCACGATGGAGGCGATGATGGCGACGCCGGTGACGGCAGTCGAACTGCTCGCTGGCAAAATCCTGCCCTATTTCCTGCTCGGCCTCACCTCGATGACGCTCTGCGTGCTGCTTGCGGTCTTTCTCTTCGGCGTGCCGTTCCGCGGCTCTGTCGCTGCTCTTTACGCGCTGTCGGCCGCTTTCCTGATCCCGGCGCTTGGCCAGGGCCTGTTGATCTCGACGGCCACGAAGAACCAGTTCCTCGCCTCGCAGCTGGCGCTGATCTCGGCCTTCCTCCCTGCTTTCCTGCTGTCTGGCTTCCTCTTCGAGATCAATTCCATGCCGACCGTGATCCAGTGGATCACCTTCATCGTGCCGGCGCGCTACCTGATCCCCAGCCTGCAGACGGTGTTTCTGGCCGGCGACATCTGGCCGATGTTTCTGCAGGCGATCGGGGTGATGCTGACGATCGGCGCCGTCATGTTCGTGCTGGCGGCGCGCAGCACCAGAAAGAGGATCGGTTGAGATGTGGACAAGGCTCTACGCCCTGATCGTCAAGGAACTTCTCGCCGTGCTGCGCGATCCCAAGGGCCGCGCCATCCTGATCGGCCCGCCGATCGTCCAGCTTCTCGTCTTCTCCTATGCGGCGACGCTCGAAGTCCGCAATGTCGACGTGATGATCCTCAACCGCGACAGCGGCCACTGGGGCCAGGAACTGATCGAGCGCATCGATGGCTCGCCGACCTTCCGGAAAATCGAGATTGCAGGAAGCCAAGCAGACGTCAGGATGGCGATCGACAACCAGACGGCCATTGCCGTTGTTCAGATCGGCCCGGACTTTTCGCGCAATATCGAGGCGGGAGCGCCGGCCGACCTGCAGGTGGTGCTCGACGGCCGCCGCTCCAACGCCTCGCAGATCGTCGCGGGCTATCTCTCGCAGATCGGTGCCGCCCTCGCCGCCGAGACGCCGGCTGGCAAACGCGCCGGCGCCGATATCGTCTCGACAGTGCCGCGCAACTGGTTCAACCCGAACCTGACCTATCAATGGTTCATGGTGCCGAACCTGATCGCCAGCATCGCGCTGCTGATCGGCCTGATCGTCACGGCGCTATCGATCGCCCGCGAGCGCGAGCTCGGCACCTTCGACCAGCTGATGGTCTCGCCGCTACGCATCCATGAAATCCTGATCGGCAAACTGATCCCGCCGATGATGATCGGCCTCTTCCATATCACCGTCTATATTCTGGCCGCCGTCTTCCTCTTCGAGGTGCCGCTGCGCGGCTCGCTCTTCCTGCTGTACGGCAGCGCGATCTTCTATCTCGGTTCGGTCGCCGGCCTCGGCCTGTTCATTTCGGCGCTGTCGATGACACAGCAGCAGGCGATCCTCGGAGCCTTCCTGTTCATGGTCCCGGCCATGCTGCTCTCCGGCTTCGCGACGCCGATCGAAAACATGCCAGGATGGCTGCAGCCGGTGACCTTGATCAACCCGCTGCGTTATTTCCTGGTGATCGTCAAAGGCGTTTTCCTCAAGGACATTCCCTTGAGCGAAGTGGTGAACCAGACCATCCCGCTGGTGCTGATCGCCACTGTCACCCTCAGCGCTGCCGCCTGGCTCTTCCGCAGGCGGTTGGAATGACGCTCCCGATCCATCCTTCAGCCGCCTCACATAATGTGAACCGGGCTTCCAAAGCGTGACTCTCTCCTGCCGGAACCTCGGATTGGCGCGGTCGTTACCCAAGCGCAACCCCAGCAAAGGAGAAGCAAAATGTACAAGATCCTAGTTGTCTCCAGCGCCCTTGCGCTGTCGTCGCTGGCCACCAATGCGCTCGCTGACGGAGCCGTCACCGGTGCAGCCGGCGGCGCCATCACCGGCGCAATTGTCGGCGGCCCTGTGGGTGCTGCCGTTGGCGGCGTGGCCGGCGGTGTCGCCGGCGCAGTGATCGATCCGCCGCCGCGCGAGGTCGTCACCTATGTCCAGCAGCAGCCGGCCCCGACCGCTTCTGTGGTGGTCCAGGAACCGATCGTCGTCGGTAAGCCGCTTCCGGCAGACGTCGTCGTGACGCCGGTCCCTGACAATCCGAAATATGCCTATACGGTCATCAACGATCGCCGTGTGATCGTCGAACCCCGCACCCACCGCGTGGTGCAGGTGATTGAATAAACAGTAAGAAAGGGTACGGCTCCCACGGACCCTTTCTTCTAGCGAAAACCGCCGCCCCGAAAGGACGGCGGTCGTGATGCTTGATCGGGCGGATCAAACCTTCAGCTCGCGCCGCTCGCGTTCGGTCACCATTGCAAGGTCGAGCACCTTCTGCAGGTTGGCGGCGTGGCGGAAGTTCGGGTCCGGCTGGATGCCGCTTGCCACGGCTTCGGCAAAACGCTGGTAGTTGGTCGCCACCGGTTCAACCTCGATCTTCGTCCAGGTAGCGGTTTCCACATCCTCGCCGAGGCAGCCATGCAGCTCGGAACCACTGGGACGATGGATGACCTCGAGGCTGCCCCTCTCGCCATAAATGCGCAGCTTCAACTCGTTCAGATGCCCTGTCGCCCAGCGGCTGGCATGGATGACGCCGAGCGCGCCGTTGGCGAAATCGACAGACATGGTGAAGCTGTCATTGGCATCGAGCAGATATTCGCCGATCTGGCCGCCCGGCGCCTTGTTGAAGGTCTTCAGCCGGGCGAAGACGTGGTCGATGTCGGTCGCCGCGCCATAGGCGGCGAAATCGAGAATATGGATGCCGACGTCGCCGAGCACGCCGTTCGAACCGTGGCCGGTGGAAAGCCGCCACAGCCAGGTCGATTCCGTGCGCCAGTCGCCCCAGGCACGCGACACCAGCCAGCTCTGGAGATAGGAGGCTTCCACGTGTCTGATCGTGCCGAGCTCGCCGGCGAGCACCATCTCGCGGGCGCGCTGCAGCGGCGCGACATTGCGATAGGTGAGATTGACCATGTTGATGACGCCGGCCTTTTCGGCGGCCTCCGTCATCTCCAGCGCCTTCGCATAGTTCTCCGCCAGCGGCTTTTCGCAGAAGACGTGCTTGCCCGCAGCAATCAGCGCCATCGTCGTCGGGTGATGGATGCGGTCGGGCGTGACATTCGTCGCCGCATCGAATTCACCCCAGGCGATCGCCTCCTCCAGCGAAAGAAACCGCTTTTCGATATTGAACTTGTCGGCGAAGGCCGAAAGCCGCTCGGGATCGGTGTCGACGGCGCCGACCACCGTCACGCCGTCGATGAGGGGGAAGCGGGCGAGCTGGTTTTTCGCCATCACCCCCGTGCCAAGAACGAGTAGTCGCATGGATGCTCCTCAGCGGTAACCGGCTTCGCCGGCCTGGTGCAGTTTCGGGCCGCGTTCGACGATCGGCTCCAATGCCTTTTCTACCGGCACATTTGGAGCGTCGGCTATACCAGTCAACGCCCCCTCAGGGTTATAGGCCCACTTCACGCCGTTGATCAGCACCTTCTGGACATTGACGTCGTGATAGGTCGGATAGGTCTCATGGCCGGGGCGGAAATAGAAGATGTTGCCGGCGCCGCGGCGCCAGGTCAGGCCCGAGCGGAACACTTCGCCGCCCTGGAACCAGGAGATGAACACCGTTTCGAGCGGTTCCGGCACCGAAAACTGCTCGCCGTACATTTCCTCGTTCTCAAGCTCGAAATGCTCGCCGATGCCGGCAGCGATCGGATGGCGCTGGTTGATCGTCCACAGACGCTCGCGCTCACCCGCCTCGCGCCATTTCAGCGCACAGGGCGTGCCCATCAGCCGCTTGAAGATCTTGGAGAAATGGCCGGAATGCAGCACCAGCAGGCCCATGCCTTCCCAGACGCGCTTGGCGACACGCTCGACAACGACATCGGAGACCGCGCCGTGATCCTTGTGGCCCCACCAGGTCAGCACGTCGGTCTCAGCAAGGCGGGCTTCGCTGAGGCCGTGTTCCGGCTCCTGCAGCGTCGCTGTCGTCGCCGAGATACTTGGATCGGTGTTCAGCGCATTGGCGATCGTCGTGTGCATGCCCTCGGGATAGATGCCCCGGACGATCTCATTGGTAGTCTCGTGGATATTCTCTCCCCAGACGACGGTGCGAATGGCCATGATGTGCTCCTGTAGAACCTGGAAATATCGATAGGCGGGAAGGCCGGATTCAAAGCGCTTTGGAAAACGGCGCTGGCTGCGCCTCGTCTCCTCCACGTCCAAGGAACACATAGACCTTTGTCAGTATTTTGACAAAGGGGAAAATTTATCGGCCGAAGGCGGAGAAACCACCTGCCAATATCATAGCAATATCAATGCGAAACGGATTTCGAGAACAGATTGACGACCATAACGCCCGATATGATCAGCCCAAGGCCGACGATTGCCGGCAGGTCGAGGCGCTGCTTGAAGAACACCAGGCCGACCGAGGAAATCAGCACGATTCCCAAAGCGCTCCAAATCGCATAGGCGATACCGACCGGGATGCTTTTCAGAGTCAACGACAGGCAATAGAAGGCGGCCGCATAACAGGCGACGACGAGTGCCGTCGGCCCGATGCGGGTGAATTGCTGCGACAGCTGCAGCGCGGTCGTGCCGATGACCTCGAGCACGATGGCTGCAAACAGCAGCCCGTAGACGGCGGCCTGGCTCATGGCGAATTCCTTTTCGAATTACTTGCCGGTCAGTTCGACAAGGCGATCGATAAGATCCCGCCTCAGAACGCCGTTGATATCATGGCTTTCCAACGTATCTGCGAACCAAAGACCGTCGGCGGCGAAACGCACGACTTGCGCATCGAGGGAGGAGTCGGTGCCGATATATTCCTCGGCCCGCGCCTGTACCCATTGGCGCCAGCGAAGACGCAGTCGGGGTTCGGCAAGAAGCGCGATCGTCACCTGCGTCCAACTCCTGGAATCGTCGGGACGCTCCTTGAGACCGGATACCGCCCTGAGATAGGCGCGGGTGAAGCGGCCCTGCGGCAGCGGATCGCCGCGCATCAGTTCCTCTATATCGGCGTCGAACTTTTCGAGCAGGCTCTCGAACAGGGCATCGAGCAGCGCATTTTTCGTCGGGAAGTGATGCAGCAGCCCGCCCTTGCTGACGCTGGACGCGGCCGAAACCGCATCGAGCGTGACTGCCGCCATGCCGTCGCTGGCAGCAAGGCGCGCGGCGACCTCCAGCAACTGCTGGCGCACGAGCACGGGCTGCTTCTTGCGATGATGAGCGTTCGACATAGAGATAAAAGATACCGTCCGGACGGTTTTGTCAAGGAGAATCGGCCGCCACCCTGCCGTCCCGGCATTATGGCGAAATGCCGCGGCACCTTGATGACAGTTGCGATCATTTTCCGCCCGGTGCATGAAGAGGCCGGGGAATGGTTGAGGCAATTGGGATGGTTTCGTGACGGAGAAGGTCACCACCTTATATCAGGCGATCGGCGGCGATCCTGTCGTGCGGGCGCTGACGCACCGTTTCTACGAACTGATGGACAGCTTGCCGGAGGCGAGAAACGTGCGCGCCGTACACCCGTCGAGCCTTGTGGGCAGCGAAGAGAAATTTTACGAATATATGACCGGTTATCTCGGCGGCCCGCCGCTCTATACCGACAAGCGCGGCCATCCGCGTCTGCGCAGCCGCCATTTCGTTGCCGAGATCGGCCCTGTCGAGCGCGACGAGTGGCTGCTCTGCTTTCGCCGCGCCCTGGACGAGACGGTATCGAGCCAAGCGCTGCGCGATCTCATCTGGGCTCCGGTGGAACGGCTCGCCTATCACATGCAGAACAAGGAATAGCCGATGCGCCTCAACGACCGTTTCGTGCCGCTGTTTTATCTGTTGTCAGGCCTGTTCGGGTTTGCCGGCGTGGCGCTCGCGGCCGCCGCCGCGCATGGCGGCGGCGATGCCCACCTGCTCGCCTCGGCATCGGCCATGTGCCTTGCCCATGCGCCTGCCCTACTGGCATTGGCGTTCGGCGTTGACAAGATCAAAACCGCCTGGCTGGCCGGTTTGCTGATCGGCATCGGCACGCTACTCTTTTCAGCCGATCTCGTCTCTCTGCGTTTTGCCGGTTCCGGCTTGTTCCCGATGGCAGCCCCGACCGGCGGCTTCGCCATGATGTTCGGCTGGCTGACCGTTGCGGCTGGGGCTGTTTTCCGCGTCCGGCCTTGAGAGAGACCTACCTCTCTTCCTCACTCCTTTGTCTGTCACAGTGAGCAAACAGCAATTTCGTACGATCTCACTTGTCCGGCTGAAGAGAAGGAGACCAAGGCGATGCCGCATACCTCTTCTACCCAGCGGGGAGAAGTGCCGGGGCGTTAGCGAGGCGATGAGGGGGTGAGCGGCAAAGCCGCGAATGCACTGAGCGCAAGCGAAGGGCAACATGAATGTTGTGCCGTGTGGCCCCCCTCATCCGACCCTTCGGGCCACCTTCTCCCCGCTGGGGAGAAGAGGGAGCAAGCCTCACTGTCCTTCACACCAAACAGAAGGGCAAAAAACGCATCAACAGAACTCAAATCCCATCAACCACGTTGAAGCCCTCGAAGACCGGCGGCCCCTTGTAGATCGCCTTGTGATCGCCGGCATTGCGGTGCGCCGCGCGAAAGCTCTCGGAGCCTGACCGAAAAAGAGTTGAGTGAAATCAGCCAGTTGTGATTCTGTTTGTTTGCTTAGGACGAACGGAGACCACAATGGGCTGGACAGATTTCACCCGTCGGCAATATGCCCGACGCACAGTGCGGTATGCAAGCGATCTGACGGACCGGGAGTGGGGATTGATCTCGTCTTGCCTGCCTGGACCGAGGCGGTTGGGCAGGCCGCGCAGTACCGATCTTCGCGAGGTCGTGAATGCGTTGCTTTACATCGCCACGACGGGGTGCCAGTGGCGGATGATGCCCAGAGATTTTCCACCTTTTACAACTGTGCAGTCCTATTTCTATGAATGGCGAGCGACAGGGTTATGGGGTCGGATCAACCATCATCTTGTGATGGAGGCGCGTGACTTGGAAGGTCGGGAAGCCTCGCCGTCTGCGGGCGTGATCGACAGTCAAAGCGTGAAAACCACGGAAAGCGGCGGAATTTCGGGCTATGACGCGGGCAAGAAGATAAAGGGACGCAAGCGTCATATCGTCGTCGACACGCTCGGACTGATGGTCGGCCTCATGGTTCACAGCGCCGATATTCAGGATCGCGATGGTGCATCTGCCGTTCTCAAAACCATTCTCAAGCGCTGGCCGTGGCTGAGACATATCTTCGCCGATGGTGGTTATGCCGGACCGAAGCTGAAGGGCGCACTGCAAAAGATCGCTGCGTTCACTCTCCAGATCGTCAAGCGGACCGACAAGGCCAAGGGCTTCGAGGTTCTGCCGCGTCGCTGGGTAGTGGAGCGCACCTTCGCATGGCTTGGCAGATGCCGACGATTGGCGAAGGATTGGGAAAAGTCCGTCGCCTCAGCCGAGGCCTGGATCACTATCGCCCACATCCGGGTCCTGACGCGACGCTTGGCAAGGTACGGATATCGTTGAAACCTTTTCGAGTCAGACTCTCGGACTTCGTCCAGTTCTGAAAATCCGCTTCGCTTTTCCAGACCGTGTGCGAGGAATAGAGCGTATAGCCCTCCTCCTCATTGACCTTGCCGCGCAGCAGGCGGAATTCGACGAAACCGGGCACCTCGGGCAGGCTGGAATCGCGATTACGCCAGACCGTCTCGAAATCGCCTTCGCTCCCGGTTGCAACCTTGAAGCGGTTCATTGCAATATACATGGAATCTCCCTACGCTTTCCTCTTGCCCGCCCTTGCAGAAAGCAAGGGAAAGGCGAGAACATTATCGCCGTTTGCCGCCGCCGGGCCAAGCGGTCTTGTTGTCGCTTCCCCGGGCATGCGCGCTTCCCAGGTCGGAAACAGTGTCACATTCTGGTAGATCTGCTGGCGTTCGGCATGCTGCTGGAAAAGTTCGTAGAGCTCGGGCACGAGGCCCTCGCCTGTCTGCGCGGCGAGCTTATGCAGGCCGATCATGGTGAAGCCGTCGGGGCGCTGGTCGTTCATCGGGAATTGTCTCGTTCGTTCATCGTCTGCAGCGCACGCTCCAGGCTGGACTTGCTGCCGTTGCGAAGCGGGATGAAGGTCTTGCTAAACTTCTTGCAGCCGGTCTTCACACGCAGGCAGGCATCGTGGCTGATACAGTCGATCGGGCAGAAGACGCAGTCGACCGAGGGAAGCAGAGTATCGATGCGGGAAACCGCTTCGCGCAGACCGCCATCATGGTGGATGAGCTCGGCGCCGAAATTGCTGCAGATCTGGCGAAGATGCGCCACCTGGCAGTCACGGCCACCGACATAGAGGAAACTGCGGCCATCCAGTTTGGATCGCCCGGAGGATGCCTGACCGGCGTCCTCGCCCGCGCTATCGCGGACCTCCCGGTTCGAACCCTTCTTGCCCTTGCGAGCCATATACCACCCGTTCGCTCGTTGATCGTCACACGATTCCTGCGTGTGCAAGCGGACCTTATTAAACTTGATTTTTAGAGTAAAGTATAAAGTTGATTATTTTTATCATATTTTATCGAGCCGTGACTTGGACAGGAAAACTGTAGGAGCGCGAGGATCCGGCCCAGTCATCCGGCATAGCGGGAAGATTACAGGAAGCGATCCGGGACAAAACAGCGCCATCCACCTCGGCCAAACCGGAACCTCGGACAAGACCCGACGCGGTAATGTCTCCGTTTCGGTTGATCGTGATGCGAACATTCAAGGATGCAGAATCGCGACGATATCGCGATTCAATCCGGTCAACGCAACGGAACAGTCGAGAGACGATCTTGCCCTTGTAATTGGCTTCGGATGCACCGCCCGAGCCACTCCTTCCGCCCGACGTGCGTGAAGTATTGTCGGAGTTGGCGTCTGCCTGCCCGTCCGCGGCGCCTCTGCGTGACTCCTGTTTGGCCTCTCCCTCTGAACCTTGTGCCTTCTTCGGGGGCTGCTTTCTTTCGATCGGCTTCTTTTCTACCGGCTTTTCCAACTTCGGTTTCGGCTGTGGCGTGACGATCTCTGTCGGCGGTTCCGGCTCGGGAGAAATCGCGGCCGTCTCGACAGGCTTGATCTCTTCCGGTTCGGATTGCATCGCGGTTGCGATGGGTGGTTCGGTGGATGTTATCGGCATTTCCGGGGATTGCTCCGGCACCACTGTCGACATTGGCTGCGCAACTGAAGTTTCCGCAGGAGTTTCCGATACGAGCACCTCTGGTTCCGCAGTCGTCACCGTCTCCGCTGACTGGCGCGTCACCTCCTGCGTGGGCTGGACGGCCTCGACCGGCTCTGCATCAGTAGGCTGGACAGTTTCCGGTTGGACGGTCTCCGGCTGCATTTCCGCTGTTTCTACTGGCTTGACCGTGTCGGGCTCGACAGCTTCCGGAACAATTTCTTGCTGGATGGTCACCTCGGTCTCGCCAGCGGCGCTCTGATCGGCGTCAGAACTGCCGAGCATAACGACGCTGATCGCTTCGCCCGCCTCCATCAGCGTTTCTTCTGAAGGCTTAGGTATGACCAGGAGCAGCGTGACGGCTAGTGCAGTATGAAAAAAAAGAGACCCGACACAAGTCAGCGCCACCCGTCGCCGCACCGGTGCCTTCTCGTCTTCCTGCTTTTCCACCGCCGCATCCATCGGCGGCGCGGCGGCGACAACATCCGACGCGGCTTCCGGATGATCGGGAAAGGAGGGTATCTGCGCGAAACGCGCATAGTGGACCACCGCCTCGCCGGCCGGCTGCCGCTGCACATTGCGCAGGTCGGAAAGCTCGTGGCCGGGATGCATGTTGTTGTCGTTCAGACCGCCGTCAGCGTCCGGCTCCCCGATGAGCACCTGTCTCGATCTGGTCTTCGCTGAAATTGCCATCTTATGCCTCGGACAGTCTGGACATGCCCGCCGGGATTCATTCCCGGCGTATTCTTAGCCCTCGAAGGGAACCGAAATCTGCGAGCAGGTGACGAGACCCTTCATGCATTCGCCCGCCGCCGGACCGTCGCAGACCGGCGTGTCGTTGATGATGATGCGGGTGACCGTCTCGCACTTCACATTCGGCATATCGAACTGGCGCACGCGCTTCTTGCCCTGCGGCAGATCGCGGAAGTCGAGCACGGTGATGCGGTCGACCGCATTCTTGTCGTTGAAAAAGGCGAGCTCGAAGGAAATCTTGTTGATTGGGGTCTGAAGATTGTTCTCGGCGACGAAAGTCATCATGCAGCCCTTTTGCGATGGCGCCAGAGCGTTGAGTTCGACATCCAGCTTGACGGTTGCCGCGTCCTGCGCCTGGCATATGCTTGAAACCGCCATCACCATGCCAGCTGCAACAGCCGCAAACCTAACCGTCATCATCTTCTCCGCCATTGTCGCGAACCGCCGCCAGGCGGCCTCATATCAGCAATCTCAAAAACTTGACTGCAATAGTCTTCTATTGCGTCTTTAAAAAACTATGAGTATGAAAGTCAAGATAATTGTCATCACAACCGGGGACCCCTGATCACCGGCCTCATGGAATTGCCAACCGAAATGATGGTTGAAAAGCCAGATAACTTTAAGCACGTGTCGCTGCAGAGCGAGCCTGCGGCGCAGCACCGGATCGTCGAAAGCGCGGATCTTTTCCGCGGCACGAACGAGATCATGATAAGACATGACGGCTTGGTCTATCGCCTGAAGATCACCCGTCAGGGCAAGCTCATTCTCAATAAGTAGGGTAGGACATGACCGAACAGACAAGACCGGCGCCAGCCGAAATCCGTGCGTTTCGCGCCGAGAATCCGAAGATGCGCGAGCGTGATATCGCCGCCCAGCTGAAGATTTCCGAGGCAGCCCTCGTCGCCGCCGAAACCGGCATCAGCGTGACCCGAATCGATGGCAGTGCGCTGAAGCTTCTCGAGCACGTGGCCGGCCTCGGCGAAGTAATGGCGCTGTCGCGCAACGAAAGTGCCGTTCACGAGAAGATCGGCGTCTTCGAAAGCATCAAGAGCGGCGCGCAGGCCGCGATCGTTCTCGGCGAGAATATCGATCTGCGCATCTTCCCGAGCCGCTGGGAGCATGGTTTCGCCGTATCCAAGAAGGATGGTGACCAGGAGCGTCTCAGCCTGCAATATTTCGACAAGGCGGGCAACGCGGTGCACAAGGTGCACCTGCGCCCGAGCTCGAATGTCGAGGCTTATCACGCGATCGTCGCCGAGTTGAAGCTGGAAGACCAGTCGCAGGAATTTATCGAGGCTGAGACCCTAAATGCCGTCGATGAGACCGCCGACGTCAACCGCGACGAACTGCGCGACAACTGGAGCAAGCTCACCGATACGCATGAGTTCTTCGGCATGCTGAAGCGCCTGAAGATCGGCCGCCAGGCGGCCGTGCGCACCGTCGGCGACGACTATGCCTGGAAGCTCGACAACAGCGCGACGGCAGACATGATGCATGCCTCGGTGAAATCCGGCCTGCCGATCATGTGCTTCGTCGCCAATAACGGCATCGTCCAGATCCATTCCGGCCCGATCTTCAACGTGCAGCCGATGGGTCCGTGGATCAATATCATGGACCCGACCTTTCACCTGCATCTGCGCCAGGATCACATCACTGAGACCTGGGCCGTACGCAAGCCGACCACGGACGGCCACGTCACCTCGCTCGAGGCTTACAATGCCGAAGGCGAGATGATCATCCAGTTCTTCGGCAAGCGGAAGGAAGGTTCCGACGAACGCGCCGAGTGGCGCGAGATCATGGAAAACCTGCCGCGGGCAGCAAGCGTGGCCGCATAAGGATCGCAACAATGACGATGCGTAACAATCTGCGCCGGATCCGCCCTTGGGAACTGGCCCTGACGGCGGCCATCATGGCGCTACCGCTGATCCCCACGGCGCCGACGGTCGAAGGCTTCGCCTTCATCCGCGCCGCCCACGCCGAGGAAAAGAAGCTCGACACGTCGCGCCTGGTTTCGGTCGGCGGCGACATCACCGAGATCGTCTATGCGCTCGGCGAGGAAAGCCGGCTGATCGCCCGGGACACGACGAGCATGTATCCGGAGGCGGCGCTGAAGCTGCCGAACGTCGGTTACATGCGCGCGCTCTCGCCGGAAGGCATCCTCGCCATGAACCCGACGGCGATCATCGCCGTCGAGGGTTCGGGCCCGCAGGAAGCGCTGGCTGTGCTGAAGAATGCCAGCGTACCCTTCGAGACCGTGCCGAGCGCCTTTACCCGCGACGGCATCATCGCCAAGATCGACCGTGTCGGCACGCTGCTGGGCGTGCCCGACAAGGCGAAGGCGCTTGAAGAAAAGGTCGCGGCCGACCTCGACGCGGCGATCGCCGATGCCGAAAAGCGCCCGGAGGTCGAGCGCAAGCGCGTTCTCTTCATCCTCAGCGCCCAGAACGGCCGGATCATGGCATCGGGCACCGGCACGGCCGCCGATGGCATCGTCAAGCTCGCCGGCGCCATCAACGCCGTCGGCGCATTCCCGGGCTATAAGCCGTTGACGGACGAGGCGATCATCGAAGCCAAGCCCGACATCATCTTGATGATGAATCGCGGCGACGGCGCCGGTACCAAGAACGAGGACCTGCTGGCTCAGCCGGCGATCGCGCTGACGCCGGCAGGCGAGAAAAAAGCGATCATCCGAATGGATGGCGTCTACCTGCTCGGCTTCGGACCGCGCACCGCAGCCGCCGCGCGTGAGCTCAACACGGCGATCTACGGGGGCTGATCATGGCCCTGCCGCAAGCCATGATGGAACGAAGGCGACGATTCCCGATGGCCGACATCCGCGAAATCAGGCAGGCGGGTGACAGGACGCGGCTCGCCTTGCTGGCGATCGCGCTGCTCGTCGTCGGCTCGGTCTTTTCGATGCTGTTTTCGGCAACGACCGGCGCCTCGGATGCCTCGATCCTCGACGTCATCAGCAACATGGCCGGCTCCGAGACGGCGCTCAGCACGCGTAACCGGATCATCATCTTCGATATCCGCCTGCCCAGGGCGATCCTCGGTTTCCTGATCGGCGCCTCGCTGGCCGTCTCCGGCACGGTGATGCAGGGCCTGTTCCGCAATCCGCTGGCCGATCCCGGCCTCGTCGGCGTCTCCTCCGGCGCAAGCCTCGGTGCGGTCGCGATGATCGTGCTCGGTGGCGGCCTCGCAGCTCCGCTCGAGGCGCTTCTCGGTATCTACGCTCTGCCGACGGCGGCCTTCGGCGGCGGCCTCGTCACGACGCTGCTGCTCTACAGGATCGCCACCCGTCACGGACAGACCTCGGTGGCGACGATGCTGCTTGCCGGCATCGCGCTTGGCGCACTCGCCCTCGCCATCACGGGACTGCTGATCTACATGGCCAACGACCAGCAGTTGCGCGACCTGACCTTCTGGAGCATGGGCTCGCTTGCCGGCGCCACATGGACGAAGATCGCCGGCGCCAGCCCGATCATCCTGTTGTCCTTCACCGCTCTGCCATTCATTGCGCGCGGCCTCAATGCCATCACGCTCGGGGAGGCGGCCGCCTTTCATATGGGCGTACCGGTGCAGCGGCTGAAGAATGTCGCGATCGTCGGTGTCGCTGCGGCGACCGGCGCGTCCGTCGCCGTCAGCGGCGGCATCGGTTTCGTCGGGATCGTCGTGCCGCATATCCTGCGCATGGCGATCGGCCCCGACCATCGTTTCCTGCTGCCGGCCGCAGCTCTTCTCGGCGGCTCTCTGCTGATCTTTGCGGATGTCCTGGCCCGCACCCTGGTGGCCCCGGCCGAGCTGCCGATCGGCATCATCACCGCGGCGGTCGGCGGACCGTTCTTCCTGTGGATCCTGCTGAGACAGCGTTCGCGCCTTGCCCTGTGAGTGACCCCTGTGAGCGACATTGAGATGATCGAAGTTTCCGGCGTCTCCGTGCGCCTTTCCGGCAAAACCATCATCAGCGACGTCACTTTTACGGCAAGAGCCGGCGAACTGACGGCGATTGCCGGGCCGAACGGCTCCGGCAAGACGACGACGATGAAAGCCATCTCCGGCGAACTTGCCTATGGCGGCTCGGTGCGCATCGGCGGCGGCGAGGTGAAGGGGCTGAAACCCTGGCAGCTTGCCGCCATTCGTGGCGTGCTGCCGCAGGCAAGCACCATCTCCTTTCCCTTTACCGTGCGCGAGATCGTCCGCATGGGTCTGACATCAGGTCTCAACCTGCATCCCGACAAGGCAGAGCAGACGGCGGCGGCAGCGCTTGCCTCCGTCGACTTGACCGGCTTCGAAGGCCGTTTCTATCAGGAACTCTCCGGAGGCGAGCAGCAGCGTGTGCAGCTTGCCCGAGTGCTCTGCCAGATCGCCGAGCCTGTCGTTGACGGCAAGCCCTGCTGGCTGCTGCTCGACGAGCCGGTCTCGAGCCTCGACATCAGCCACCAGCTGACCATCATGACGCTCGCGCGCAATTTCTGCGAACGCGGCGGCGGTGTCATCGCCGTCATGCACGATCTCAACCTGACGGCGCTCTTTGCCGACCGCATCGTGCTGATGAAATCCGGCCACCTCGCCGCCGCCGGCAGCATCGGCGAAGTGCTGACGAACGAAACGATGCTCTCGGTGTTCGGCTGCGCGCTGCGCATCAACCAGGTACCATCAGACGGCACGCCCTTTGTGCTCGCCCACAGCGCCATTTCCCGCCGCTGAGCACAGTGCCAACGGAACTTTTGATCGCCCGGCACGTTGTCGGCAGTGATCTGGGTCAATGCCGGGCGATATCATTCATGCGACGGACGGTGGTGACCCTCGTGCGAATTAGGCGGGCTTGCGCGCGCCCCAGCCAATGGAGACAGCCATGAGCTATTCTATCTTCCAGTCCGGCCGCAGTCGCCGCAACGGCACCTTCCACAACTTGGAATCCGGCATCGAGGAGCAGATCGTAGCGTTGCGCGACGAGCTCGGGGAACTGACGCGCCTCGTCGGCAAGAGCTCACGCCATCAGGGCGAAAAAATCCGCAGCCAGGCCGGTGCCGGCTATGAGGAGCTGCTTGGCCGCAGCGAGGATCTGCTGCGCGAATTGCAGCACGGCTACGAGCGTGGAGCGACGGAGATGCGCGAGACCGTGCGCAAGCATCCCTTAGCGACCATCGGCGCCGCGGCCGCTTTCGGCCTTGCCATCGCCTTCCTCGCCCGGCGCTGAGGAAGCGCGATGCTCTTACCGATCCTCAGCCTGCTGACGGGCGCAAGCGTGCACCGGACCGTTGCGCGCGCCAAGCGCAACGGCATCTTCATTGCGCTTGCCGTGCTCTTCCTTCTCACCGCCTACGCGCTGGCTGTCACCGCCGGCGCCATCTGGCTCGCCGGCATCTACGGCCCGGTCGGCGCTGCCCTCTTCCTGGCCGCCTGCGCGCTGCTAATCGCCATCATCGCCCTGGTGGCGATGTCGATCATCAACGCCCGGGAAGCACGCCGCACCCGCGAACGCCGTGCGGCGCTCGAATCGCTGGCAACGGTCGGGCTCGGTCTTATCCGCGCCCAGCCGCTCCTGACCGCCGGCGTTCTGGCAGCAATCGTCGCGGCCAATCTGGTGGGCTCGAAGCGCGAGGATTGATTGAGCAACCCACCGGCTCCAATCACGTAATCGTCATGAGAATGGAGGGGGGAAGTACTTCCCCCCTCACATTACCAGCGGAAGATTAGGCAGGACGCCCACCTCACCCTCCCTCATTCCTGTGCTCGTCACAGGAATGAGGGAGGAGAAGTAGGTGCGGATTGAACTATCCACTACTTTGGGTAAACGTCCTTCTCCCGCCCTTACAACGCAAAAAAGCCGGCGCCCCGAGGGGCGGCCGGCTTTCCTCCCAAATATAACTCTTGTCAGAACGCGAAAGCCTTCGATGTCAGCGGCGCCGAGGTGGCGTCGGGGCCGAAATCAGCCTCGCCTGAGATCTGCAGCAACTCCTGCAGCCGCTGGCGGGCCCGGTTGACGCGGCTTTTGATGGTGCCCACGGCGCAGCCGCAAATTTCGGCCGCCTCCTCGTAGGAAAAACCCGAGGCGCCGACGAGGATGATCGCCTCGCGTTGATCAGGCGGCAGCTGGTCAAGCGCTTTCTTGAAGTCCTGCAAATCGAGCGCGCCATATTGCGAGGGGTGCATCGCCATGGATTCAGTGAATAGCCCGTCGCTGTCCTGCACTTCGCGGCCGCTCTTGCGCATCTGGCTGTAGAGTTCGTTGCGCAGGATCGTAAAGAGCCAGGCCTTCATATTGGTGCCCATCTCGAAATGATCCTGTTTGGCCCAGGCTTTCATGATGGTGTCCTGGACGAGATCGTCGGCACGGTCGTGCCGCCCGATGAGCGAGATCGCGAATGCGCGAAGACTTGGGAGTGCCGCCAGCAGTTCCCGCTTGAAGCTGGGTTGCGATTTGTCTTCCATGCGGCGATCCTATTCGGCCATCTTGGCAGAAGCCATCATTTCAGCATGGTCGAGCTTTTCGAGAAGGTCGAGAAAACGATCGGGAATCGCCTCATCCTGTGCGGCCGAATAGAGCGACCGCAGCCTGACGCCGATCTGGTTGTTCGGGTCCAGGATGTCGCTTGCCCGCAGCTCCAGCTTTCGCTGATCGGCTGCTTCTTTCTTGCGTGTAGTCATCAATTCGTCTTCTCGCCGGTTGTCTGTTCGAGGGGCGTGTCGAGGGGCGTGGATGGGATCAAAAACGATTTCAACCATCGACATCGAACGTTCGATTGTCGATGTCGTTGGCATTTGCCGTTGCATGGGTCAAAACGCTACGCCCTTTCTTCGTCGGCTGGAATAATGCGGCGCAACGAAAAAAGTTCCTGCCGTTCCGGAACTTTTTTATCAAGGCGGCGTTAACCGCTCATTGAAGCCAATGCCGGCCTGTATGCAGGAGCCCATTAATGACACTTTCTACTCGGATTGCGCCGCACCTTCCTTATCTGCGTCGCTATTCCCGCGCCCTTACCGGCACTCAGACTTCGGGCGACGCTTACGTCGCCGCCGTTCTCGAAGCCATTATCGCCGATCTGTCGATTTTCCCGGATACGGCGAATGACCGGGTCGCACTTTACAAACTGTTCACGCAACTGTTTGGTTCCACCGCCGTCCAGATTCCAGAGCCGACCTCGCCCTATGCCTGGGAGCAACGCGCCACGCTGAACCTTTCCAAGGTTTCGCCGCGCGCCCGGCAGGCCTTCCTGCTCGCCTCCGTGGAGAATTTCCGTGTCGCAGAAATCGCCGAAATCCTGGAAACTGAAGAACAGGATGTCATGAAGCTGCTCGACGTGGCGTCGCAGGAGATTTCCCGTCAGGTCGCAACCGATATCATGATCATCGAGGACGAACCGCTGATCGCCATGGATATCGAGCAGATGGTCGAGAGCCTCGGCCATCGCGTCACCGGCATTGCCCGTACGCATGCCGAGGCCGTGGCGCTCTACAATAAAACCAAGCCGAGCATGGTGCTGGCCGACATCCAGCTTGCCGACGGCAGCTCCGGTATCGACGCAGTCAACGACATCCTCAAGACGTCGAGCGTACCGGTGATCTTCATCACTGCCTTCCCGGAACGGCTTCTGACCGGTGAGCGCCCGGAACCGACTTTCCTTGTCACCAAGCCGTTCAATCCCGACATGGTCAAGGCATTGATCAGCCAAGCTCTTTTTTTCAATGAATCGACCAGAGTAGCCGCCTGAGACGCAATTTTCCGGCCTTCGGAACCAAATCGCCAAAGCAGGCGTTCCGGTGCTACCGGGACGCACCGGTGGCTTTAACGGTTTTTGCAGCGCTTTGTTCTAGAGTTGGCAGGCGGTGTCTGGAAGGGCGCTCCCTTCAGCGACGTTCAAGATGTCACAAGGAAAGGCGGCCGAGTGAATACGACTGAACCATTGTCCGGCATGCCTTTTACCTTCGAAGGCAAAGCCGCAATGATGGAACGCGCGCTCGGCAGCGCCGGGATTTCGATCCTCTGCCAGGACGCCCGACTGTCGATTTTCTACGCCGAAAATCTGCCTCCGCATTTTGCAGCAGTCTTTGCGCCCGGCAGCAGCGATGCTGTCCTCTTTGGCGATGCGCACGGCCGATATCTGACGGCCCTGAAGCACAAGGTGCTGGAAACCGGCATCCCCAACAATGCCGAGGTCGAGATCGACGTCGACGGCGAACGGCGCACTTATGAACTGAAGATCCAGCGCACCGGCGGACGCGGCGAACATGGACTTCTTTCCGTCATGGCTGAAGTCACCGAAAGTCGGCATCGCGAAAAAGTTCTGAAATCGCTGCTCCGCGAACTCTCACACCGCTCGAAGAACCTTCTCGCCATAATCCAGGGCATTGCCACCCAGACGGCCCGCAACACGCTCTCCCTCGACAGCTTCCTCCTCAAATTCCGTGGACGGCTGCAATCGCTTTCCAACTCGCAGGACCTGATTACGGATTCGAGCTGGCGCGGCGCCTATCTCTTTGAACTCGCCGAAAAGCAGTTTGCTCCCTATTGGCCGGAGACGGCCGGCTCCATGCCGATCTATGGCATCAACGCTCATCTGACACCGAACGCCGCCGTGCATCTCGGGCTTGCCCTCCACGAACTCATCGTCAACTCCGCCTCTTTTGGCGCGATATCAGGCGGCGCCGCCTCCATCACGCTGAATTGCCGCGAAGCCATGATCAACGACCGGAAGGCGATCGAAGTCGCCTGGGCGGAAGTTCTGCATGATCAGGCAGAAGTCCACGAATTCAGCGACAACAGCTTCGGCCGCACAGTGCTGGAGCGTGTCGTGCCTTCGTCGGTCAACGGCAAGGCGGAGTTGAACCTCGTTCCCGGCCGCATCGAGTACCGTCTGACCATTCCGGAAACCGAATTCGAGATCTTCAAGCGAGTGTGAAAGCCCTCCCTACAGCCTTAAACGGAAAAACAGCCGGTGCGAGGGCGGCGCACCGGCTGTCTTCACTCACCGGGAGGGGACCGTGAGTACGTCCGGATAGTGGGTTGGGGGCGCGCATGTTGGGTCGATGCGATCACCATCCGGATATCGCAATAACGGCGACATCAAACTTTGGTTCCCTGCCATCCAAAAAAAATTGGGCTTTTTTGAATCTTTTTTCGGATGCCTTTCCCTCGTCGCGCGCTCAGCCATTTCACCGATGCAGACCGATTAAATTCTTCCAGTAAAACAGTGGATTGCTTGCGGGATTACACGCAAAAATCGTCAAAATTTTACCGTTTGATAAATTTTTAAACCTGAGTTACGCTTTCCCTCACAGGCCGTTTACCAATAATGAGGGAACTTCAATGGAACGACTGGAAACCGGGATTCATGCCGGCCGGCTTTCGCCCGCCGAGTATGAGGCTAATTTTTCCGATCTTCATCCGCGCCTCAATAATCATGAGGCGCTGGTCGCCGCTGACCGCTGTTATTTCTGTTATGACGCGCCATGCATGACGGCCTGTCCCACCTCGATCGACATTCCGCTGTTCATCCGTCAGATTTCGACCGGCAATCCAATCGGCTCGGCAAAGACGATCTTCGACCAGAACATCCTCGGCGGCATGTGCGCCCGCGTCTGTCCCACCGAAGAACTCTGTGAACAGGCCTGTGTGCGCAACACGGCTGAAGAGCGGCCGGTCGAGATCGGCCGCCTTCAGCGTTATGCGACCGATGCCGCCATGCAGGCGGGCCGGCGGTTCTATGCCAGGGCCGAACCGAGCGGAAAGACGATCGCCGTCGTCGGCGCAGGCCCGGCCGGCCTTGCCGCCGCCCATCGCCTGGCAGTGAACGGCCATTCCGTCGTCATCTATGATGCCAGGGAAAAATCCGGCGGTCTCAACGAATACGGGATCGCCACTTACAAGACCGTCGACGACTTCGCCCAGAAGGAAGTCGATTACGTCCTTTCGATCGGCGGCATCGAGGTTCGGCATGGGCAGCGTCTCGGCCGCGATTTCTCGCTTTCCGATCTGCAGGCGCAATATGACGGCGTCTTCCTCGGTATCGGCCTTGCCGGCGTCAACGCGCTGCGCATCGAGGGCGAAAACCTTGCAGGCGTCGACGACGCCGTCGATTTCATCGCCGCACTCCGCCAGGCCGAAGACAAAAGCGACATCGCCATCGGCCGCCGCGTCGTCGTCCTTGGCGGTGGCATGACGGCGATCGACGCTGCCGTGCAGGCAAAGCTGCTCGGCGCCGAGGAGGTGACGATCTGCTACCGCCGTGGCAAGGAGCACATGAACGCCTCCGAATTCGAACAGGATCTGGCAAGCTCCAAGGGCGTCATCATCCGCCACTGGCTGGCGCCGAAATCGATCCTGTCGCAGGACGGCAAAGTCGCCGCGATCGAAGTGGAATATACCAAAATCCTCGATGGCCGCCTCGTCGGCACCGGCGAAACCGGTGTGATTGCCGCCGACCAGATCTTCAAGGCGATCGGCCAGAGCTTTGACGCCTCTGGTCTCGGTTCGCTGCGCCTGGAATCCGGCCGCATCGCTGTCGATGGCGAAGGCCATACCTCGCTCGACGGCGTCTGGGCAGGCGGCGACTGCGTCTTCGGCGGTGACGATCTCACGGTTTCGGCCGTCGCCCACGGTCGCGACGCGGCTGAATCCATCCATCGTGCCCTCACCGCAGCAGCCGCTCCGGCTGTCGCCGTCGCTTGAAGGGGAGAATGAACAATGGCTGATCTCCGTAATAATTTCGTCGGCATCAAATCCCCGAACCCGTTCTGGCTGGCGTCTGCGCCGCCGACCGACAAGGCCTACAATGTCGAGCGCGCCTTCAAGGCCGGCTGGGGCGGCGTGGTCTGGAAGACGCTGGGCGAGGAAGGCCCGCCCGTCGTCAACGTCAACGGCCCGCGCTACGGCGCGATCTGGGGCGCCGACCGCCGCCTGCTCGGTCTGAACAATATCGAGCTCATCACCGACCGCGACCTTTACACCAACCTGCGGGAAATGAAGCAGGTGAAGATGAACTGGCCGGACCGGGCACTGATCGCCTCGATCATGGTTCCCTGCGAGGAAGAGGCCTGGAAGGCGATCCTGCCCTTGGTTGAAGAGACCGGCGCCGACGGCATCGAGCTCAACTTCGGCTGTCCGCACGGCATGTCCGAGCGCGGCATGGGTTCGGCGGTCGGCCAGGTGCCTGAGTATATCGAGATGGTCGTGCGCTGGTGCAAGCAGTACACCCGCATGCCCGTCATCACCAAGCTGACGCCCAACATTAGCGATATCCGCCGCCCGGCCCGCGCCGCCAAGGCCGGCGGCACCGATGCCGTGTCGCTGATCAACACGATCAATTCGATCGTCTCCGTCGATCTCGATAACTTCGCCCCCAACCCGACGGTCGGCGGCAAGGGTAGCCATGGCGGTTATTGCGGCCCGGCGGTGAAGCCGATCGCACTCAACATGGTGGCCGAGATCGCCCGCGATCCCGAAACCTACGGCCTGCCGATCTCGGGCATCGGCGGCATCACCACCTGGCGCGACGCGGCCGAATTCCTCGTTCTCGGCGCCGGCAACGTCCAGGTCTGCACAGCGGCGATGACCTACGGCTTCAAGATCGTCCAGGAGATGATCACTGGCCTCTCCGACTGGATGGACGAAAAGGGCCATCGCAGCCTCGAAGATATCACCGGCCGCGCCGTGCCCAACGTCACCGACTGGCAATATCTGAACCTCAACTATATCGCCAAGGCGAAGATCGACCAGGACGCCTGCATCAAATGCGGCCGCTGCTTCATCGCCTGCGAGGACACCTCGCACCAGGCGATCACCAACTTCGTCGACGGCGCTCGTCATTTCGAGGTGATGGACGAGGAATGCGTCGGCTGCAATCTCTGCGTCAGCGTCTGTCCGGTCGAGAACTGCATCACCATGGAGCAGCTTCCCGCCGGCACTCTCGACAAACGCACCGGCCGAGTCGTCGACCCGAACTATGCCAATTGGACCACACACCCGAACAACCCGATGGCCCGCCAGGCGGCAGAATAAAAATTCGCGACGCCGCGGAGAAGATTGATCCGCGGCGTTGCATTCTGGCGGCAACGTTCGAAGCGCCAAGTCAACCTAATCACCGAATGACTTCCGATAGGCACTCGGGCTCGTCCCGAGCCGCCTGCGGAAATGATGCCGCATCGTCGCCAGTGTTCCAAAGCCGCTGGCGGCGGCGATATCGTCGAGCGAAACAGCAAGTTCCTTCTCCAGCAGATCGCGGGCATGCCGCAGCCGCTCCTTCAGCAGCCATTCGCCGACGCTGAGGCCCGTCGTCGCTTCGAAGCGCCGCTGGAAGGTGCGCATGCTCATGCCCGCTCTTTTCGCAAGCAGGCTGATCGGCTGGTCCTCGCAAAGGCTTTCGCGCATCCATTCGATCAGCGGCCCGAGGCGGATGCCCTCGCGTTCCTCAGGAACCGGCGCGTGAATGAACTGCGCCTGTCCGCCTTCGCGGTGCGGCGGCACGACGAGGCGTCTTGCAACGCTGTTTGCGGCCTCCGAACCGAAATCGCCGCGCACCACATGCAGGCAGAGGTCGATGCCGGCTGCACTGCCTGCCGCCGTCAGCAGGCTGCCCTCGTCCATGTAGAGAACGTCGGCATCGAGTGCGATATCGGGATAACGCGCGGCGATCGAGGCGACATAGCGCCAATGCGTCGTCGCCCTGCGGTTGGCAAGCAGACCCGACCCGGCAAGAACGGCAACACCCGAGCAAAGCGACATGATCCTTGCGCCGCGTTCATGCGCGGCCTTGAGCGCTGAAGCCAGCGGCTCGGGAACGGCGGCATCGATCGACCGCCAACCCGGCACGACGATCAAGTCCGCTTGGTCAAGCACTTCCAGTCCCTTGTCGACTGCGACCGTCAGCCCTCCCGCAGCGCGAAGCGGACCTGGTTCGATGCCGCAGACCGAGAAACGATACCAGCCTTCGCCCATTTCCGGGCGTGGCAGGCCGAAGACTTCGTAGGCGATGCCGAATTCGAAGGTGCAGAGCCCGTCATAGGCAAGCGCGGCGACCAGCGGTCCTTTGGTCTGCAGTGGTGATAAGTTTGGCATGATCTTTACGCTGTCAGTCATGATGGCCAATTTCGCAAAGCTTTAGCATCGGCGATACCGGGCGGCAACTTCAGAAGAAAGGAAAGACTGATGCCAAGCTCCGTTTCCCAGATACCTGCTGCAGCTCCGGATGCTGCTGTCGCTCACTTTGCCGCCAAGCTTGCCTTCGAAACCGATTGCTTCGACGTGCATGCCGCCTTTGCGGCCGGCAAAGTCGATTTCGTTCTCCTCGACGTGCGCTCGCCGCAGCTCTTCGCAGAGTCCCACATTCCCGGAGCCATCAACCTGCCGCACGGCAAGATGACGGCGCATCGCATGTCGACATGGACAAGCGATACGCTGTTCGTCGTCTATTGCGCCGGCCCGCACTGCAACGGCGCCGACAAAGCTGCCTTCCGCCTCGCCAATCTCGGCCTTCAGACCAAGCTGATGATCGGCGGCATGACCGGCTGGGCCGATGAAGGCTTCGCCTTCGAACAGGGCGTCCCTGCTGCCGCATGATGGCCTCCCGTCTCCCCCTACGATTATTGCAGCGGGGAGAAGGGAAAATCGCGGCCGTCAGAACTCAACGACCACCTTGCCGAAAGGCCCGCGATAGAGGTGATCGAGCGCCTCAGGGAATTCGTCGAAGGCATAACGCTTGTCGATCACAGGCTTCAGCCCGGTCTGGTCGATTGCCCGCACCAGATCTTCAAGCGCACGGCGATGGCCGACGGAAATGCCCTGTACAACAGGCGCCTTGAGCAGGAACGGGCCGGCCGGGCCGGAAACCTCGACCCCCTCGAACACGCCGATGACGGAAATGCGGCCATTGATCGCCACTGCCTTCAGCGCCTGGCCGAGATGTGGGCCGCCGACGATCTCAAGCACGTGATCGGCGCCATAGCCGCCGGTCAACTTATAGAGTTGCTCAACCCAGTCGCCCTCATGGCGATTGATCGCGTGATCGGCGCCAAGGGCAACGGCGCGGCCGAGTTTCTCGGCGCTGCCTGATGTGATGAAGATCTCCGCACCATGCGCCTTGGCGATCTGCAGACCGAAGAGCGCCACACCGCCGGTGCCCTGCACCAGAACCTTGTCGCCAGCCTTCAGGCCGCCGCGTTCGATCAGGGCGAACCAGGCGGTCAGTCCGGCGCAAGGCAAGGTGCTCGCCTGCGCCGCATCGAGCGTATCAGGCGCGCGTGAATACCATTCCTCCGACAGCACGGTGTATTGCGAGAGGACGCCGGGATAGAAGCCGCCGCGCGTCTTGTAAGGTGGCGTGCGCGCATCGCCCAACCCGCGTCCGTCGACCCAGTCGGGCGAAAACGTCGAGATGACCCGATCGCCCGGCTTGAAACGGCTGACATCGGGTCCGACTGCCTCGACGACCCCTGCCATGTCGGAAGCTGGCACGAAGGGAAATTGCAGCGGCAACCCCATGCCGCTCTCCATCAGCAACCGATCGCGGAAATTGAGCGAGACGGCTTCCGTCCGGACCAGAACCCTGTTTCCCGAAACCGGTTCAAGCCTCCGCTCCCCGATCGTCAGCTGGCGCTCCGGCCCTACCGCGTCGATCTGCCATTGCCGTGTTGTCTGCATTGTCTTGCTCCTTGTCCATTGCAGGGAGCGCAAAACATATCGTTGAATATTTCGCACCAGTTGCGATATTAATTCTCCAGAATGGTTCCAAAGAGGAAACAAATGGAACAGCTGAAGGGTATCTCGATCTTTGTCGAAGCCGTCGAGGCAGGTGGCTTTTCGGCCGCCGCCGAGCGGCTTCACCTCACGCGTTCGGCGGTCGGCAAGACGATCGCACGTCTGGAACAGCGTCTCGGCGTGCGGCTTTTCAACCGTACGACACGCATGCAGAGCCTCACCGAGGAAGGCCGCTTCTTCTACGAGCGCTGCCTGCGGGCGGTCGAGGAAATCCGCCTCGGGGAAGCCATGCTGGAATCCGGCCGGCGTGATGTGCGCGGCCGATTGCGCATCTCGATGCCGGTGCTTTTCGGCCGCCATTGCATCGCGCCGATCCTGGCACGCCTGCTCGATGAACATCCGAACCTCGAACTCGACCTTTCCTTCAACGACCGTATCGTCGACCTGCTCGAAGACGGCTTCGATCTTGTCATCCGCAACGGGCCGCTGAAGGACAATCCGGATCTGATGGCCCGGGCGATCGCCCGCCAGCGCATGACCGTCTGCGCATCGCCCGCCTATCTGGAAAAACATGGTTCGCCGCAGACCGTCTTCGATATTCCCCGGCATGAGGGCATCGTCTACAGGCGGGGCGATGATGACAAGGGTTGGATCTTTCCGACTGCAGCCGATCCCGGGCGGCGGATGCCGCCAAAGGCGCGGCTGCGGCTCGACGACCTTGCTTCGATTTCCGATGCGGCCGTCGCCGGGCGCGGACTTGCCTGGCTCCCCTGCTGGCTGGTCCGCGAGGAGGTGCTGGCAGGCCGGCTCATTCAGGTGTTGAAGCAGGAACCGGCCAATGTCTTCGATGCCCATGCCGTTTGGCTGCGCTCTCCGGTCATGCTGCCGAAGGTAAGGCTCGCGATCGATACGCTCGCCGCCGGACTGCCGGCAATGATGGGCTGAAGCGCTCGCCACGCGTCTGCGAGCGACGAGAAACCCATGTAATTCCTATACGTTTCCCTGGAAATCACCCGATGCAGCAGTATATCCGATAGTTCACCGTCCGTTGTGGACGACCGCCATATCACTCGGAACACGGTCAGCATGTCACTTCGCAGCGCCCTCCGCGCACAAACTGCAGATTGCCACGCCGCGGTCGACGCTCTCTTCGGCAGTTTCAATCTCTCACGCACCCAGGATTACAAGGCATTCCTGCTAGCGCATGCCCGGGTCGTACCATCAGTCGAACATGCGCTTGAGGAAGCCGGGATCGCTCGCCTGCTGCCCGACTGGCCGGAACGAAGGCGCGTGCACCGGCTCGCTGCCGACATAAGGGAGCTCGGCGATCGATTGCCCGCGCCTCTTCCTCAACCTGCCTTGCATTGCGAAGCAGCGGTCTGGGGTGCTGCCTATGTCCTGGAAGGCTCCAAGCTCGGCGGCGCGCTGCTCGCCAAGGCCGTGCCTGATCATTTGCCCAGCAGCTACCTGACCCCCCAAGGCCCGAAGGGCGCCATGCGGCTCTTCGTGGATCGTCTTGACGCAAGCAAGGTGAACGATCCCGGCGCTGCCGTCACGGCCGCTCGCAATGTCTTCGATCTCTTCCTAAAAGCGGGGCAACTCACGCTGGAAACCGTGCCATGAGCGGCACGCACGAACCTGTCGATCTCACCAATTGCGACCGTGAACCGATCCACCAGCTTGGATCGGTTCAACCTTTCGGCTTTCTCCTGGCGATATCCTCAGACTGGATTGTCACCCGCGCCTCTGCAAATCTGGTAGAGTTCCTCGGTGTTGCGCAGGCCGACGCGATTGGCCGTCCCGTTGTCTCTCTGATCACACCCGAAGCACTCCACGCCATCCGCAACAAGCTTACCACGCTGCGCGGTCCCGACGTCGTCGAGCGCATTTTCGGCATTGCCCTGATGCCCGATCAAAACAGGTTCGACATTGCCCTGCACCTGAACGGAGGTGAGGTCATCATCGAAGGCGAGCGCTGCCAGGATAACCGGCGCGACGTCGCTTCGCTCTCCATGCGCAGCATGATGTCCCGGCTCGACCACACGGAAACACTGGAGGCGTTCTTCCGCGAAGGTGCAAGACAGGCGCGCGCCTTGACCGGCTTCGATCGGGTCATGGTCTATCGTTTCGACGAAGGCGGTTCCGGCGAAGTAGTGGCGGAAGCCGCCCGGGCCGGCATCGGCTCGTTTCTCGGGCTGCACTATCCGGCTTCCGACATTCCAGTACAGGCGCGCGCGCTTTATCTGCGCAACCTGTTCCGCATCATTGCCGATGTCGACGCCGTCCCGGTCCCGATCCTGCCGCAACGCGACGAGCACGGCCAGCCGCTCGACCTCTCCATGTCGGTATTGCGTTCTGTTTCGCCGATCCACATCGAATATCTGAAAAACATGGGCGTCGGCGCTTCGCTCTCCATATCGATCGTCGTGGACGGTAGGCTCTGGGGCCTGTTTGCCTGCCATCACTACGGCCCGCGTCTGCCTTCGGCCCAAAGCCGCTCCACTGCCGAACTCTTCGGCCAGATGTTTGCGTCGCGACTTGAAAGCCGCGAACGGCGACTGGCTCTCGACTACGAGACCAAGGCGCGCCGCATTGCAGACCGGCTTCTCACCTCCGTCGCAGACAATGCGAGCCTGCTCGACGATCCGGCCTGGCTGATCGAGGCGCTTGCCGACGCCATTCCTGCCGATGGGATCGGCGTCTGGATCAACGGCCGCCTGGCCCTTGCCGGCATCGGGCCGGATGAGAGAGGCTTCGCAGCCCTCGTCCGCCACCTCAACCGCAACGCCGCCGGCCGCATCTATGCCGTGGACAGGCTCGCGGAAGCCTATCCGGATCTTGAGGTCGATGATGCGGTGGCAGGCACGCTTGCCATCCCGATCTCGCGTTCGCCGCGCGATTATGTCGTGCTTTTCCGCCAGGAATTGGTGCGCACCGCCCGCTGGGGCGGCGACCCGCACAAGCCGGTGGAATACGGGCCGAATGGCCCGAGGCTGACGCCGCGCAAGAGTTTCGAGGCCTGGTCGGAACTGGTGCGTGGCCGCTCCCTCCCCTTCACGGAGGCCGAGCGCCGCGTCGCCGAAACCATCCGCGTCACGCTGATCGAGGTGGTATTGCGCCTCACCGACGAGGTCAGCATGGCGCGCCAGACGGCAAACGAGCGCCAGGAACTGCTGATTGCCGAGCTGAACCACCGCGTCCGCAACATATTGAGCCTCATCACCGGCATCATCCGGCAGTCGCAGGCAACGTCGGTCGGCCTTGGCGACTACATCCGCCAGCTCGAGGGCCGCATCCAGTCGCTCGCCCGTGCCCATGACCAGATCACCCGCGATCACTGGGCGCCCGCTTCGCTTCGGCAATTGCTGCTGGCAGAGACCGGCGCCTATCTCGGGAAAAATGCGCAACGCATCCAGATGAGCGGCGAGGACGTGCTGCTGGAACCGCAGGCCTTTTCCACCGCCGCCCTTGTTTTCCATGAGCTGATGACCAACAGCGCCAAATACGGCAGCCTTTCCGGCACCAGCAGCGGCACGGTCCAACTCGGCTGGCATCGCGACGACGAGGGCAATCTGCGTATTGGCTGGCGCGAAAAGGATGGCCCGCCCGTCGTCGAACCCAAACGCCATGGCTTCGGTTCGACGATCATCCGCCGCTCGATCCCCTATGACCTCGGCGGCAAGGCCGAGGTCCGCTACGTCAAGGATGGGCTCGAGGCGGATTTCTCCATTCCGGCGCGACATGTCGTCGGCCCGACGAGCGAACGATCAAATCCGGCTCCGCTCGGAACGACCGAACCGAAGACCACTTCTGATGAACAGCCGCTCTCCGGCTTGAACGTGCTGCTGGTGGAAAACAATCTGATCATCGCCATGGATGGCGAGGACATCCTGCGCCGCCTGGGCGCCGACGTGGCTACGGCGCCAAGTGTCACTGCGGCTATGGAAATTCTGGCAGGGCAGTCCTTCGATCTGGCGCTTCTCGATGTCAATCTTGGCGATGAGACGAGTTTCGGAATTGCCGACCGGCTGGCGGCCGAAGGCGTACCCTTCGTTTTTGCCACGGGCTATGGGGAGGGCATCGCCCAGGCGAACAGCCACTCGGACGCGCCCGTGCTACAGAAGCCTTATACGATGGAAGGCATGACGGATATTCTTGCCCGGGTGCCGCTTCCAAGAAGAGGGTAAACCCTCACGCCTCCAGGGGATCCGGTCGCAGGCCGCCGATGAAGAGCTGTTCCAGAAACCGCGCCGCATCCTCGAAGCGCCCTTCGCCCGAATGTTCCTGCCCCAGCACGGCACGCACCTGAACGTCGAAATCCGCGTAATGCTGCGTTGTCGACCAGATGGAGAAGATCAGGTGATAGGGATCGCATTTGACGATCTTGCCTGATTTCGCCCAGGCGCGGATGACCTCCGCCTTCTCGTCGACCAATTCCTTCAGCGGTCCCTTCAGCTCGTCCTCGATATGCGGCGCGCCCTGCAGCACCTCGTTGGCGAAAAGCCGGCTCTCGCGGGGAAAATCGCGGGCCATCTCCAGCTTGCGGCGGATGTAGCTGCGGATTTCCGCCTCCGGATTGCCTTCGGCGTTAAAGGCCCGCAGCGGCTCCAGCCAGGTGTAGAGCACCCGGTCGATCAGCGCCCGGTGCATGGCTTCCTTGGTGCGGAAATAATAGAGCAGGTTGGGTTTCGACATGCCGGCCACTTCGGCAATCTGGTCGATGGTCGAGCCGCGGAAGCCGCTTGCCGAAAACACGTCGAGGGCCGCTTCCAGGATCTGCTCTTCCTTCTCCTCCTGGATTCGCGTCCGCCTCAGGGTTTTCGCTGCTCTCGGTATGGTCACAGGCTGTTATTTCCCCTTGAAATTCAACTTCTTCGCTCAAGTTTTTCTGAAAGCGATCCCCCGCCGCCTTCTTGAGCAACTGCCCGTATATTTATCGGCAATTTTCGTGATTTTCGTCTTGAGCCCGGCGGTGGAAGTTGTAATGTTTACCAATCGGTCAAATTATCCGTCAGATGCAAAACAAAGGCAACTGGCGATTTTCCGGCGCTCGACAAAACCAATAAGGGGGCGCAGGAAAGGACCACGGGAACAGGCGGGCATGCCCTTTGCATGACTGCCGCAAACAGGTGAGGGCATACGAAATGGTGGCAGCACCAGGCGAGAACATGCGCGTCAATGGCGACCGTCTCTGGGACAGTCTCATGGAGATGGCGAAGATCGGCCCCGGCATCGCGGGCGGCAACAATCGCCAGACGCTGACGGATGCCGATGCGCAGGGCCGCAGCCTTTTCAAAAAATGGTGTGACGATGCCGGATTGACCATGGGTGTCGACCGCATGGGCACGATGTTCGCCACCCGCCCCGGCACCGATCCCGATGCTCTGCCCGTCTATGTCGGCTCGCATCTCGACACCCAACCGACCGGCGGCAAATATGACGGCGTGCTCGGCGTGCTTGCGGCTCTCGAAGTCGTGCGCACGATGAACGATCTCGGCATCAAGACCAAACATCCGATCGTCGTTACCAACTGGACCAACGAGGAAGGGGCGCGTTTTGCCCCTGCCATGCTGGCGTCAGGCGTCTTCGCCGGCGTGCACAGCCTGGACTTTGCCTATAACCGCAGGGACCCCGAGGGCAATCTGTTCGGCGACGAACTGAAGCGCATCGGTTGGGTCGGCGACGAAGAAGTCGGCGCCCGCAAGATGCACGCCTATTTCGAATATCACATCGAGCAGGGACCGATCCTCGAAGCCGAGGAAAAGCAGATCGGCGTCGTCACCCATTGCCAGGGCCTCTGGTGGCTGGAATTCACGCTGACCGGCAAGGAAGCCCACACCGGATCGACGCCGATGAACCTGCGCGTCAATGCCGGCCTCGCCATGGCCCGCATCCTGGAGATGGTCCAGGACGTGGCGATGGGCGAACAGCCAGGCGCCGTCGGCGGCGTCGGCCAGGTGTTCTTCTCGCCAAACTCCCGCAACGTGCTGCCGGGCAAGGTCGTCTTCACCGTCGACATCCGCTCGCCCGACAAGGAGAAGCTCGACCGCATGCGGGCAAAGATCGAGGCGAAGGCGCCTGAGATCACCGACGCACTCGGCGTCGGCTGTTCCATCGAGGCGATCGGCCACTTCGAGCCGATCACCTTCGATCCGAAACTGGTCACGTCGGTGCGCGAAGCCGCCGAGAGACTCGGCTACAGCCACATGAACATCATCTCCGGCGCCGGCCACGACGCCTGCTGGGCCGCCAAGGTCGCGCCCGCAACGATGGTCATGTGCCCCTGCGTTGGCGGGCTCTCGCACAACGAGGCGGAAGAAATCTCCAAGGAATGGGCGATGGCGGGAGCCGACGTGCTCTTCCATGCGGTGGTCGAAACGGCGGAGATTGTCGTGTGATGGCTTATTTCGCGCCCGGAGCCCCCTCATCCGACCCTTCGGGCCACCTTCTCCCCGCTGGGGAGAAGGGAACGGTGGACGTCGCGGTCTCCCCCTTCTCCCCTCGGGGAGAAGGTGCCCGAAGGGCGGATGAGGGGGCTCCAGGCGCGACGAAAATTACCAAGCAGGACATCCGCAAACATCGCACCAACAAGACCGACCAGGCGAGAACGCTTCGCCGCAACGAAACTGAAGAGGAATACCACCTCTGGAGCGACCTCCGCGCCCGCCGCTTGAACGGCTATAAGTTTGCAAGGCAAGTTCCCCTTGGCCCATTCATCGTCGATTTCCTCTGTCGTGAAAAACGACTGATCGTCGAAGTCGACGGCTTCCAACATTCCGATAGCGCTTCCGATCAGCGCCGAACTGAATGGCTCAATGTGAATGGCTATTCCGTGCTGCGCTTCTGGAATCAGGAAATCTCGCGCGAACGCCGCTCAGTGCTCGAAACGATTCTAGCCGCCTTGCAGGGCCGGATCGAGGTCAGCTCAGACCTGCTCGGCTTCTATTCGCCGGCCCAATCTGCAGACAAGAACGGGGAATGATCATGACCACAGTCATCAAGAACGGCACCATCGTCACCGCCGACCTGACCTATAAGGCTGACGTGAAAATCGACGGCGGCAAGATTATCGAGATTGGTCCGAACCTCTCGGGCGACGAAACGCTGGATGCCACCGGCTGTTATGTCATGCCGGGCGGCATCGATCCGCACACCCACCTCGAAATGCCCTTCATGGGCACCTATTCTTCCGACGATTTCGAGAGCGGCACGCGCGCCGCCCTTTCCGGCGGCACGACCATGGTGGTCGATTTCGCCCTGCCCGCCCCCGGCCAGTCGCTGCTCGAGGCGCTGACCATGTGGGACAACAAATCGACCCGCGCCAACTGCGATTATTCCTTTCATATGGCGGTCACCTGGTGGAGCGAGCAGGTCTTCAAGGAGATGGAGACCATCGTCCGCGACAAGGGCATCAACACCTTCAAGCACTTCATGGCTTACAAGGGCGCGCTGATGGTCGACGATGACGAGATGTTCGCCTCCTTCCAGCGCTGCGCCGAGCTCGGCGCCCTGCCGCTGGTGCACGCCGAAAACGGCGACGTCGTCGCCTCGATGTCGGCAAAGCTGCTGGCCGAGGGCAATAACGGCCCCGAGGCGCACGCCTATTCCCGGCCCGCCGAAGTGGAAGGAGAAGCCACCAACCGCGCCATCATGATCGCCGACATGGCCGGCTGCCCGGTCTATATCGTCCACACCTCCTGCGAACAGGCACACGAGGCGATCCGCCGCGCCCGCGCCAAGGGCATGCGCGTCTATGGCGAACCGCTGATCCAGCACCTGACGCTCGACGAGAGCGAATATTCCAATCCCGACTGGGATCATGCCGCCCGCCGGGTGATGTCGCCGCCCTTCCGCAACAAGCAGCATCAGGACTCGCTCTGGGCGGGGCTTGCCTCCGGCTCGCTGCAGGTCGTTGCCACCGACCATTGCGCCTTCACCACGGCGCAGAAGCGCTTCGGGCTCAATGATTTCACCAAGATCCCGAACGGCACCGGCGGCCTCGAAGACCGCATGCCGATGCTTTGGACCCATGGCGTCAACACCGGGCGGCTGACGATGAACGAATTCGTCGCCGTCACCTCGACCAACATCGCCAAGATCCTCAACATCTATCCGAAGAAGGGCGCGATCCTTGTCGGCGCCGATGCCGACATCGTCGTCTGGGACCCGCAACGTTCCAAGACCATCTCGTCCAAGGCCCAGCAGTCGGCGATCGACTACAACGTCTTCGAAGGCAAGGAAGTGACCGGCCTGCCGCGCTATACGCTGACGCGCGGCGTTGTCGCGATCGAGGAAAACACGATCAAGACGCGCGAGGGCCACGGCGAATTTGTCAGGCGCGAGCCGGTCACGGCTGTCAGCAAGGCGCTTTCCCAGTGGAAGGACATCACCGCGCCGCGCAAGGTGACGCGTAGCGGCATTCCGGCAAGCGGCGTATGACGATGGCGCATGACGATACGGCCATCAACGGGGGACCGCTGCCTCTATGCCAATGACCTCACGCCGGTACCAAAGCGTCCAACTCCGGCAGAAGCACGACGCTTTCCTGCTCGTTCGGATCGGTGCGGGCGATGATCGCCGTGCACGGCGTGCTGCTGAGGTTTGCCGGCAGATGCGGCACGCCTGCCGGGATATAGAAAAGTTCGCCGGCATGGACGATGACGTGATGCTCAAGCCGATCGCCGTACCAGGTATGGGCCTCGCCGGAGAGCATGTAGATCGCCGTCTCGTGCGCCTCGTGCAGATGCGCCTTGGCGCGTACGCCCGGCGGGATCGTCAGGAGGTGCATGCAGATGCCCTTGGCGCCGACCGTCTCGGCTGCGACTCCTTGGAAATAGCTGAGCCCCTGCTTGCCGTCATAGGCATGATTGGGGCGAACGATGTGGCAGGTGGGCTTTGATGTCACGTCCATCCTCATCCTCCATGGAGTGTGTCGTCGATAAAACCGGCGGTAATGATAGCACGCAAACCGCGCTCCCGCGGCAAAAACAAGACTGGTCGCATTGATGCAAACACCCTCCGTCGTATCCGCCAAGGATCTCTGTCTCACCTACCAGGCGAATGACGGCCCGGTGAGCGCACTGAGCAATGTCAATCTCGATGTCCGCAAGGGCGATTTCGTCTCTTTCATCGGTCCCTCGGGCTGCGGCAAGACCACGTTCCTGCGTGTCATCGCCGATCTCGAGAAGAGCACGTCGGGCGAGATCTCGATCAACGGCATGACACCGGAAGAGGCTCGCAAGGCCCGCGCCTACGGCTATGTCTTCCAGGCGCCGGCGCTCTATCCCTGGCGCACCATCGAAAACAACATCGCCCTGCCCTTGGAGATCATGGGCTATTCCGGCGCCGACCGGACGCGGCGCATCGCCGAAGCGCTCGATCTGGTCAGTCTTTCGGGCTTCGAGAAGAAATTCCCCTGGCAGCTTTCCGGCGGCATGCAGCAGCGCGCCTCGATCGCCCGTGCGCTCGCCTTCGACGCCGACCTGCTGCTGATGGATGAGCCCTTCGGCGCCCTGGACGAGATCGTCCGCGACCATCTGAACGAAGAGCTGCTGAAACTCTGGACCCGCACCAATAAGACGATCTGCTTCGTCACCCATTCCATCCCCGAGGCAGTCTACCTCTCGACCAAGATCGTGGTCATGTCTCCGCGCCCGGGCCGCGTGACCGATGTGATCGACTCGACCCTGCCGGCCGAACGCCCGCTCGACATCCGCGACACCCCCGAGTTCCTGGAAATCGCCCATCGCGTCCGCGGCGGGCTGAGGACGGGGCACGCATGAGGAGCAGGCGATTGCACCCTGGGGGCACCCCCCTCTGCCCTGCCGGGCATCTCCCCCACAAGGGGGGAGATCGATATGCCGCACCGGCTTCCCCAAGGAAGGATCGCCGTTCCGTTCGCTGCAGAGCTAACACGGAGCGAGGCGCTACCCTCCTGCCGATCTCCCCCCTTGTGGGGGAGATGCCCGGCAGGACAGAGGGGGGTGGCGGCACACTCCATACCAATAGATGGGGGCGCATCTTTTGAAACCCGACACCTTCAAGGACAAGATCATCCCCGTCACCACAATCCTGCTGGCCCTCGTCGTCATCTGGTATATCGCCGCCATCCTGATGAACGCGCCGTTCCAGCGCGACATGGACGGCCGCGCCGGCGCCACACCAACGACCCTCGAATTCATCGGCAAGACGCTGGCGCAGCCAAAGCCTATCCTGCCGGCGCCGCATCAGGTGGCGCAGAACGTCTACGAGAACACCTTTCTGCGCAGCCTTTCGAGCAACCGCAGCCTCGTCTATCACAGCTGGGTAACGCTCTCCTCCACCCTGCTCGGCTTCGGCTTCGGCATGCTGCTCGGCATCCTTCTCGCCGTGCTGATCGTCCACAACCGCGCCATGGACCGCTCGCTGATGCCCTGGCTGGTGGCGAGCCAGACCATACCGATCCTCGCCATCGCGCCGATGATCGTTATCATCTCCTACAACGTACTGACCGGCGACAATGCCATTGCGCATCTGTTGAACCTCGATTCCGACGCCTCCCGCCTCGTCTCGAAAGCGCTGATCTCCACCTACCTCTCGTTCTTTCCGGTCGCCGTCGGCATGGTGAAGGGATTGCGTTCGCCTGAGATCATGCATCTCGACCTGATGCGCACCTATTATGCCAGCCCGATGCAGACTTTCTGGAAGCTACGCGTTCCAGCCTCGATCCCTTTCCTCTTCACCTCGATGAAGGTCGCGATCGCCGCCAGCCTCGTCGGCGCCATCGTCGGCGAGCTGCCCACGGGTGCCGTCGCCGGCATCGGTTCGAAGCTGCTGGCCGGCTCCTATTACAGCCAGACCATCGATATCTGGGCCGCCCTCGTCGCCGGATCGCTGCTAGCGGGCATCCTGGTTGCGATTGTCGGCGTTGCGGCGAAGATCGTCGACCGCGCCATGGGCGGGAGACCGGCATGAGACATCTGACCTTCTCCTGGCAAGGCATGGTCGCCCTCCTCCTCTGCGTCGGGGCGCTGACGGCCCTGCCGCTCCTGGCCGAGGGCGCGGCGCGCCCCCTCACCGACGGCACGGCAAGCCTCATTTTCACCATCGTCATCGCGGCTGCCCTGCTGTCATTCGCACCACAGCCGCCGGCCTATCGGGCCACCGTGCTGTTTATCGGCGCGCATGGCGCCGCCTGGATGCTGCTTTCGGCTCTTTCCGGCAACGAGGGCACGGCGGCGCGGGCTTTCTTCCTGCTGCTCTTCGCCTGCTGGCTGCTTGCCTGGCGATGCGTCAGCGAACTGTCGAAACTGCAGCCCGTCACCACTTTCGGCAAGTCGGCGCTCCAGCTCCTGATCCCGGCAATCTTCGGCGCCTGGATCCTCATTCTCTGGGAAGCGGTGACGCGTGGCGCTGGCGTCCCTTTCATCCTGCTGCCGCCGCCGAGCGCCATCGGCGCGCGGTTCATGGCGTCGCTGCCGATCCTCGGCGCGGACGTCAGGCAGACGATCTTCAAGGCGGTGCTGATCGGTTATATCGTCGGCTGCCTCAGTGGCTTCGTCGTCGCGGTGCTCGCCGACCGCATCGCCTTCCTGCGCCGCGGCCTTCTGCCGATCGGCAACATGGTTTCGGCCCTGCCGATCATCGGCGTCGCCCCTGTCATGGTCATGTGGTTCGGCTTCGACTGGCCGTCGAAGGCCGCCGTCGTCATCATCATGACCTTCTTCCCGATGCTGGTGAATACCGTCGCCGGCCTTGCCGCCTCCGGCAGCATGGAGCGCGACCTGATGCGCACCTATGCCTCCGGCTATTGGCAGACGCTGCTGAAGCTCAGGCTTCCGGCGGCAATGCCCTTTATTTTCAACGCACTGAAGATCAACTCGACGCTGGCGCTGATTGGTGCCATCGTTGCGGAATTCTTCGGGACGCCGATCGTCGGCATGGGCTTCCGCATCTCCACCGAGATCGGCCGCATGAATGTCGACATGGTCTGGGCGGAAATCGCCGTCGCGGCGCTGGCCGGCTCGATCTTCTATGGCATCATCGCCCTGACCGAACGGGCGGTGACGTTCTGGCATCCGTCTATCCGTGGTGGCTAGGCGCGCGCGGGCTCCAGAAACGGGTCCGGGCATAACTTCAGAGGGTAAGGATAAGAAAATGAGAAAGTTGATGGTTGCAATGATGGCGAGCGCGATGTCGCTTGCATCGGCCCATGCCATGGCCGCCGACAAGGTGGTGCTGCAGCTGAAATGGGTCACGCAGAGCCAGTTCGGCGGTTATTACGTCGCTAAGGACAAGGGCTTCTACAAGGAAGAAGGCCTCGACGTCGAGATCAAGCCGGGTGGCCCTGATATCGCCCCCGAGCAGGTGATTGCCGGCGGCGGCGCCGATGTCATCGTCGACTGGATGGGCGGTGCCCTGGTTGCCCGCGAAAAGGGCGTTCCACTCGTCAACATCGCCCAGCCCTATCAGAAGTCGGGCCTGGAAATGATCTGCCGCAAGGACGGCCCGGTCAAGACCGAAGCCGACTTCAAGGGCCACACGCTCGGCGTCTGGTTCTTCGGCAACGAGTATCCCTTCTTCGCCTGGATGAACAAGCTCGGCCTGTCCACCGAAGGCGGTCCGAACGGCGTCACCGTGCTGAAGCAGAGCTTCGACGTGCAGCCGCTCGTCCAGAAGCAGGCCGACTGCATCTCCGTCATGACCTATAACGAATACTGGCAGGCGATCGATGCCGGCTTCAAGCCGGAAGAACTGACGGTCTTCAACTACACTGAAATGGGCAACGACCTTCTCGAAGACGGCCTCTATGCGATGGAAGACAAGCTGAAAGACCCGGCCTTCAAGGAGAAGATGGTCAAGTTCGTCCGCGCTTCGATGAAGGGCTGGAAATATGCCACCGAGAATCCCGACGAAGCCGCCGAGATCGTCATGGACAATGGCGGCCAGGACGACAACCATCAGAAGCGCATGATGGGCGAAGTCGCCAAGCTGGTCGGCGACAGCTCCGGCAAGCTGGACGAGGCGCTCTATGCCCGCACGGCAAAGGCGCTGCTCGATCAGAAGATCATCAGCAAGGAGCCGTCGGGCGCCTGGACGCACGACATTACCGACGCTGCTTCCAAGTAGTTTCGGCAAGATGCTAAGCGAAACGCGCGGGAGATTTCCCGCGCGTTTCGTCTTTTTCTAGAGCATGATGCCAAAAAGTGTCCGCGGTATTCGGACGACATTCTCTATCTATTTGATTTAGACGCTGATTCAGATTTCCGGTCAGTCGGCCTTAAATCATCTGCATCCAGCAACCGAAAAAATGCCTTGCAACTGTCGCATTTATCGGGCGTCAAACGTCTTAGGGATGAGCGTGATCAATCTTCGTAATGTTGACATAACCTTGCGGTGATTGATTGACGTCGGAATGGTAATTATTATCGCCTAATGGGGAATTGTTTTCTGCCGGACTTGTAGATCGAGCAAATCGATACCACCTACAAGCCGAATTTGCCGGCGAGGGATGAAGACGGCAAAGGATCGGCGGATACCTCTGAGAATGCAGGAAGGGCAGTGGCCTGATCGCGCGCTGAGTGGCAGACGCTCGAGTTCGGCCAACCTTATCATAAGATTGGACGAAGACGCATGGCACACAAGCCGATTGGAATTCTAGGCGCCTCCACCCTTTTTGCGGCGGCTCTCGCCGCATCCGCCGCTTTTTCGCAGGAGACGCCGGTCGCAAAACCGCAGCAGAACCTGCCGGCGATCGTTGTCACCCAGGCGACGAACCGAACCCTCGTCGACCGCGTAATCGGCACGGGTACGGTCAAACCCGTCGAAGAAGTCTATATCCAGCCGCAGGTCGAAGGCCTCTCGATCCGCACGCTAAAAGCAGATGTCGGCGACAAGGTGCAGGCGGAAAGCACGCTCGCCACGCTGAACGAGGACGCGCTGATCCTGGAGAAGAGCCAGATGCTGGCGACGAGAGCCAAGGGTGAGGCAAGCCTTGCCCAGTTGCGCGCTCAGCTCATCGAGGCGCAGGCCAACGCCGAACAGGCAAGGCAGCAGCAGGCCCGCGCCCAGGAAATGGGCAAGAAGGGTACGGTCTCCACCGCACAGGTCGAACAGGCCGATGCGACGGCCGCCGCAGCCAATGCCCGCGTATCTTCCGCCGAACAGGCGATCGAAGTTTCCGTAGCCGATCTCAAGGTCTTCGACAGCCAGATCGCAGATGCGGATTTGAAGCTGGCGCGCACCGATGTGAAGACGCCGGTCGCCGGCACGATCTCGGCAAAGAACGCCAAGGTCGGCGCCATCGCCGCCGGCAACGGCGACCCGCTCTTCACCATCATTCGTAACGGCGATATCGAACTCGTCGCCGAAGTCGCCGAAAGCGATATCGTGAGAGTCGTGGCCGGTCAGAAGGCTGCGATTTCGCTCTCCGGCAGCCGCGAGAAACTGTCCGGCGCCGTGCGCCTGGTCTCGCCCACCGTCGATCCGGTCACCCGCCTCGGTCTCGTCCATATCTCCATCGACGACGACAGCAAGGCGCGCTCCGGCATGTATGGCAGCGCCGAGATCATCGTGCGCGAGACTGAGGGCGTCTCGCTTCCCCTGACCGCCGTGCTGACCAGCAACGAGGGCTCCTCTGCTCGCAGGGTCGAGGATGGCGTGGTGAAATACGCCAAGGTCGAGACCGGCATCCAGGACGGTGCCTATGTCGAGATCGTCAATGGATTGGAGACCGGCGACGAGGTCGTGGCCAAGGCGGGCGCCTATGTCCGCGACGGTGACCGCATCACTCCGGTGCGTGAACAGCTCCCGGCTTCCAACTAAAGAGACCATCCGATGAATTTTTCAGCCTGGTCCATTCGAAACCCCATCGCACCGCTGCTGGCCTTCTGCCTGCTGGTGTTCATCGGCATGCAGTCCTTCAACTCGCTGCCGATCACCCGTTTTCCCAACATCGACGTACCGCTGGTTTCGATCAGCGTGACGCAGAGCGGCGCTTCGCCTGCCGAACTCGAAATGCAGGTGACGAAGGAGATCGAAGACGCAGTCGCCTCGATCACCGGCATCGACGAAATCCAGTCGACCGTGACCGACGGCAGTTCGCAGACCAACGTCATGTTCCGCATGGAAGTGCCGACCGAACAGGCCGTGCAGGACACCAAGGACGCGATCGACCGCATCCGCAGCGATCTGCCGGCAAACGTCGAAGAACCTATTGTCTCCAAGGTCGATGTCGAAGGCCAGGCGATCCAGACCTTCGCCGTTTCCTCGCCCGCCATGTCGCTGGAGGAACTTTCCTGGTTCGTTGACGACACGATCAAGCGTTCGCTGCAGGGCCAAGCCGGCATCGGCCGTGTCGACCGTTACGGCGGCGCCGAGCGCGAAGTGCGCATCGAACTCACGCCCGACAAGCTCAACGCCTATGGCATCACCGCCGCAAGCGTGAACGAGCAGCTGCGCGGCACCAACATCGACCTCGGCTCCGGCCGCGGCCAGGTGGCCGGCAGCGAACAGGCGATCCGTGTTCTCGGTGACGCCCGCAACGTCGCCGACCTCGCCAACACGACGATCGGCCTGCCGAACGGCCGCTTCGTCAAACTATCCGATCTCGGCGTCATCAAGGACACCTATGAGGAGCCGAAATCCTTCTCGCGCTTCAACGATACCCCAGTCGTTACCTTTGGCGTCTTCCGCTCCAAGGGCGCCAGCGAGGTCAGTGTCGCCGAAACCGTGGCGCAGAACCTCGACAAGGTTCGGACCGAAAACCCGAATGTGAAGATCGAACTGATCGACGATTCGGTTTATTTCACCTACGGCAACTACGAAGCCGCCATTCATACGCTGCTCGAAGGCGCGCTGCTCGCCGTCATCGTCGTCTTCCTGTTCCTGAGGAACTGGCGCGCGACGCTGATTTCCGCGATCGCCCTTCCGCTGTCCGCGATCCCGACCTTCTGGATCATGGACTTGATGGGCTTCTCGCTGAACCTCGTCAGCTTCCTCGCTTTGACGCTCGCGACCGGCATCCTCGTCGACGATGCGATCGTCGAAATCGAAAACATCGCCCGCCACATCAAGATGGGCAAGACCCCCTATCGAGCGGCGATCGAGGCGGCTGATGAAATCGGCCTCGCTGTCATCGCCACTACCTTCACGATCATCGCCGTCTTCGTGCCGGTTTCCTTCATGCCGGGCATTCCGGGCCAATACTTCATCCAGTTCGGCTTGACCGTCGCCTTCTCCGTCTTCTTCTCGCTGATGGTGGCGCGCCTCATCACACCGATGATGGCCGCCTATCTGATGCGCCCCGAAGACGCGATGGAAGACCATCACGACAATGACGGCCTGCTGATGAAGGGCTATACCCGTCTCATACGTGGCACGACCGGACGCTGGTACACGCGTTATGCGACGCTGATTGTCGCGTTCGGCTTCCTGGTCGGCTCTGTTATGTTGCTGATGCAGGTTCCCGGCAGCTTCCTGCCGCCGGAAGACGCTTCACGCATCGTTCTCTCCGTCGAACTGCCGCCCAATGCACGGCTTGACGACACCGAGCAGACGACGGATGCGATCTACGACAGGGTCAAGGACATCAACGGTGTCGATAGCGTCTTCGTTCTCGGCGGCGCATCACCGAAGGGCGAACTCGAACTGCGCCGCGCGACCATCACGCTCGCCCTCGACAAGCTCGACCAATCGCTGATCAAGAAGATGGTCAACGACGTGCTCGGCCATATCCCGGGCGTTGGCCCGATGCTGCCGAAGGTGGAAGTCCACGGGCGCGAACGTCCGCAATGGAATATCGAAAAGGAAGTCTTCGCCAAGCTGCGCGACATTCCCGACGTCCATATCCTGAAGCTTAACGACCGCGGCGAACGCGACCTCTCCTTCAACTTCCTCTCCAAGAACGAGAAGGACCTGAACGACGCCGTCGGCATTCTGGAATCCAAGCTCCGCGCCGATCCGCTGCTTGCCAATGTCAGCGCCGACGGCGCCCTGCCCCGTCCCGAACTGCAGGTTCATCCGCGCAAGGATGAGGCTGCCCGCCTCGGCATCACGCCGCAGCAGATCTCCGAGACGATCCGCGTCGCCACCATCGGCGATGTCGATGCAGCCCTTGCCAAGATCTCGCTCGACGATCGCCAGATCCCGATCCGTGTCCAGACTTCACTCGACATGCGCCGCGATCTCGCGGCCATCCGGGCGCTGAAGGTCCAGACGGCCAGCGGCGGCACCGTTCCGCTCGCAAGCGTCGCCAATATCGACTATTCGGAAGGCGTAAGCTCGATCAAGCGCAACAACCGCAACCGCGTCGTCTCGATCGGCTCCGACCTGCCGCAGGGCGTGGCGCTCGACACGGCTTCGGCCCGCTTCCGCGAGATCGTCAATGAGGCCAACATCCCGGCCACGGTGCACCTTGCCGAAAGCGGCGACACCAAGGTGCAGACGGAGATGCAGCAGAGCTTCGTCAACGCCATGCTGATGGGCCTGCTGCTGGTGCTGACGGTGCTGATCCTGCTCTTCAAGGACGTGATCCAGCCCTTCACCATCCTGTTCTCGCTGCCGCTCGCCATTGGCGGCGTCGCGGCCGGCCTGCTCGTCACCAATAATCCGCTGTCGATGCCTGTCATGATCGGCATCCTGATGCTGATGGGTGTCGTCACCAAGAACGCAATCCTGCTCGTCGATTTCGCGATCGAGATGCGCCACCAGGGCATGCCTCGCGTCGAGGCCATGGTCGAAGCCGGCCGCAAGCGCGCCCGTCCGATCATCATGACCTCGATCGCCATGTCGGCGGGCATGCTGCCTTCTGCGCTCGGCGTCGGCGAAGGTGGCTCGTTCCGCGCGCCGATGGCGATCGCGGTGATCGGCGGCATCATCGTCTCGACCGTGCTCTCGCTCGTCGTCGTGCCCTCCTTCTTCCTGATCATGGACGACCTCTCCCGCCTGCTCGGCTGGGCTTTCGGCCGCCTGGTCGGCAGGAAGGACAACGAGGAGCTGCCGCTATCGCGCGAGGATCTCACCCGCGTCACCCGGGAGAACCGCGACGACATCGACTCGCTGGAGGAGCGCCTGACCGCGATCGAAAAGCCGGAAAGCAAACGCAAGACCGCCAACGGCAACGACACCAACGTGCTGCGACTACCGCCCTTCGCGGCGGAATAAGCAAAGCCGAGGAATTGAACGGGCCGGGAGCGATCTCCCGGCCCGTTTCGTTTTTTTCATTCATCTCTGACGGTTGACCAAAATCAATTCCGTCGCCGTCTCCTTCCCGTATTTTGTCCGGCAGCATAAGGAATTGAAAAGACCGGCCATATCAGGAGACCGGGAGATGAACAGAACGCTGACACTCAACGGCCATGAGGCCGCTGTACTTGCCAAGGCCGCCTTCATGGCCGGGCTCGACCACGACGAGGCCGAAGGCCTGCGCGCCTGCGCCACCGTTCTCCTCTGCGACCCGCACGACGTTCTCTTCGAGGAGGGCGACAAGGCGGCCTATTTCTATTGCGTGCTCAGCGGTTATATCAGGCTCTATCGTCATAACGGCGACGGCAGGCAGGCCGATATCCGCATCTGCGAGCCCAGCGACAGCTTCGCCGAATGCCTGATCCACGCCGACGAAACCTATAGCACCGGCGCGCAGGCGATGGATCATGCCGTACTGGCGTGCTTTCATATCGCCAAGGTCCGGCGGTTGCTGGACGAGCGGCCACGGATCGGCAAGGCGATCATGCGCAGCCTGTCGCTGCATCTGATCTCGACAATGGAATGCCTGGCAAGCGACCGCATGCAGACGGCGCCGCAGCGCGTGGCAAACTATCTGCTGACCCATTGCGTCGAGGACGGTGCGGCCGCGTCGCTGCGGCTGCCCTTTCCGAAAAACCTGCTTGCCCGCAAGCTCGGTCTCGCGCCGGAGGCGCTTTCGCGCGCCTTCTCGACGCTGAAGACGAGAGGTGTCACGGTCCGCGGCCGGGCGATCGCCATCAGCGACATCAACGTGCTGCGGCAGATCTGACCGTCAGAGCATGATGCCGAAAGGCTCTGTCGCTCAAAACTGTGCAGCGGTTTCGTGACGCGCTTTAGAGCCCGCCCTGCTCCCTGAGAAAGCTGACGATCGAGCTGACGCCGTCACCGCGCTTCATGTCGGAGAAGACGAAGGGGCGGCTCGCACGCATGCGCGTCGCATCCCGGTCCATGACCTCGAGATCGGCGCCGACATAGGGCGCCAGATCCTTCTTATTGATGACGAGCAGGTCCGACCGGGTGATGCCGGGCCCTCCCTTGCGCGGGATTTCCTCGCCCTGGCAGACGGAAATGACATAGATGGTGATATCGGCAAGATCGGGCGAAAAGGTCGCCGCCAGATTGTCGCCGCCGGATTCGATGAAGACGACGTCCAGATCGGGGATCCGCTGGTTGAGGCCGGCGATCGCCTGCAAATTGATCGTCGCATCCTCGCGGATGGCGGTATGCGGGCAGCCGCCCGTCTCGACGCCAACGATGCGGTCCGAAGTCAATGCCTGCATCCGCACCAGCGCCTCGGCATCCTCGGTCGTGTAGATGTCGTTGGTGACGACGGCGACGGAATAATCGTCGCGCATCGCCTTGCAGAGCTTTTCGGTCAGCGCCGTCTTGCCCGAGCCGACCGGCCCGCCAATGCCGACACGCAAAGGTCCGTTTCTTGATTTCATGTGCCTTACTCCAATCGAACCCCGATGATAGCGAAGCCGCCCGCCCGCGCCACCGTCAAATGACTTAGAGCGCTTGTTTTTCTTCGAATCACGGAAGCGCTCTATCTCTTTGTTTTCACGCAATTCCGGACGCAAAACCGCTGCGCACTTTTGCTGGAATTGCCCTCGCCGCAGCGATAATTTCGGACAATCACGAGCGGAACAGCCGCGTCGCCTGGGTCTCGTGGCGCAGGCTGGCAATATCGGCCTGCACCGTCGCCGAACCCAGATCGTCGAGCGTCGAGGCCGCCGCCCTCCCGGCGACCTCCGCGATATGATCTTCGAGACCGGCAAGCACGGCAACGCCATCCCTCTGTCCGGCGACGCCGAGGCGGATGCCTGATGAAACCGCTTGTGAGACATAGGCATGCAGGAAGGCGGCGAGTGCCTTCTCGGGCTTTATGCCATGGGCGCCCGTTACCGCCCCGACCGCAATCGGGTAAGCGACCTTGTCGGGCAGCCGCTCGAACACCCCGTCCGGCCAGGCCCGCGCCGCTGCGAGGAAAGCCTCGCCGAGCAGCATCGTTTCCTGATGGCGCTCGCGTGATCCGGCAAGTGCTGCGGCGAGCGCGGCGATCTCGGCAAGGCGCACAGCTTCCGCTTGGTGCCTGTGGCTTTCAGCCAGGAGCACCGCATCGTTCCAGACCGAACCTTTGCCGATCAGCGTGCCTGTCCAGGTGGCAAGCGAGGTAGCATCTGTGACGAGCCCGTCGGCAACCGCCCGCTCCAGCCCGCCCGAATAGGCAAAGCTGCCGATCGGAAAGGCCGGTGAGAGCCAGGCCGTCAGGCGCAGCAGTGCCTGCAGCTCGCGATCCCTGGTCATCAAGGCTCAGTCGTGCTTGTGGTCGTGATCATGACCGCGATCGTGGCGATGCTCATGCTCATGCTCGTAGCCATGTTCGTGATCATGATCATGCCCGTGGTCATGATTGTGATCGTGATCATGCCCATGCGAATGCCCGCCTTGGGAATGGTAGGCGCCGCGCGCCGGCTGGAACGGCTCGTCGATCTCGAGGACAACGGCGCCGAGGCCCTGCAGCATGGTGCGGATGACGTGATCGCGCAGGATGACGATGCGGTCTTCCTCGATCTGGGCGGCAAGATGCCGGTTGCCGAGATGCCAGGCGAGCTCGACCAGATGGGTGCGGTCGCGTCCGCGAACCTCGAAGAGCTTCTCGTCGGCGGCGAGGATCTCGATCAGTTCGCCGTCGTCGCGCACCAAGAGGTCGCCATTGGCGAAAAGCACCGGATCCTTGAGATCCAGCATGACCATTTCACCATTTTCCAGATGCAGCAGCTTGCGGCGCAGATGGCGCAGATCATGCGGCAGCTTGACCTGGGCGATCGGATGGGAGGAAGGGGTTCCGGCGGGAAGATAGGAGGTGACGCGCTGCATGATATGTCCGTTTTGCTGAGAGGACGACCATGCAAAATAGCTCTTCCCGATGCAAGCACCAATGGCCTTTCATCTAAATCAAAAAATAGAGCATGATGTCGTCCGAAAACCGCAAATACTTTTCGGCATCATGCTCCAGACCTGGCTTTTATATTCCGTAAGCCTGCATCACGTTGTCGCTCTCCAGGCCTCTGCTCTCGCCATGAACACCGTTCTCGACGAGCCCGTGCCAGGCGTGATGAAGACCTTCCCGTTCGTGTACGACGCGATTGCGCCCGAGCGCCTTGGCGAGATAAAGCGCCCGGTCGGCGGAGGCATAGACCGCCTGCTTGTTGCGCTCGGCGACGAGATCGGCAACGCCGCCGGAAACGGTGATGCGGATATCGTGCCCCTCGGCCCTGATGGCGCCGCCAGCGATCCGGGCTCGGACGCTTTCGATGCGCTCCATCCGCGCCTCCAGCGGCTCCCCGGAGACGATGACGCCGAACTCCTCCCCACCCAGCCGTGCGACGACGGACATCTCATCGAAGGCGGATGTGAGCATGGCCGAAACAGCGATGATGACGGCATCGCCGCAGCCATGGCCGAAGCGGTCGTTGATCGCCTTGAAACGGTCGACATCAAAAATCACCAGGGAGGCGTTGCCATCGGTATTCTCCAGCGCCTCGGTAAAAGCGCGCCGGTTCAGCAGTCCGGAAAGCGTATCCGTGCGGCTGAGCTTTTCGAATTCCGCCCGGGAGAGCGCGAGATCGCGCATGGCAAAGCCGGCAAACAGCGACAACATGCCGGAAACCGTACCGCCGATCAGCCAGGAAAAGATCGCGCCGAAGCCGATTGCATGGGCGAGCGTCACCGGTAGAAGCCCAAGAAGATCGAGCGACGGCATCGTCAATGCGATAATGACTCCTGAGAGAATAACGGCAAGAAAAGCCATCTTCAGGGCGAAGACGTAGACGTTCCTGCGGTATTGAAGATCGCCAAAATCGGCCTGCAGCGAAATCCAGTTTCTCATGAGAATCAACCTTCCTGCTCGGCGTTTCCAGGCATTGATAAGAGCCCAATTGCTGCGGGTGTCTTAATTGACTCGTTAAAATTCGAACGGTTTCGGACCTTTCGGCGGACAGAATTTTTCTAGCAGGGGATGCAGCTTTCCAATCCCTGAATCGAACAACGCAGAGAGACAGTTAAACAATTGATATAAAAGGGATTTAATGACCTTGTAGACGCGGCTTTTCCAGAATGGCTTAGCTGGAGAAAATGCCGGTTTTTCCACTGATTTATACAACCAAATGGAGAGCGCTATTCACAATTCACTTTAAGAGCGGACTGGCCCGACGGCTGCTTCAATTGTAGACAGAAACAGACAATCGCAATGCTTGTGGAAGCGGGTTCCATATGCCGGTTCGAAGCCCCGCCGAGCGCAAGGCAGCGGCAGTCCAGGTGTTGCAGCCGAAGAGGGCGTTGAAGTATCCCCTGGCCTCGAAGAACCGGTCGATCTCACCGTAACCCGCATCCGCAATCGGCACCACCGCGCCCGCGTCACGGACGAAGCTGTCCGAGATAAAAGCGCGCAGCTGCGCTAATTGATCCTCACTGACATCGAATGCCGTAACGGTGGGCTGCGGCTCGGTGATAGGGCCGGCAAGGTCTACATGCAGCACTGAACGGTCGATCGTCAGCGCGCGCAACACCGGCAGCGGCTTCAGTTCCGCCCATGTGGGAGTTTCCAGATAGAAGGCACGACCGCCCCAGCCGATAATGAGCCACTCCGCATTCGGATGGCCGAGCGGAAAACCGGTATCGTCAAGGAATGAAAAGGCAGCCCGCGTTTCCGCGTCGAGCGGAATGGCAATATCGGTATGGATCGGGCCCGACAGCAGCAGAATCCGATGCGTCACTGCGGTAGACGACGCCTTGACCGGCGCAATCAGCGGCCGGGGAATGAAGATTCCGCAGGCCGCCGAAAACACGAGCAGGAATACGATCCGCAACAACCAGCGGATGCCTGTCCTCATCGGAGCCGTCCATCACACATCCGACCTGGGCCTAGAACAGGAAATAGCGCTGCGCCATCGGCAGCACCGTCGCCGGCTCGCAAGTCAGCAGCTCACCGTTCGCCCTGACCTCGTAGGTCTCCGGATCGACCTCGATCTCGGGTGTCAGGTCGTTGTGGATCATCGATGCCTTGGAGATGCCGCCGCGCGTGTTTTTCACCGCGACCAGCTCCTTGGCGACGCCCAGCCGGCCCTTCAGGCCGGCATCGAGCGAGGCCTGGCTGACGAAGGTGACGGAGGAATTGGTGAGGCTCTTGCCATAGGAGGCAAACATCGGCCGGTAGTGTACCGGCTGCGGCGTCGGGATCGAGGCGTTCGGATCGCCCATCGGGGCGGCCGCAATCGAGCCACCGAGCAGCACCATATCGGGCTTCACCCCGAAGAAGGCCGGGTTCCAAAGCACGAGGTCGGCACGTTTGCCGACTTCGACCGAGCCGATCTCACGGCTGAGACCATGGGCGATCGCCGGGTTGATCGTATATTTGGCGATATAGCGGCGGACGCGGAAATTGTCGTTGTCGCCCTTTTCCTCCTTCAGCCGGCCGCGCTGACGCTTCATCTTGTCGGCCGTCTGCCAGGTGCGGATCGCCACCTCGCCGACGCGGCCCATGGCCTGGCTGTCGGACGAGATGATCGAGAAGGCGCCGATATCGTGCAGGATGTCTTCGGCGGCGATTGTCTCCTTGCGGATCCGGCTTTCGGCAAAGGCGATATCTTCGGGGATCGACGGCGACAGATGATGGCAGACCATCAGCATGTCGAGATGCTCGGCAATGGTATTGACCGTATAGGGACGCGTCGGATTGGTCGACGACGGAATGACATTCGGCTGGCCGCAGATCTTGATGATATCAGGCGCATGCCCGCCGCCCGCCCCTTCCGTGTGGAAGGCATGGATGGTGCGGCCCTTGATGGCGCCAATCGTATCCTCGACGAAGCCGCTTTCGTTCAGCGTATCGGTGTGGATCATCACCTGCACGTCGTATTCGTCGGCAACCGACAGGCAGCAGTCGATGGCGCCTGGCGTCGTGCCCCAATCCTCGTGCAGCTTCAGCGAGGTGGCGCCGGCCAGCACCATTTCGGTCAGCGCCCCCGGCAGCGAGGCATTGCCCTTGCCGGCAAAGGCGAGGTTCATCGGAAAGGCGTCGGCCGCTTCGATCATGCGCGCCAGATGCCAGGGACCGGGTGTGCAGGTGGTGGCGAGCGTGCCGTGCGCCGGTCCTGTGCCGCCGCCGAGCATGCAGGTCATGCCGCTCATCAGCGCTTCCTCGATCTGCTGCGGCGCAATGAAATGGATATGGCTGTCCATACCGCCAGCGGTGACGATCTTGCCTTCGGCGGCGATCGCCTCCGTGCCCGGGCCGACGATGATGTTGACACCCGGTTGCATGTCGGGATTACCGGCCTTACCGATCGCGACGATACGTCCGTCCTTGAGGCCGATATCGGCCTTGTAGATGCCAGAATGATCAACGATCACCGCATTGGTGATAACAGTATCGACCGCGCCATCCGCCCGCGTCACCTGGCTCTGGCCCATACCGTCACGGATCACCTTGCCGCCACCGAACTTCACCTCCTCGCCATAGATGGTGAAATCCTTCTCGATCTCGATGAAGAGCTCCGTATCGGCAAGGCGCACCTTGTCGCCGGTGGTCGGTCCGAACATGCCGGCATAGGCGGCGCGCGAGATCTTGTAGGGCATCTATCAGGCTCCTTGGGAGGAAGAGACGAGTGTTTCCCCGCCGAGCCGCTTGAGGCGGCCAGCGGCAATATAGCTATCGACAAGCTGTCGTTCGGCCGAAAACGGGTGCCATTCCCAGCCGACGTGGCCAAAGCCGGCAAGTGTCGCCTCGGCCTCGGCATATGTGTTCAGCACCTCGGCAATGACGATCATCCCGCTGCTCGGCACGACATAGGGCGCTGGAGAAACCGCCGAAAGCGACGCATCCACGGCCTCGTGAACCGATTTGCTGATGATGACGTGCGTTTTGCCGGTGTCTGCGCAGAAGGCGCTGAACTCAGCGGTATAGTCGTCGCAGAAATCATCAAGTTCCGGATGCGAGACGGCAAGCGGCGCCCGCATCGCGGCGAATTTTTCCGGGTCGCGCACGCTCCAGATTTCGCCGGCCGACACCACGCCCGGATGGGCGCGCCACTCACGCGAACCAAGCATCGCCTTTGCCGGCCTGCCGGTGTTGCAGACCGCAACGGCATCCGTGCGGCTGCCGCCGGCCCCATAGGAGCGGCAATCATTGAAACGGATGACGAAATCGGCGGCATCGATGATGCCTGCTATCCCTTCTCCCACTTCGCCATTGCCGACGATCATGATCTTCCTGATCACCCTAGTTGCTCATCGTATCTTCGAGCTCTTTCAGCTCTTTCGTGCGTTTGTCCGTGATGTTGGCGAGACATCCCGCGACCAGCATCGGCTCCATCGTGCCGCCACGGGCCTGAAAGCCGAAGGCGTCGCATTCGGCATCGCGATAATCGATCCAGGCGCGCTGCGCCTTGACCAGCGCCTGCTCCGCGCCCTTCATGTCGCCATCCAGATCCTTGTCGATCGCTGCCAGGACGGCGCGGGTCTTCTTGTATTGCGCATTCAAAGCCTTGTCGGCGGCCTCATGACGCGCCGCCTCGCAAGACGTCATGTCCGATTGTGTCTTGGGACTGTTGCAATCGATACCCTCAGCAGAGGGAGCACCTGTCGTCAGCAGCATCGCCGCCCCGACGAGGCAGATATTCAAGCGCATGCATTCCTCCAGCCCATTGTTCTTAAAGCTTGCCCATCACCAGCTGGCGGAAGCCGTAAACCTCGCGCTTGCCGGAAAGCGGGATCAGCGTAACCGAGCGCGTCTGTCCCGGCTCGAAGCGCACGGCCGTTCCCGCCGGGATATCGAGCCGCTTGCCGTGTGCTACCGCGCGATCGAAGGAAAGCCCGGCATTGGTCTCGGCGAAATGATAGTGGCTGCCGACCTGCACCGGCCGATCGCCAGTATTGGAAACCTCCAGCGTCACCGTCGGCGCGCCGGCATTCAGTTCGATGTCGCCGCTTGCGGCAATGATTTCGCCTGGAATCATCTCGTCCTCCTTAAGCCGCCTTGGGCGCGCAGCCCTCGGCTTTCATCACACGCTTCGTCGACGCCGGATTTTTGGCAAGCATCGCCGCCGGCCGAATAGGCCTCTCGACGAGATTGCCGCCGCAGTTCGGGCAGACACCCTTCAGCACGCCGTCCACGCAATCGGCGCAGAAGGTGCATTCATAGGTGCAGATCCGTGCCTGAGTGCTATCCGGCGGCAGATCCTTGTCGCAGCATTCGCAATTGGGCCTGAGCTCGAGCATACCTATCTCCTCACCGGATCGGCTCGTGCACGGTGACGAGCTTGGTCCCATCCGGGAACGTCGCCTCCACCTGCACGTCGTGGATCATCTCGGCAATCCCCTCCATCACCTGGTCGCGGCCGATCACATGGGCGCCGGCTTCCATCAGCTCGGCAACCGGGCGGCCATCGCGGGCGCCTTCGACGACGAAGTCGCTGATCAGCGCGATCGCTTCGGGGTAATTCAGCTTGACGCCGCGCTCCAGCCGCCGCCGCGCCACCATCGCCGCCATCGAAATCAACAGCTTGTCTTTTTCTCTCGGAGTGAGGTTCATCGCTTGTCCATCTGCTTGACCGAATGCTTACGTTCATAGATTCCAGACTTTCGGCACAGGCGCACCATTGCGCAAGGCGGAAATGACCGGGATCAGGATTTTTCTGAGTGAGAAGCCGTCGGCTGCGGCAAGGCGAACGACGAGCTTGCCATTCCAAGCGCTCGCACCGCCCATCGATCCTTCGACGAGCGGCCGGACCTTGCCGAGATAGGCTTCCGAAAGCGGCCCGGCATAAAGCAACGTCGCAAAGGCCACCTGTCCGCCGAGCACAGCCTGCCGCGCCGCCAGTGCCGCCACACCTTCGGAAAGTCTGAGTTCCTCGGCATGGATAAGTTGACCCGAGCGGCGGATGCGCCAGCGATCACGGAAGAGCCCTGATACCACCGCCTCACCCATCGCCTTGCGGCCGAGCAGCACGGCTTCGACAGCCAGAAATTCGGCGCTCTCGTCAAGATCGACATCCAGCCGGCGGAAAAGTGCGGCCCGGTCGAAGAGGATCGTTTCCTGCGGCAGCCAGTCGACGCGGGCTTGGACTCCGACCTTAACGCTGGTTGCCACCTCGGCGATGCCGGCCGATGCCTTGTAGATCTTCTCGCAAGCTTGAGTGGTGACGTCGATGCGTGTGCCGGCGCCGGCATCCACGCTCCAATCCATCCGATCGCCGCCTGTCAAACCGCCAGCAGTATTGATGATGACGGCTTCCATGGAGGCATCGAAGGTATCGGGCAGGCGGATCTTCGCTGCCCCCTCCTGATAGAGTTCACGGATGCGCGTGCGGCCATCGAACAGCTTTGCCGCCAGATGCCCACGCCCTTCCGCTCTTTGCGGTCTCGTGCCTGCCGCCGCAATCGTCATATCGTCCCTTTCGGTCGCGCCCCTGATTTTCATTCAAGCGCACGGATAGCGGAAATCAAGCAATTCCTATGCCGTCCCGAGTAGACCGACAGCGGCGGCGGACGGTTTTCCAGGCACCGCGCGCTCTGCTGCAAAATGCGGCATCTGCCGGTCAGACAGTCAGGTGGCGGCGGGCCTCCGGCGTATCCAGCGTCTCGGCAAGCCCTTCATGGACGATTTCGCCGCGGTCCATGATGTAGACATAGTCGGCAAGCTCGCGGCAGAAATCGAGATATTGCTCGACGAGCAGGATCGCCATGCCTGTAGAATCGCGCAGGTAGCGGATCGCCCGGCCGATATCCTTGATAATCGATGGCTGAATGCCCTCGGTCGGCTCGTCGAGCACGAGAATCCTCGGCCGCGTCACCATGGCGCGCCCGATCGCCAATTGCTGCTGCTGTCCGCCGGAAAGATCGCCGCCGCGACGTGACAACATCGACTTCAGCACCGGGAAGAGACTGAAGATGTCATCGGGGATGTTGCGGTCGCGGCGGCCAAGCGGAGCAAAGCCGGTTTCGAGATTTTCCTTGACTGTCAGCAGCGGGAAGATTTCGCGCCCCTGCGGCACATAGCCGATGCCCTGCTTGGCGCGGGCAAAGGGCGGCAAGCCGTTGAGCTTGGTATTGTTGAAGGTGACGGTGCCCGCCGACAGCGGATGCTGGCCGGTAACGGCGCGCAGAAGAGAACTCTTCCCCACGCCGTTACGCCCCAGCACGCAGGTGATCTTGCCCATCTCCGCTTTGATCGAGATGCCGCGCAGCGCCTGAGCGGCGCCGTAGTGGAGGTTTGCGTTTTCGACTGTCAGCATGATGCGACATCCTTGTTTGCCGTTCCGGCGATGCAAGCACCCTCTTCTCCCCCGCGGGGAGAGGTGCCGAGCGCAGCGAGGCGATGAGGGGGGTGAGGAGCAACAGCGACGAGCCCCTTGAGCGAAGGCGAAAGGTTATCAGCGGTGGGCAGTGCGGCCCCCTTGCATGTTCAAACTGCATCCATTGATGATGGGTGCGACCTCTGGGGGATGGCCATCCCCCAGAGGTCGGACGGGCGGGACCGTAACCCCCTTGGCTTGAACCGGGGATGAGCCTGGTCCGCCCGTCCTTCGCGTTTGTCCTGAACAGATAGTGGGGAGCAGGTCCCGTATGCAAGGCAAGGTATCGTCCGAACGCACCGCGATAGCGACAGTTTATGTCGGTATCGATGTCTGTAAAGAGTGGCTGGACATTCATCTGCATCCTCTCGGCCGCAGTTTTCGGGTGGCCAACGACACGGCCGGCCTGCGCCGCCTCAAGCGGGAGCTCGATGCGCTTGGTCAGATGCCGCGCTCGGCGCTGCATATTGTCATGGAGGCGACCGGCAAGTGGCATCGCGCCGTCCAGCGCTCGCTGCATGCCGATGGCTTTTACGTGTCGGTCGTCGATCCGCTGCGCGCCCGGTTGTTTGCCAAAGCTTGCGGCTTTCTCGCCAAGACCGATCGGCTCGATGCGCGGCTTTTGGCCATCATGGGAGAAGCCCTCAAGCCCGCACAGACCCCACCGCAGGACCAAGCCCTGGAAGCCCTGCAGGAACTGGTCAATGCCCGATCTGCGGCCAACGGTGAACGCACCGCCCTGTCCAACCGGATGAAGACGGCCGTGACCGCCTTCCTGCGCAAGGAACTGACGCGCCGGCTTGCCGCGCTCGACACCCATATCGCAAGACTGGATGCCGAAATCCAGCGGAGCATCGGCGCCGAGCCCGAGATGCGCCGCCGCCTCGACATCCTCATCTCCATTCCCGGCATCGGAGCCGTCACCGCCGCAAGCCTGATCGCCGGCCTTTGCGAACTTGGCGCCTGCTCCGGCAAGCAGGCCGCCATGCTGACCGGCCTTGCGCCGCTCGCCTGCGAAAGCGGCGAGCGGGCCGGACATCGCGCCATCAGGGGCGGACGCCCCGCACCCAGGAACGCCATCTACATGGCCGCCCTGTCCGCCTCCCGTCACAACCCGGACCTCGCACACTTCGCCGAAAGACTGAAGAAGGCCGGAAAACCCAATAAGGTCGTCCTCGTCGCCGTCATGCGAAAGCTCATCGTGCTCGCAAATACCCTCATTACTAAAAACCGCATCTGGACACCAAATCCACCTTGACACCAAACACAGATGCTCATCCGACCCTTCGGGCCACCTTCTCCCCGTTGGGGAGAAGAGGGAATATGTCGCTCCCCTTTCAGACCAATCCAGAAACATCGACCGCATTCATCACCGCCCCAAATAGTTCTCGATGACCTTCGGATCCGAACTCACAAAATCGATCGATCCCTCTGCCAGCACCGATCCCTCAGCAAGGCAGGTCACCTTGACGCCGAGGTCTCGGATGAAGCCCATGTCATGTTCGACGACGACGACCGACCGGGTTTTGGCGATATCCTTGAGCAGGATCGCGGTTTCCGCCGTCTCCGCATCGGTCATTCCGGCCACCGGTTCGTCGACCAGCAGGAGCTTCGGCTCCTGCGCCAGCAGCATGCCAATCTCCAGCCATTGCTTCTGCCCGTGCGAGAGATTGGCGGCGAATTCGTCGCGGCGATGCGTCAGCCGCACGGTTTCGAGGATCTCCTCTATGCGCGTCTTGTCCTCGCCCGAAAGCCGGTAGAACAGCGTCGAGAACACACCGCGACGGCGGTTCAGCGCCAGCTCCAGATTGTCCCACACCGTATGGCTTTCGAAGACTGTCGGCTTCTGGAACTTGCGGCCGATGCCGAGCTGCGCGATATCGGCCTCGTCCTTCTTGGTAAGATCGATCGTGCCGTTGAAGAACACCTCACCCTCATCGGGCCTGGTCTTGCCGGTGATGATATCCATCATCGTCGTCTTGCCGGCGCCGTTCGGGCCGATGATGGCGCGAAGCTCGCCGGGTTCGATGACGATCGACAGCGAATTCAGCGCCTTGAAGCCATCGAAGGAAACCGAGACGCCGTTCAGATAAAGCACGCTGGTGGGTTTGACGTCGGGGATCATGGCGCTCACTCCGCTGCCTGGATTTTCGGCTCGATACCGTCTTCCTCAGCCGCCGGTGGTGCCGCCTTGGAGACGACCTTCCGCTTGCCGAGATATTGCGCGATCGTGCCAACGACACCCTTGGGCAGGAACAGCGTGACGGCAACGAAGAGGCCGCCGAGCGCAAACAGCCAGAACTCCGGGAAGAGGCCGGTAAAGATCGTCTTGCCGCCGTTGACGAGGATCGCGCCGATGATCGGGCCGATCAGCGTCGCCCGTCCGCCGACCGCGGTCCAGATGACGACTTCGATCGAATTGGCAGGGGCGAATTCGCCCGGATTGATAATGCCGACCTGCGGCACGTAGAGCGCACCGGCAATACCAGCCATCATCGCCGAGACGACGAAGGTGAAGAGCTTGAAGTGCTCGACGCGGTAACCGAGGAAGCGCGTGCGGCTTTCGGCATCGCGCACGCCGACCAGCACCTTGCCGAACTTCGAGCGCACGATCGCCGAGGCGAGCAGCAGCGACAGCGCCAGGAAGAACGCAGTTGCCGCAAAGAGGACTGCACGCGTGCCGTCAGCCTGGACGTTGAAACCGATAATGTCCTTGAAATCGGTAAGGCCGTTATTGCCGCCGAAGCCCATGTCGTTGCGGAAGAAGGCCAGCAGCAGCGCGTAGGTCATCGCCTGGGTGATGATCGAAAGATAGACGCCGTTGACGCGTGAGCGGAAGGCAAACCAGCCGAAGACGAAGGCGAGCAGGCCGGGCACGATGAGCACCATCAGCGCCGCAAACCAGAAATGGTTGAAGCCGTACCAGAACCAGGGCAGATCCTTCCAGTTCAGGAACACCATGAAGTCGGGCAGAACAGGGTCTCCGTAGCTGCCACGCGTGCCGATCTGGCGCATCAGATACATGCCCATGGCATAGCCGCCGAGCGCAAAGAAGGCACCGTGGCCGAGGGAGAGGATGCCGCAAAAGCCCCAGACGAGATCAAGCGCCAGCGCCAGCAGCGCATAGGTCAGATACTTGCCGAACAGCGACATGATATAAGTCGGCACGTGCAGCGGATTGCTCGGCCCCGTCATCAGGTTCAGGACCGGCACGAGGACCGCGACCAGAAGTAGGAGGGCGATGGCAACGACGATCTTGCGATCGAGTGATCGGAGAAGGAAGGCCGTAATCATGCTTCCACCGCCCTTCCTTTGAGTGCGAAGAGCCCACGGGGACGCTTCTGGATGAAGAGAATGATGAGGACGAGCACCAGGATCTTGCCGAGCACGGCGCCGGCGAAGGGCTCGAGGAACTTGTTGACGACACCGAGCGACAGAGCGCCGACCAGCGTACCCCAGAGATTGCCGACACCGCCGAAGACGACGACCATGAAGCTGTCGATGATGTAGGATTGACCGAGGTTCGGCGAGACATTGTCGATCTGGCTGAGCGCCACGCCGGCGATGCCGGCAATGCCCGAGCCGAGCGCGAAGGTGAAGGCATCGACCCAACCGGTGCGGATGCCCATCGATGACGCCATGCGCCGGTTCTGCGTAACGGCACGCATCTGCAGGCCGAAGGCGGACCGCTTGAGCAGCAGGAGCAGCGCTACAAAGACCACCATCGAAAAGACGATGATCCACAGTCGGTTCCAGGTGATGGAGAGCCCGCCGAGATCGAAGACGCCGGACATCCAGGTCGGATTGCGGACCTCGCGGTTGGTCGGGCCGAAGATGCTGCGCACTGCCTGCTGCAGGATAAGCGACACGCCCCAGGTGGCGAGCAGCGTTTCGAGCGGCCGGCCGTAGAGATAGCGGATGACGGCGCGCTCGATCACCAGACCGACGAAGCCGGTAAAGACGAAGGCCGCAGGCACGGCAAAGGCCAGCGAATAATCGGCAAGTTCAGGAAAGGCGGAGGTGATGTACTCCTGCACCACATAGGTGGTATAGGCGCCGATCATCACCATTTCGCCATGCGCCATGTTGATGACGCCCATGACGCCGAAGGTGATGGCAAGGCCGATCGCGGCAAGCAGCAGTACCGAGCCGAGAGACAATCCGTACCAGATGTTCTGGACGATATCCCACAGCGCCAGGCTGCGATTGATGGAGCTGATATCCGCCTGGATCGCCGGCTTCAGGTCGTCAGGCGCGGTTTCGAGTGTGGTGGTGAGGATGGTCAGAGCATCACGATTGCCACGCGCCGCGATCGTATCGATCGCAGCCTTCTTGTCTTCCACGCTCGCATCCGTCTTGAGCAGCAGCACTGCGCGCGCCGCTTCCATCGTATTCTTGATCTCAGCGTCCTTTTCGGCCGCAAGCGCCGTGTTCAGCAGGTCGAGATTGGCGGGATCGGCATCTTTCAGCAGGCCCTGCGCCGCGGCAAGCCGCGCGGAACGATCCGGGCTCATCAGCGTCAGCTGGCTCGTGGCGGCGCCGATAACGCCGCGAAGCGCGTTGTTGATCTTGACCTTCGTCATCAGGTCCGGATCGACATCGGCAGCGGCTTCGCCGGTGATCGGATCGGAATAGGTCGGTTCGTCATCGGTACCGCCCTGGAGGAGAACCGGGCCGCCATCGGAATTGACGTAGAGAAGACCGTCGCTCAACTGCTGCAGGATCTGGCTGACATCTGGATCCTTGGAAGCGACCAGCGCCTTGATGGCCGCTTCGCGTTCCGGGAAATCGCCGACGCCGAGCGCGTCGATGAGTACGTGGATATCGTCCTGGGCCTGGACTTCGCTCGAGATTATCACGCCCGAAAGTGTCAGGCCCGAAAATGCCAGGCAAACCGTGATGAGGAAAATCTTTATGGCGCGATACATCGGCTTTCTCGCCCTTGATAGTGTTGGCCTCGCGGCGCAATCGCTGGGACGGAGCTTCCGCCCGGGATCAAACCCGGACGGAAGCCTTCAGGCAATCATCGGATCGGGTCGTATTCAGGAGCCCTTGCCACCGCACTTGCCCGTAGCGACGTTGAAGTTGCCGCAGGACATCGGCTTGCGCCAATCGGAGATCAGATCCTTGGAGTCAGGCAGGAAATCTGACCATTCGTCGCCGACGACGGCAGGTGTCTGCTGGACGATTTCGAACTGGCCGTCGGCCTGGATTTCACCGATCAGCACCGGCTTGGTGATGTGGTGGTTCGGCATGACGGTCGCATAACCGCCGGAGAGGTTCGGAACGCTGACGCCGATGATGGTGTCGAGAACCTTGTCGGTATCGGTCGTGCCGGCAGCCTGGACGGCCTTAACCCATGCGTTGAAGCCGATGTAAGCGGCTTCCATCGGGTCGTTCGTCACGCGCTTGTCGTTCTTGGTAAACGCATGCCAGTCCTTGATGAACTTCTTGTTGGCCGAGCTTTCGACCGATTCGAAGTAGTTCCAGGCAGCGAGATGGCCGACGAGCGGCTTGGTGTCGAGGCCGGCAAGCTCTTCTTCGCCAACCGAGAAGGCGACGACGGGGATGTCGGTTGCCTTGATGCCCTTGTTGCCCAGTTCCTTGTAGAACGGAACATTGGCATCGCCGTTGATCGTCGAGACGACGGCGGTCTTCTTGCCAGCCGAACCGAATTCCTTGATCTTGGAAACTTCGGTCTGCCAGTCGGAGAAGCCGAACGGCGTGTAGTTGGTCATGATGTCTTCTTTCGGAATACCCTTCGAAATCAGGTATGCCTCGAGAATCTTGTTGGTCGTGCGCGGATAAACGTAGTCCGTACCTTCGAGAACGAAGCGCTTGACGCCTTCTTTTTCCATCAGGTAGTCGACAGCAGGAATGGCCTGCTGGTTCGGAGCAGCACCGGTGTAGAAGATGTTGCGCGAGGACTCTTCGCCTTCATACTGGACCGGGTAGAAGAGGATCGAGTTGGTCTCTTCGAAAACCGGCAGAACGGACTTGCGCGACGAGGACGTCCAGCAACCGAAGACGGCGGCAACCTTGTCCTTCTGGATCAGCTCACGTGCCTTTTCGGCAAACAACGGCCAGTCGGAAGCCGGGTCGACGACGACGGCCTCGAGCTTCTTACCGAGAAGGCCGCCCTTCTTGTTCTGCTCGTCGATGAGCATCAGCATAGCGTCCTTGAGCGTGGTCTCGGAGATGGCCATGGTGCCGGAGAGCGAGTGCAGAATGCCGACCTTGATCGTGTCATCGGCGGCAACTGCACCGCTAAAGGCGGCCGACGCCGCCATGACGGCGCCGAGCGCTGCGCCCGTAATAGTGGATTTGAGATTCATCTGGTTGAACTCCCCTCTTCTTGTTCCGCAACAGACCGGAAACGGAGATTAACTGTTGCTTAAAGAACTATCGGATGCTGCAGCGCGAAAACACATACGTCGATTGACGTATGCGCGGGGGGCAAACAGGCAGTAGGCCGGGAGAGAGGTGGCATCCCCCACGGCGGGAGATGCCCTGTCGATTCTCTCGGAGGAATTATCCGTCAATCGTCAAGGTGACTGATGTCGGGCCGTAGGAAAGGCTCGCCTTGTGGCCGGAGACGGTGAACTTGCCGAAGGTGCCGGTCACGGCACTCGCCTTCAGGATCTCGATCTTCGTTCCAGGCGTCGGGACAAAACCGTCGGCAAGCGTCACATCGAGATCGCCGGCCAGCATCGCCTTGCCATGGACGATCAGCGTACCCTCGCCGTTCGCGCCGAGCCTCTGCTTCATCACGGCCGTGGCAAGCTGCTGATAGTCGCCGCCGACGGTCACGGGCTTGTCCACCGCCAGAACGAGCGAACCGCGGCCAACCGTCAGGTCACCGGTACCAAAGGCCGAGGGCGATAGGGCCACCAGTGCGCCCTCCTCGATCACTGCGCCGCCGGCATAGCTGTTGGCGCCCGAAAGCCCGAGGATGCCTTCGCCGCGCTTCACCAGCCTGCCCTTGCCGGTGATGTCGTTCCGCCAGGTATCGATCGCATTGAAACCGCCCTTTGCCGCGGCCATCGTCACGGTCACGTCCTGTTCGAACGCGCCGTAACCGTCGGCGGCGGCAAAAAGGTTGAGACGGCCGTAACCTTCCGCATCGTCGAGCAGCGGATAGCCGGAGGCGATCTCCGTCGTCTTCAGCACGTCGCGGCGCTGCTCGCCGTCCAGATAGGGCAGACGCGTTTCGAGAAGCGCTTCGGCGCCCTGCGGCACGCGCGCCGGCTGATCGGTCGCATGGATCGTCGGCAGGCCATAGCTCAGGCGCTGCAGCACGTAAGCGCGATTGGCGTCATGATCGGCAAAACGGTCTGCGGCCAGCGGTGCCGCATGGGCGGCAACCTCGAGCGCGCCCGCATCCGCAACGCCTGATTTGGCGACGAGCCATGCCTGCGCTTGGGCGTAAGCATCGCTCTTCAGCGCCGCATTGTCGGCCTTGTTCAGATTATAGACGACCGTGGCGGTGCCGAGCATCCGGCCGCCCATCACGTCGAGAGGAGAATGCATGCCGGCGAGGATGCGGTCTTCGCCCAGTTCGCTGGCGCGCGTGACCATTTCCTGAAAGCGTTGCGGCACGAGATAGGCCATGGCGAGTGCATCCCGCCAGGCTTCCGCCGTATGCCCGCTGGGGAAACCGCCGTCTTCGACCGGCTTGCCGCTCTTGGCGGGCTCCAGCGTCGGGACGACCGATACGTCCTGGCTCCAGCGGTAGGGACGGCCATATTTGAAATAGCGCTTGGCAGGCTCCGTCGAGCCGTCACCGCTTGCGGCAATGATGAAGTCGATTGCAAGGCCCATGTCGGGGTTGGCATCGGTCTTGTTTTCCGTGTCCGGCTTGCTGCCGGCGCCGCGATTGTTGCCCTTGTCGTCATATTTGACCGTTGTCGCATCGGCCGCCACCTCGGTGATCGTGGTGGTCTGCTTCGAGCCGGCCTTCCAGGCATCCGTCAGCGGACCGAGGCCATCGACGATGCTGGCATTCTTGCCGCGCCGATCGTCGAGATAGGCGGCGACGGCCTGATCGGCCGTCCGCGCCCGCGTCGCATTGACGACATAGGCGATGTTGGCGTCATGGACGGCCTGGTTGACGATATGGCCGTCGGTCTTGCTCGCGGGAATACCATCCCAATCCGTCTTGGCGACCGCCGGGCAATTGTCCTTGGCCGGGGCTTCGACGCCCGCATCGACGAAAGGCGTGCGCGGGGTCCAGATTTCCAGGAAGCCGGAGAGAAGATGAACGGCGGCGTTGGTGTCCGCCGTCGAGAAGCAGGCGTCACCGCGCTTGTTGGTGTTTCCGGCCTCCGCATAAGGCGCTTTCGCTGCCGTGGACTGCTCGGCGCTGGCAAGCGATGGCACGATCGAAAGGAGGCAGACGAGGGCGGTGCTCAGGCGGCAAAGGCTTAAAACAGACATGGGTGATACCCGAAATGGTTGACGAACGCCGGGAGAGTTAGAGCCCTTATGTGACAGATCAATTGCAAAAATATTGCCATTCTGTGAACCAGCAGGTGACCGCCTCTTGCCTTTCCAATCCATCCCGCCAAAACTGCCGGAGAGACGATAAGCCCAACCGGGATGCCGGAAAGGAAGACATGGCAGCGCGCCAACGCATCATTCCGGTGAGACGCGAATATAATCGCTGGGTCGCCAACCAGACGCTGGAGGATTACGCTCTGCGCTTCACCGCAAAGAGCGCCCGCCATTTCTCTTCGCAGCGCATTTCGCAGACGGCGATCGGCGCAATCTCCTTCCTGGCGCTGGAGGCAATCGGCGGCGCAATCACCCTCTCCTACGGCACCACCAACGCCTTTTACGCCATCATCGTTGCCTCGATCGCCATGCTGGCGATCGGCCTGCCGATCAGCCGCTACGCCATCCGCCACGGCGTCGACATTGATCTGCTGACGCGCGGCGCGGGCTTCGGCTATATCGGCTCGACGATCACCTCGCTGATCTATGCGAGCTTCACCTTCATGCTGTTTGCGATCGAGGCTTCGATCATGTCCGGGGCGTTGGAGCTCACCCTCGGCATCCCGCTCTGGATCGGCTACATCATCAGCGCCGTCATGGTGATCCCGCTGGTGACGCATGGCGTACGGCTGATCAGCAAGTTCCAGCTGATGACCCAGCCCTTCTGGATCGTGCTGAATATCCTGCCCTTCATCTTCATCGCCTTGTTGGACTGGGAAAAATTCGATCTCTGGCGCGCCTTTGCCGGCATCCGCCATGCCTCCGGCCCGCCCGGCACCATCGCCGAATTCGATCTGGTGGAGTTCGGCGCGGCCTCCGCCGTCATCCTGGCGCTGATGTCGCAGATCGGCGAACAGGCCGACTTCCTGCGCTTCCTGCCGCCGGACCCGCAGCGCAAGTGGCGCCACCGCCTGGCGATCTTTCTCGCCGGGCCCGGCTGGGTCATCATCGGCGCGCCGAAGTTGCTTGCTGGTTCATTTCTGGTCGTGCTGACCTTCACCTCGGGCATCCCCCTCGATCGCGCCGCCGACCCGGCGCAGATGTATCTGACCGCCTTCGGCTACATGGTCCCCTGGCACAATGGCGCGCTGCTGTTGATGGCCGCCTTCGTCGTCGTCTCGCAGCTGAAGATCAATGTGATGAACGCCTATGCCGGTTCGCTCGCCTGGTCGAACTTCTTCTCGCGGCTGACCCACAGCCATCCCGGCCGCGTCATCTGGCTGGTCTTCAACGTCGCAATCGCCCTGCTTTTGATGGAACTCGGCATCTACCGGCTGCTGGAGGAGACGCTCGGCATTTTCTCGATCATCGCCATGGCCTGGCTCTGCACGATCTCCGCCGATCTCTTCATCAACAAGCCGCTGGGGCTGGCTCCTCCCGGCATCGAGTTCAAGCGTGCCCACCTCTACGACATCAACCCGGTCGGCCTCGGCGCCATGACGCTGTCGGCGACGGTGTCGCTGATTGCCCATTTCGGCGCCTTTGGCGAGATCGCCGCCTCGCTCGCGCCCTATATTACCCTCGTCATCGCGCTGGTCGCCTCGCCTGTCATCGCCTGGGCAACGAAAGGCAAGTTCTATCTCGTCCGCAAGCCGCGCCAGAGCTGGAAAGACCTGACGAACATCACCTGCTCGGTCTGCGAGCATCCCTTCGAGCCAGAGGACATGGCCTGGTGCCCGGCCTATGCCGCGCCGATCTGCTCGCTTTGTTGCTCGCTCGACAGCCGCTGCCACGACATGTGCAAGCCGGCCGCCCGTTTCAACGCACAGGTCGGCACCGTCGCCAAGGCGCTGCTACCGGAAGCCATTCTGGGGAAGCTGACGACGCGCCTTGGCCGCTACGGCATCGCCGTCGTGCTGGCATTGACCGCCATCGGCGCAATCCTGGCGATGATTGCCCATCAGGTCGCCTCCGCCTCGCCCGAGACGGGCGAGGTCGTCAATCGCACCATCCTCATCGTCTTCTTCGTCTTCTCGGTGATCTCAGGCGTCGTCTGCTGGTTCTATGTGCTCGCCCATGACAGCCGCGTCGTTGCCGAGGAGGAATCCTCACGCCAGAACACGCTGCTGCTCAAGGAAATCGCCGCCCACAAGAAGACCGACGCCGCCTTGCAGAACGCCAAGGAAACCGCCGAGGCCGCCAACCGCGCCAAGAGCCGCTATGTCGTCGGGCTCAGCCATGAATTACGCACGCCGCTGAACGCCGTGCTCGGCTACGCCCAGATCCTCGAACGCGACGAGACCATCCCGGCGCCTCGCCAATCCTCGATCAAGGTCATCCGCCGCAGCGCCGAACACCTCTCCGGGCTGATCGACGGCCTGCTCGATATTTCCAAGATCGAAGCCGGCCGCCTGCAGGTCTATTCCAACGAGATCAACATCCAGGATTTCCTCGACCAGATCGTCGATATGTTCCGCCCGCAGGCGCAGGCAAAGGGGCTTGCCTTCATCCATGAGCGCGCGCCGGCCTTGCCGCAATTCGTCCGCACCGACGAAAAGCGCCTGCGCCAGATCCTGGTCAACCTGCTCTCCAATGCCATCAAGTTCACTGATGAGGGCAGCGTCACCTTCGACGTCGGCTATCGCAGCCAGGTCGCGACCTTCACCGTTGCCGATACCGGCCGAGGCATCACGGAGAAAGACCTGCCCCGTATCTACGAACCCTTCCAGCGCGGTGAGGCCGAAAGCGTGCGGCCGATGCCGGGACTCGGCCTCGGCCTCACCATCACCCGGCTTTTGACCAATACGCTCGGCGGCGAGATCTCGGTTGCAAGCGTAAAGGACGAAGGCTCGACCTTCCGCGTCCGGCTGATGCTGTCCGCCGTCATGCGTGCCGTGGCCGCCGCGCCGCAGGAGAAGCGCATTGTCGGTTATAACGGCCCGCGCCGCACGGTCGTCGTCGTTGACGATAACGAGGACCACCGCGAGATGATGCGCGAGATCCTGGCGCCGCTCGATTTCATCGTGCTGACGGCGGCAGGCGGCGGCGAATGCCTGACGCTGATCGAGGGCATCATGCCGGACCTTTTCCTCGTCGATATTCTGATGCCCGGCATGAACGGCTGGCAGCTCGTCTCGCGTCTGCGCGAGGCCGGCCAGATGGCGCCGGTGCTGATGCTGTCGGCCAATATCGGTGATGCGGCCGTTCTCAGCGACAGTGACGACAGCCACAATGATGCGATCGGCAAGCCGGTCGACATCCGCCAGCTGCGCGACAAGCTCGCCCTGCATCTCGGCCTGACATGGATCTATGCCGATGCCACGCCAGCCGTTCCTGTCAAGATCGAAGCTCCGATGCTGAGCCCAGGTGCTGCCCATGTGCAGGAATTGCTGCGGCTCGGCGAGATCGGCTATATCAGAGGCATTGAAGCCAAGCTTTCGGACCTTGCCAAGGTGGAGGCAAATCAGCCATTCACGGAGGAACTTCGCGCCTATGTCGCCGCCTTCGATCTCGCCGGCTTCATGACCTTCCTGCACGACTTCGACGAAAAGGTGGAATCCATTGGCTGAGCCGGCCCTCCCCCGCGACATCGTTCTGCTCGTCGACGACTCCGCCGAAGCCCTCGGCTTCATGACCGACGCGCTCGAACAATCCGGCTTCTCCGTGCTGATCGCCACATCGGGCACGGCGGCACTTGGTATCGTCGAGCGCATCACGCCCGATCTTATCCTGCTCGACGCGGTGATGCCGGGTATGGATGGCTTCGAGACCTGCCGCCGGCTGAAGGCGAATGCCGCGGTAGCGCAGGTGCCTGTCGTCTTCATGACCGGCCTGACCGAGACCGAGCATGTCGTGCACGCGCTGGAATCCGGCGGCGTCGATTATCTCAGCAAACCGATCAACATCGATGAACTGCGCGCCCGCATCCGCGTCCATCTGCGCAACGCTCGCTCGGCCCAAAGCGCCCGCATCGCCCTGGACGCAGCCGGCCGCCATCTGCTGGCAGTCAAGGGCGACGGCGCCATCCACTGGTCAACGCCGCAAGCGACACGGCTGGTCAATGCCGCCATGGGCAGCGACGACGGCATGGAAATCGTCGTCCGCCATATCGCCGGCTGGATGCGCGACCGCGTCGCCGCAGTGCGCGACGGCATCATCTCGATCGCCCATGCCGGCCAGGCAGCGCTGCAGCTCGCCTTCCTCGGCGCAATCGGCCCTGACGAATATCTCTTCCGCCTCACCGCCGCCAGTCAGCGCAGCGACGACGAGGTGTTGCGCCAGCGCTTCTCGCTCACCCAGCGCGAATCCGAAGTGCTGCTCTGGATCGCCAAGGGCAAGGCCAACCGCGACATCGGCGAAATATTGGGACTGTCGGCGCGGACGGTGAACAAACACCTCGAACAGATTTACGTTAAGCTCGGCGTCGAGAACCGCGCCTCGGCCGCCGTGAAAGCCACGCACGTGCTGTACGAGATGTAAGAGGGTGATGGAGGCTGGTTCCGTGGCGCTGCCGAGATGCGGCGTCACCATGACGGTCTCCATCCGCCCCAGCGCCTCCGGCACATCAGGTTCCGCCTCGCAGACGCCAAGCCCCGCCCCACGGATCATGCTGTTTTTCGCCGTCAGCAACCCCTTCACCGAAGCGAGCTGCCGGGCGCCGTAACGCGCGTCTTCGTGGGATCGATCGATGAGCGATTGCGGCACGGTAGCCAGGCCGGAATTGGAACTCCCGCAAAAAGAAAGAAGCCCGGTCGGAACCGGGCTTCGATAATCATGTCCCATAAAGGGAAGCGAGGCTTACATGCTCTGCGGGAAGTAGCTGTACTTGCCGTCCGGACCCTTCTTCCATTCGTACATGATGTAGCCAGGAATCTTCGGGTCGCCCTTTTCGTCGAACGAGATGTCGCCGAGAACGGTCGGGAACGGCCCCTTTTCCTTCATGGCCTTGGCAACGGCCTCAGGATCCAGCGAACCGGCAGCCTTGGCGGCCTCGGCGATCGTCTGCATCGCAGCGTAGGAATACAGCGTGTAGGCTTCCGGATTGAAACCAGCGGCCTTGAACTTTTCGACGAGTTCCTTGTTCGCAGGGTTCGCCGTCGGATCGGGGCCGAAGGTGTTCAGCGTACCGGCGACGGCGTCGCCAGCGATCGAGGCCAGTTCGTTCGAAACGATACCGTCGCCCGAAACCAGCGTCGCCTTCAGGCCCTGGTCGGCCGCCTGGCGGATGATGAGACCGGCTTCGGTGTGCAGACCACCCCAATAGATGATCGAGACGCCGGCTTCCTTCATCTTGGCGATGAGGGCCGAGAAGTCCTTGTCGCCGACGTTGATGCCTTCGTATATGACTTCCGTGACGCCGGCGGCATTCATAGCCTTCTTGGTTTCGTCGGCAAGGCCCTGACCGTAAGGGGTCTTGTCGTGAACGACAGCGATCTTGGCGTCCTTGAAGTGATCGGCAAGATATTTGCCGGCGATGGCACCCTGCTGGTCGTCACGGCCGCAGGTGCGGAACGTGTTCCAGAGGCCCCGCTCCGTGAAGGTCGGGTTCGTCGCGGCCGGGGTGATTTCGAGGATGCCGTTTTCGGCATAGACTTCCGAAGCCGGGATCGAAACGCCCGAGTTGAAGTGGCCGATGACAAACTTGACGCCGTCAGCAGCGAACTTGTTGGCGACCGAAATGCCCTGCTTCGGGTCGGAGACGTCGTCGCCGAGCTCGATCTTGATCTGCTCGCCGTTGATGCCGCCAGCCGCGTTGATGTCGGCGGCTGCCTGTTCGGCACCCTTCTGGAGCTGAGCGCCGAACGCGGCGTTCGGGCCAGTCAGCGGACCAGCGACAGCGATGAGAACGTCGGCCCACGCGTTGCCGCTGAAGGCGACCATCGCCGTCAGAGCCACTGCCGACAGAAGAGACTTCTTCATATTATTACTCCCAATTTTTGGGCGGGTTCCGGTCCAAGGCCCAGCGCACTACCCACCATTGACTGCGCCAGGAAAGCTGTTCCACTCGGAAGGCAATTCATGCCTAGTTTCAACGGACTGTCAATGTTTGTCCTTCCACGAAAACGCGGAAGTTTTTTCGTACAGCCAGTAATAGTTGTTAACCATCTGATTGGTGCGGCGGTAGCGGAAGCCGGCCGTCGAGAACACCAGCAGCGTCACGAAGTCGAGGATATAGTAGAAGGCGTTGAGCATCGGCCCATTGAACAGGGCATGATGCAGGAACTGCATCGCCCAGGCGAGCAGAAATGTATAGACGACGACCAGCGGATAGTCGCTCCAGCCCTCGGCAACCGCTCTGCCGGCGCGCCAGGCCGTCCAGAAGCCTAAGAGCAAGACGATGACACGGATCGCCACAAGGGGGCCGGCATCTGCTTCGAAGAAAAGTCCCTGCATGTCAAACTCTCCTTTCGACCTAGTGTCTTCCGCCTTCGAGATAGGCGGCGCGGACCTCGGGATTGGCAAGAAGCTCCTTGCCGGAGCCGCTCATCGTCACCTTGCCGTTCACCATCACGTAGGCGCGGTGAGAAAGCCTGAGGGCGGCGAACGCGTTCTGCTCGACGAGGAAAACGGTCAGCCCCTCCGCCTCGTTGAGCTTCCTGATCGCTTCGAAGATGCCCTTGACGATCAGCGGCGCAAGACCGAGCGAGGGTTCGTCGAGAAGCAGCAACTTCGGGCGCGCCATCAGCGCGCGGCCGATCGACAGCATCTGCTGCTCGCCACCCGAAAGTGTTCCACCCCGTTGGGCGTGACGTTCCTTGAGACGCGGGAAGAGCGTGAAGATCTTCTCGACGTCTTCGGCGAAGTGTTTCAGATTGTCGAGGCCAGCGCCCATCTGAAGATTTTCCAGAACCGTCATGCGCGGGAAGATGCGGCGGCCTTCCGGCGACTGTGCAATGCGCAGACGGGCGATTTCATGCGTCGGCATGCGGGTGATGTCGCGGCCCTCAAAGACCACCGAACCGGTGCGGGCCTGCGGGCTGCCGCAGATCGTCATCATCAATGTCGACTTGCCGGCGCCGTTTGCGCCGATCAGGCTGACGATCTCGCCCTTGTTGACGTGGACATCGACGCCGGCCAGCGCCCGGATATTGCCGTAATAGGTTTCGACGCCATTCACCTGAAGGAGCGGTTGACCCGTCATTACTTCATCGCCCATCAGTTTGCGCCTCCTTCGAGCTGCTCGACGGCTGCGATCACCTCTTCCACTTCTTCATCCTCGACACCGAGATAAGCCGCGATGACCCGCGGATCGTTCTTCACGTGATCCGGTGTGCCATCGGAAATCTTCTGACCATATTCGAGGACGACGACGTGGTCGGAGATTTCCATGACCACAGACATGTCGTGCTCGATCAGCAGGATCGACGTCCCGGTTTCGGCGCGAATGCTCTTCAGCAGCGCGTTGAGCGTTGCCGATTCCCGTGGGTTGAGGCCGGCAGCCGGTTCATCCAGGCAAAGCAGCTCCGGGCCGGTGCACATGGCGCGGGCGATTTCGAGACGCCGCTGGGCGCCGTAGGGCAGATCGCCGGCGGGGTCGTCGGCGCGGTCGATCAGGTCGGCCTTCTCAAGCCAGAAACGGGCAATCTCGATCGCCTCGGCCGCTTCCCGCCTATAGGGGCCGACACCGATAAGGCCGAGGATCGTATAACCCGATGCCTTCATCAGCTTGTTGTGCTGGGCAACCAGCAGGTTTTCGAGAACGGTCAGGCCGGAGAACAGCCGGATGTTCTGGAAGGTACGCGCGACCTTGGCTTCCCTGGTGATGCGAAAGTCCGGCAGGCGCTCCAGCAGGTATTGCTTGCCGCTCTTCTGGTTGAGCGTGATCATGCCCATCGTCGGCTTGTAGAAGCCGGTGATGCAGTTGAAGACGGTGGTCTTGCCGGCGCCGTTCGGCCCGATCAGCGCGGTGATATCGCCACGCTTGGCTTCGAAGGAGAAGTCGTTGATGGCCATCAGGCCGCCGAACTTCATCGACAGGTGTTCGACCTTGAGAAGAGTGTCGTCAGACATCGTATTCGTCGTTACGGGGCTCATCAACCATGGCCCTCCTTGATGAAGCTTCCGGATATCGCCTTGCGCTCCCTGAGGAAGGCTGTCGGCTCACGCGAGCCGACGAAGCCGCGCGGCTTGAACAGCATGACGACGACCATGGCGAGGCCGAAGATCAACATGCGGTATAGTTCCGGCGTAAAATCGGGTCCGAAGATGAGTTTTAGGAAGCTCATTTCGCGCAGCAACTCGGTGCCGCCGACCATGACGATGGCGGCGATCGCGATGCCGGTCAACGACCCCATGCCGCCAAGGACAACAATGGCGAGAATGACGGCCGATTCCAGGAAGACGAAGGATTCCGGCGAGACGAAGCCCTGGCGGGCGGCGAAGAACGAGCCGGCGAAACCGGCAAACATCGCGCCCGTCGCAAAGGCGGTGAGCTTGGTCGTCACCGTGTTGATGCCGAGCGAACGGCAAGCGATCTCATCTTCGCGCAAAGCTTCCCAGGCGCGTCCGATCGGCATGCGCCGCAGCCGGATGGTGACATAGGCCGTCAGCATGCAGAGCGCCAGGATCAAATAGAACAGGAAGATCTTATAATAGGCCGAGGAGATCGGCAGGTTAAAGAGCTTGGCAAAGCCGCCGGCCGTCGCATCGAAGGGAATACCGAAGAGTGTTGCCTTCGGGATGCTCGAGATACCGAAGGTGCCCTTCGTCACTTCAGTCCAGTTGATGAGGACGAGACGAATGATTTCACCGAAGGCGAGCGTCACGATGGCAAGGTAATCGCCGCGCAGGCGCAGCACCGGGAAGCCGAGAATGACGCCCCAGAGTGCGGCGAAGATGCCCGAAAGCGGCAGCAGCACCCAGAAGGACAGGCCGAAATAGCTCGAAAGCAGTGCGTAGGAATAGGCGCCGACGGCATAGAAGGCGACATAGCCAAGGTCGAGCAGGCCGGCAAGGCCGACGACGATGTTCAGCCCCCAGGCGAGCATCACATAGATCAGGATCTGAATGCCGAAATTGTCGACATATGTCAGCGAGCCCTGAGGGCCTTTGATCGCCACCACCACCATGGGATAAAGCAGCAGCGCGATCAGCGCGATCTTCAGGAAATGCCGGTGGAAGAAGCTCTTCTCTGTCGAGATATCGAGTTCGCCCTCGCGCGCCTTGCTGAGCTTGCGGCGGTCGATATTCGGCCTGATGAAAACAACCATGGCGAAGCGGCCGATGGCAGCGACCGCGACGAAGATCGCAAGCAGGCCCCAGCGCTGGACGATGATCAACTCATTGCTGATGTTCTGGTCGGTCTTGAGGCCGACATAGAGAACGAACATGCCGAACGACAGGACGGCGGCGAAAAGAGCTTCGGTAAGGCCTTTGCGGACAAGTCCGGCATCGGGCTTGCCTGCAGAATTTTCGGTGTTTGCCATGACGTTATACCTTCTCGACTTCCGGCCGCCCGAGGATGCCGGTCGGCTTGAAGATCAACACGAAAGCCAGGATCGCAAAGGTCGCGACGTCCTTGTAGGCGATGGTGAAGTATGCCGACCACAGCGACTCGATAAGGCCGATAAGGAGGCCGCCGAAGACGGCGCCGGGCAACGAACCGATACCGCCGAGAACGGCTGCCGTGAAGGCCTTCACGCCAGGCGTGAAGCCGTCGTTGAATGAGGCAACGCCATAATACATCAGGTACATCGTGCCGGCCACGGCCGCGAGCGCCGCACCCATAACGAAAGTGATGGAGATCGTCTGGTCGACGTTGACGCCGAGCAGCGCGGCCATCTTGCGATCCTGCTCAGTGGCGCGCTGGGCACGGCCGAGTGCCGTACGATTGACGATGTACCAGAAGATCGTCAGCAGCACTGCCGTGATCACGATGATGATGATCTGCTTCAGCGACACCGAGATGTTGCCGAACTGGTAGACCGAGCTCACCATCGGCGGGATCGGCTTGTTGCGTGGACCCTGCGTCACCTGGATGAAGTTGGACAGCGTGATCGACATGCCGATCGCAGTAATCAGCGGCGCCAGGCGGAAGGACCCGCGCAGGGGCCGGTATGCCACGCGCTCGATCGTCCAATTCCACAAACTCGTCATCAGCATCGCAACGACAAGCATCACCAGCAGCAGAACGGCCACCGGGAGACCTGCGAAGATGGATGTGAGGACGAGGAAGACGATAAGAGCGGCGAAACCACCGAGCATGAAGATGTCGCCATGGGCGAAATTGATCATGCCGATAATGCCGTAAACCATCGTATAGCCAATAGCCACAAGGCCATAGATAGATCCGAGCGTCAGCCCGTTTAAGAGCTGCTGGACGAAATACTCCATATGTCGTTTTCCCCTGGATGCGAGCGAAACATGCTGCATCTCTTTTTGGTTCTTCGGTTCCCCGTTTCAGGGAACCTCATAGGCCGAATGCATAGCGGTTTCGTCGAAAATGTGAAGACAAAAAGGGGTTACTCCGACAGATTCTTGCGGAAACAGGGTTAACTGGCGCATTTTGAACCAAAATCCACAGAAAAACGGCAGAGCGGGGCCTATTTTTAGCCAGAAACCGCCACTGGGTTAACCATCCGGAGATATCGCCGTCGATTTCCTGCACTGCTTGTTGCGTAAGCTATTCCACAGAATTGGAAGATGGAGCAAATTCCGACCCGAAGGCAGCCCCTTTGACGAATGCCATTTCACCAGCGATGCCGCATCTTCGTCTGACAAGGCTGAAAACTTATGGTAGCATCATCAGGCTGCGTATTGAGGGATGCGGAGCACGACGGGGAACACCATATAAGCTTGCGTATCTGGTTTGTGACAGGGATGGTTTGCGGACGAGCGACAGCGGGGTGCTCGCCGCGTGGCGAACGGCAAAAGGACAATGCTGAGGACATTTGAAAAGGCGGCGCTCGAAGCCGGCAAGGCCATCATCACGGTCTTGCGCGAAGGCTTCCCAGTCGCCATGAAGGCGGATGCAAGTCCGGTCACGGTCGCCGACGAGGAGGCCGAACGCATCATCCTCGCTCATCTCGCCAGAGATTATCCTGAAATACCCGTCGTGGCGGAAGAATCGGTCGCCGCCGGCAAGGTGCCCGACATTGCCGGCCGAGGCTTCTTCCTGGTCGACCCTCTCGACGGCACCCGTGAATTCGTCGACGGACGACAGGAATTCACCGTCAACATCGCCTATATCGAGAACGGCGCCCCGGTGGCCGGCATCGTCTATGCGCCGGCGCTGGGGCTTGCCTTCTCGGGAGAACGCGGCCACGCCGAAAGGCTCGTCGTCATGGACGATTTCACGGTTGGCGCACGCAGCGCAATCACGGTGCGCGAACAGCCGGACGACAGGCTGGCGCTTGCAAGCCTTCGCCACAACAGCCCGGAGACCGGGAGCTTCCTCGCCGACCACGCGATCTTCAAATGCACCAATATCGGTTCCTCTCTGAAGTTCTGCCTGCTCGCCGAAGGCAAGGCCGACGTCTACCCGCGTTTCACCCGCACGATGGAATGGGACACCGCGGCTGGCGATGCGGTGCTGCGCGCCGCTGGCGGTTCGACGGTGACGCTGGACGGAACGCCGCTGACCTACGGCAAGACGGGAACGGCGGCCGATTTCGACTTCGCCAACCCGAACTTCATCTCCTGGGGCGGCAGGAAACGCGTCCTCGAACCGGCGTGATCACCCGCGGGAATCGCTAAATACCGGCAGGCGGCGCAATCCTTTGCCTCGCCGCCACGCGTTCAGGCCTGCCGCGACAATCCGCGATCTCCGATAAGCGCCCCATCTGGGCGGGCCGTCCCTCTACCTGCCAAATATCCTCCCCCTGCGTGTCTGGAAGCGCGTCCACGACCCCATTTCAAGCTGTGGGGTGATTCGCGCGATCGGGTCTCACCAAGTGATTCTGGCCGTGAACTCGTCGTCTGCATCTTTTCAAGATGCTGTCCCTCCACCAATCCTGCCTTGATTCTGTCACATTTTGACACGGCTTCCAGAATGATCGATATCTTCATCAGAAAAATTTCGCCTCGTCTTCCGTTAAGAAATACGCTTAAGAGACTTGGGTCACGTGCCGAAACGGCGCGTCGCCAGCCCCTGCGAACCCTCGCCAAAGTCCTAAAAACCTTGACGAAATTCCAATTATTAACGAAATATCATGAGCTTGCCTCAACTTAACGCAAATGCGAAAGATTTGCTGCGATGCGATATTTCTCTGGACACCATTACACAATTGTCGCATTTTTCCGTTTTAGTAGGGTTACCAAGACCTGAGTGCTGCCCTGGCAACAGGGCAAACCATTGATCGCCTTTTGCCGCCGCGCCCCCTCGAAGACAACAGAGTACGATCCTTGAGCATCACGGAATTAAACAACAGCATTTCAACAGAGTCCTTCCGGCCGAGCCGCCGTCAGCAGCCGAGCCTGAAGATCCAGACCCCTGTTATCCATAGCGATGCGCCGCAGGCGCCGTTGATGGATCTGGTCCTGAAGCGGGCGTTCGACATCGTATCGTCGTTGAGCGCCCTCCTCGTCCTCGCCCCTTTCCTTCTGTTCGTCGCCCTGCTGATCAAGATCGACAGCCCAGGGCCGGTGCTCTTCAAGCAGACCCGCTGGGGCAAGAACTGTAAGGCCATCAAGGTCTACAAGTTCCGTTCCATGCGCACCGACCTCTGCGACGTCTCCGGCGTTGCCCAGACGGTGATGAACGATCCGCGCGTCACTCGCGTCGGTGCCATTCTGCGCCGCACGAATGTCGATGAGTTGCCGCAGCTGCTGAACGTACTGCTGGGCCACATGTCGGTCGTCGGTCCGCGCTGCCATGCGATCGGCATGCGCGCCGGCGGCGTGCTCTACGAAGAGCTCGTACCGGAATATCATCAGCGCCATGCGATGCGCCCCGGCATGACGGGTCTTGCCCAGATGCGCGGCCTGCGCGGTCCGACCGATCGTCCGGCCAAGGCGCGCGCCCGCATCGCCAGCGATCTCTACTACGTCGGGAATTTTTCGATCTTGATGGACATGCGCATCATTTTCGGAACCGTCGTGTCGGAGTTGACCCGCGGAAAAGGCTTCTAAAGCGCGTCGCGATCTTTCAGATTCGCTCCTCGCGCTTTAGTCTTTGTTTTTGCGCATGTCGCACAAAAAGCGATGCCCACTTTGCGCGACATGCTTCCCAGCTTTAGCTTTGTGAGAAAGGGCCGGCTGCCTCAGAGCAGCCGGTACCGGAATGCTGTGGCGACCGCCGCATGCGGCTGACCGAATCGAGCTTGCGCATCGCGCTCTTCAGAGAACCCACCACCGTATGCGACGAGAGATTGAGAATGATCGCGATCTCGTCGCTGCTCTTGCCGGCCGCCGACTACAGCGCCGCGCGTCTTTTTAGACGCGCAAAGGACGCTGTAGCACTTTGAATTGCTGCCTGATTCCTTAAATCGATTCCGATTTAAGGAATCAGGCAGCGTCGCAGGCATTCGATTTCCAACGGACCATCCTCCACGCTGCTGCTACGCGAAACCTTGTCCAGAAGCTCCATGGAGCGGTAGAGCAGCGCCATCGCCTGCTCTCGCGTGGGCATAGGACAGCCGCCTGAGAAGGCGAAGATGTATTGTTTCAGGTCAGCGTCGTGCAGCGTGAAGGCGAAGCTATTCTTCAGCCCATGCATCTGAAAGAGCACATTGAGTTTGCGGTTTTCCTGATTGGCGGCGCTGCCCGCAAACGACCCCTCCTCGCAGAAGATCGGCACAATTGTCCGCTTCATCGCGGTCACCAGTCTGCTGCAATAGAAGAGATCGGCAGCCTCGTAAAAACCGACAAGGCTTTGCGGCCAATTGCTGATCAACCGGTTTTCGGTGCAAGCTCGCCCCGCGGGAAAGCCGAGACCAGATAGAAATCGAAGCCCGCAACCTTCGCCATCGCGTCGAGCCGTTCCTTGCCGTCGTCGGCCGAAACCCCGGCGCGATCGGCCTGCGAAGGCGAAAATGCAGCATCCTCAGCGCAGTCGCCGACTGCGCGTTCACGTCTTTTCAACTTCATATCCTCGAATGGCCAGCTTCGGCTCGGCCTTGCTGCCGGCGGCGAAAACTTCGCGCCGGGGCATCAGCCCGCATCCCGAGGATACGAAGCATCAAGAACACGAACTGGACTGATACAGCGGGAAGAACGGAGACGAAGTCTTGCGCTCATTCTTATGTTGCCGCCCTTACAAGATCGTCCCGGGAAATCAGCTGATATTTATTCCGCATGGCTCCCATGCAGGGCGCTACAAATTGACGTGGCGGCAGGCAGCGGCCCCCATCATCGGCCAGGGCGGGCGTCTAAATTTGTTATCAAAGTCTTACGATGGGTTTAGGCAATTTTTAAATGTGGCAGGCTAGAGTGGGGCTCGTGGTCTTGCGTTGTGTAGAGAGTCCAATGACCGAAATGATACGTCCCCGAGTAAAATATGTCATCGGCCCCGATGGCAGCCCCCTGACGATCGCGGATCTTCCGCCGCCCAATACGCGGCGCTGGGTGATTCGCCGGAAGGCAGAGGTTGTCGCGGCTGTCCGCGGTGGCTTGTTGAGCTTGGAAGAGGCCTGCGAGCGTTACACGCTCACGGTCGAAGAATTCCTGTCCTGGCAGTCGTCGATCAACAGCCACGGTCTTGCCGGCCTGCGCACCACGCGCATTCAGCAATATCGTCACTGATCACACCCCAGCATCGACGACATTTATTTCGGGCCGGACGCATCTCCCATGAGGGAATGAAGAAGGCCCGAAATCATTGACGAGGCCGCGTAGCACCAGAGGCCGGGCTGCGTGAAGGCATCCGCCAGCCCCGTCGTCTTCGCCGCCGCAATGACGATCGCGACGAGCAGCACATCCATCATCGACCACTTGGACAGATGCGGTACGACGCGACGATAGAACAGGCTGCCGGCCCCACCCCCGGCGGCCGTCGCTTCTGCGGTGATCCCCATCGCCTCCACGGTGATGCCGATCATCTTCAGAAACGGGAGCAGGATCGAAACCAGGGCGACGATTGCCGCCAGCAGCCCGTCCCCGCCTTGCCAAAGCGAGACGATGATTTCGATGAGCGACGGCGTGTCGTCGAAGAAATACAGCGTCTCGAAACGGACCAGCGGCAAGACGAGGCCGAGCGCCAGGAAGAACGGCGCAGCCACGAGAAGCACGGGGCGAGCCATCGAAAGCGCACTCATTGCCCTGAACCTCTCATCGATCCGACATTTTGCATCAACACTCTGTCCTGCCCGTATTGCCTCCACGGCTTGGCACGACCGCGCCGCCATGTCACGGTCCGCTACGACAATATCGGTTATGAGGAAAGACAATGGACATTCGAAGTGAGGAAGGCGTCTCCGGCGGCCGCTATGCGGCCGAGGTCGAAGGGCACGAGGCGGAGATGACCTATTCACGCACATCGCCTAAGCTGGTCATCATCGATCACACGGCCGTTCCCGATTCGCTGCGCGGTAAAGGTGTCGGCCAGGCGCTGGCGCTCCACGCCGTGGAGGCAGCCCGGACCGGCGGCTGGAAGATCATCCCGCTCTGCCCATTCTTCAAGGCGCAGGCACAACGCCATCCGGAATGGAAGGATGTCGTGAATTAATGCATGTCGCCGAAAAGCGCACAGCGGGCTTGGGACAAGGACACGCATAAAATAAATCGTCCCTGCGGGGGACGAATCTCGTTTCCGGTGGGAGCGACGCCGTAAGGCAAACACCAAAAGCCATGTATAACGGACAGCGCGCCCATCATACATGGCTTCTCAGTGGCGATCCCAGGGCGCCGAAGCCGGCACCCAGCCGTTTCTGTTACGCCCTTGCTCTGGCGCCGCCGTCACGCTCTTCCAGCGCTGTGGCCCTTGCATATTCCGCTTGCATCTCCTCGAGCGCCATTTCCAGCGTCTCTTCCTGCATCTTCAGTTCCTTGATCGAAACCTGCAGGTTGTCGGCCCGCTGACGCGCGGCCTTGGCGAAGGTCGGATAAGCAAAGTGATTCGGATCGGAAATACCGGACTTCTTTTCCTCGACGACGATCTGGCTCTCCAGATCCTTCGTCATCCGTTCGAATTCGGACATCATCATCTGCAACTGCTGCAACTGACGTCGTTTTTCGTTCACCTGAAATTCCTTCAGGCGAACGAGACTTTCTCGCGACTTCATACGCATTACTCCCGTGATGCGAGACCCCGGCTCAACTTGAAACCGCCCTGCGCGCCGCTTTGACACGGTTTGCTAAAAAATTTCCCGCGATATTAACAAATACCTACCGCTGGTAACCTTTCGTTTACGGGCATCGTTAATGATAGGCCCGATGATTTAAGGGTCGGTAAATGCCGAGGCATGAAGTTCGAACCTTTTCATTGGCGAGTCGGATGAATCACTTAGCGCTGTTTCCTAATGTTAAAGTTGAGGAGCACCTTTTTGAGATTCCTATTGGAAAACAGAGAAATGGAAAAATTGTTTAATAAATTCGATACTCCTTGCCAGAGTGAATTAGAATTTGTTAACCATTTCGTGGCAGCTTTCAAATCACGTAGCGTGTTCGGTATCGTGTAGGGGGCCAGACCACCTTTCGGCGGCGGTAAAGGGGATAATTATGCGGGTACTTCTAATCGAGGATGACAGCGCGACGGCGCAGAGCATCGAGTTGATGCTTAAATCAGAGAGTTTTAATGTTTATACCACCGATCTCGGTGAAGAAGGCGTCGATCTGGGCAAGCTGTATGATTATGATATCATCCTTCTCGATCTGAACCTGCCCGACATGTCCGGATATGAAGTGCTTCGCACTCTCCGACTGTCCAAGGTCAAGACGCCCATCCTTATTCTGTCGGGCATGGCCGGCATCGAAGACAAGGTTCGCGGCCTCGGTTTCGGCGCTGACGACTACATGACCAAGCCGTTCCACAAGGACGAGCTCGTCGCCCGCATCCACGCCATCGTCCGCCGCTCCAAGGGCCACGCCCAGTCGGTCATCATGACCGGCGAGTTGATCGTCAACCTCGATGCCAAGACTGTCGAAGTCGGCGGCCAGCGCGTCCACCTGACGGGCAAGGAATATCAGATGCTGGAGCTGCTTTCGCTCCGCAAGGGCACCACCCTCACCAAGGAAATGTTCCTGAACCACCTCTACGGCGGCATGGACGAGCCGGAACTGAAGATCATCGACGTCTTCATCTGCAAGCTCCGCAAGAAGCTCGCCAACGCTGCCGGCGGCGCCAACTACATCGAGACCGTCTGGGGCCGTGGTTACGTTCTTCGCGAGCCGGATGGTGCCGAATACGCCGAAACCGCCTGATATTTTTTCCGATCCCCCTTATCGGATAAACGAAGATCCCGCCTTTTCGGCGGGATTTTTCGTTTCTGCCTGCGCAATAAGAATCCGCCCTCACCTCAGGCCGGATCGGCCCGAAATCCCCTGTTCTTTCGATCTAGGAAATAGCGTGGGGCGGCCGAAACCGCTTGCACGCGGCATCATGCTCCGGTGGTGCCGATATCGGCGGAAAGAGATCTGCCCGTCAGGCGGCGATCGCGCGGTTTCCGAAAACGGCAGTCAGGATCTTGCGATCGAACGGCTTCAGCAGGAAGTCGGTGGCACCGGCCCGTTTGCCCGCCATCAGTTTCTTCAGATCCGCCTCGACGACGCAGTAATAGATCTTGACCTCTTTGCCGCCCTCCATGGCACGGATGGCAGCGATGAGGTCGAGGGCGCCTTCCATGCCGGAATCGACGATCAGATATTCCGGCAGCTCCGCCTGGCAGCGCTGCAGCGCCTCGCCGGCGTTGGAGGCCTCGCTGACGAGAAAGTCGAGTTCGGAGAGAATGCGCTTGCCGACCTTGCGGACGATGTCCGAATTATCGGTGATCATGAACCTTTGCATGGCCGCTCCTTTGCCCCCGCATTCGTCGCAGCAAGAGGCCTCTTACAACCCTGGAGAATAGGTCCATCAGGCTAACGAATCGTTACCGGACGGGACGCAGACACACGTCCGCGCTCCGAAATCAGGCGGCCGCAGCCACTGCCGTGAACACCAGTTCGTCGGCGCTGGCGCTGTGATCAAGCGTCATTCCGCACTCCTGCGCCAGAAGCACGGTGTAATAGGGCTGGATCGAATGGGCATCGATCGCTTCCTCGATAGTGCCGGTCGATATCTCGACGAACTTCGGCGGCAGGCGCATCAGTTTGCCTTTGGACGTGAGCTTGAACTTCGCATCGAACTCGGGATTTTCGAGCGTTACCTCGAGCACGCCGCCGCGCGGAATGGCGGAATAGGCAACGAGGAAGAGGTTGAGCAGCAGCTTGACACGGTTCTTGGCGACGATGGCGCGCGGTCCGTTCCAGATCACCTCGGTCTTCTTCTCGGCGACGGCGAAATCCTTGGCTGCACGCTCGGCCTCGCCGGTGTCGATCGAGGCGCCGACGGAACCCGACGCGCCGAAGGCGAGACGTGCGAATTTCAGGCGGACGGAAGCGTTGAGCGCGCTGGTGCGGATCAGGTCCATCGCATCGGCATCGGCGCCGCCTTCATCTAGGAGCTCCAGCCCGTTATTGATCGCGCCGACCGGCGAGATGACATCGTGGCAAACGCGGCTGCAAAGAAGCGCGGCCAGATCCGGGCCGGACAGGGTGAGATTGGGGTTCTTGGACATCATTGTCTCCTGATGGGCGGCAATTTCATTGCGCCCGGAATATGCTTCATCAAAATTGCGCGAAGTTTGCGATCGTACTCGGTGCCATAATGACACCATATTTGGTAAACCGATTGTTAAGATCATCGGCGCAAAATGCACCAATCGCCGCGAGCGGTTGCCCGCTCTTAGCCAAACGACGAACGGATGACACCATGCGCCCTCAATTTCCGCACCGATTCATCGGCTTCTGCAGGTTACTTTCGGCCCTCATCTTCTCCTCGCTGATGGTTGCCGGGCCGGCTGCCGCCCAGGACAACGGCCAGTACACGATGCAGGAAATCGTCGACGCCGGCCACTCCTTCTTCGGCTCCGCCAGCGGCGGACTTGCCAAAGTGGTCGAGAGTGCCTTCCAGAAATACGGCCTGCCGAACGGCTATATCCTCGGACAGGAAGGCGGCGGCGCCTTCATCGCCGGCCTTACCTATGGCGAAGGCCAGCTGAACACCAAGAACGCCGGCGAACATAATCTCTACTGGCAAGGCCCCTCGCTCGGCCTCGATTACGGCGGCCAGGGCTCACGCGTGATGATGCTGGTCTACGACCTGCCCTCCGTCAACGGCATCTATGCCCGCTTCGGTGGCGTCAGCGGCTCGGCCTATGTGATCGCCGGCTTCGGTATGACGCTGCTCAAGAACAACGACGTGCTGGTCGTGCCGATCCGCACCGGCGTCGGTGCTCGCCTCGGCGTCAATGTCGGCTATCTCAAGATCACCCAGGCGCCGACCTGGAACCCCTTCTGAGGCCGCAAAGCCGCTGGAATCTGCCGCCGTCCCCACCGGCGGCCTTGCCATGCGCGTCACGCGTGCTTAATCATCGCGGCTGACCTCGTATCAACCTTCTTACCGATGGCCGCGCCGTGATCGAATATGCTCTCTTGTTCGGATTGGGCTTCCTGACCGCGGCCTTCCTCGTCTTTCTGGTCTCGCCCGCCGTTCACCGCCGCATCGTCTGGTATACCGAGAACCGGCTGAAAGCGACGATGCCGCTGAGCCCGCAGGAGGTTCGCGCCCAGAAAGACATGGTGCGCGCGCTCTATGCCGCCGAAAACGCCCGCACCACCCAGGACCTTCTGCGTGAGCGCGAGAAATCCCTGTCGTTCCAGCTTCGCCACGACGCCCTCGCCGTCGATGCCGGCAGGCTTGCCGCCGAGATCGGCGAATTGCAGGCCCAGATCGGCGAGATGCATGTCGAGGCGGCCGACCAGCGCTCGCATCTGCGCAAGGACGAGAACTATATCAGCCAGTTGAAGACCAATCTGCATATTGCCGAGCAGTCCGCTGCCAACAAGGAGAGCGAACTGGCGACGATGCGGACACGGCTGAGCAAGCTCGGTGAACAGGCCGATGGGCTGAGAATAGACCTTGCCGCGCGCGAGACCGAGGCGGAGAGCCTGAAATTCCGCGTCAACGCGCTGCGCGACGAACGCGACACGCTGCGCCAGGACGTCAGCCTGCTGCAGAAGCGCGCCAAGGATGCCGAACAGAAACTGACGCAGCAACAGCATATGGTGATCCGCCTGGAGGACAAGGCCGCGCGCGAGAGCGCTTCCGCCATCGAAAAGGAAACCCTGGTCGCTCGCCGCCAGCAGGAGATCGCCAGGTTGAAGGAGCAGTTGAAGGCCGCCAACGCCGAGATCCGCAAGGTCAACCGGGTGCTGCGCGACGCCGGCCTTGCCGGGATGGTCGCGGAGCTGCCGGCGGAAATGACGGCTGAAGACACGACCGCGTCCGCGCTCGACACCGCTGTCGTCACGGCTGAGATCGGCGAAGATGTCCGCAAACGCAGCGCCGCCCTGGCCGAGCGCCTGCAAAAGGCAAAGGCCGTAGCCGGACGCGATGGTGCGATCCGCGAGGAGATCGCCTCGATCGCCGCCAATATGGTGGCGCTGACCGCACTGAACGAGGGTCCCTCCTCACCGATCCGGACGCTGCTCGTCGAAGCTGCTGAAAAGAAGCAGAACGATCGCGTCAACCTTGCCGACAGGGCAGCCGCGATCCTCGCCGATCCCCCGAGCGTCCTATAGGACGCGCGGCGCGCCATCATGTTTGACCATCATGTTTGAATTGACGCAGAACCCTGAAAGTCAATCCGATTTGAGAGGGATCTGCGTTAGACCCGGCCCATCGCCGAGGCCATGGAAAACAGCGCGATCCCCGTCGCCGTCGCGGCATTGAGACTGTCGAGTTCCTCCGACTGTGGAATGCGCGCGCTCCGGAACCGCGCAAGCAGCGCCTCCGGCAACCCCTCGCCCTCGGTGCCGACGACGAGCGCCATGCGCGTCGAGGCCGGAATGGCGCGGATATCGGTCTTGCCGTGCGGTGAAAGCGTCCAGATGGCAAAGCCCCGTTCGGCAAGCGCCACGAGCACATCGAGTGCCTTGCCGCCGCGGCGGTGTGGAACGCTCAACACCGAACCAACCGAGACACGCAACGCCTTGCGGTAGAGTGGATCACAGGAGGTTTCGTCGAGCAGCACCGCATCCGCTCGGAAGGCGGTCGCATTGCGGAACATCGAGCCGGCATTGTCGTGATTGGAAATACCGCAGCCGACGAGCACCAGCGCCCGTTCCGGCAGCGCGTCGAGAAGTGCCGCCTCCCCGCGGTCCTGTCGCCGGCCGAGCGCGAGAACGCCGCGATGCAGATGGAAACCGACGACGCCATCGAGCACGTCCGCCCCGGCGACATAGACCGGCACATCGGCCGGAAACCGCTCCAGGATGGGCAGCACGCCCTCGACGCGGTTGCGCAGCAACAGGATCTTCTCGGCGAAAAATCCGCGGCCCGCCGCATGCGCCTCGGCGAGCATGCGCAGCACGACGGTACCTTCGGCGATGAAGCGGTTCTCTCGACCTGTCAGGTCGCGCTCGCGGATCTCGCGGAATTCAGCGACGCGCGGATCGTCGGCGTTGTCGATGTCGATCGGGACGGCGGCCATGCCGGCCTCAATTGCCCGTAACAGTGACGTCGGCGACGGTGCGGCCGGTCCTGAGGTCGTAGACCAGCGCCTTGTTCCTGCCCTCGACCGTTTCGCCGTAGAACAGAAGCTGCCCTGCCGAAAACGAAGTGGACTGCACCTTGAAGCCGAGCGGCAGGGAAACGGTTGCCGCAAGCGGCGCATCCGAGGGCACGCCGGAGGCGGGAACAGCGGACGCCGTCTCCTTCGGCTCGCTGTGCATCACCTTGTAGACAACCGCGCCGAAGACCGCCATAAGGCTCACGAACATGATGGCGCCGGAAACGATCTGCAGGCGGACCATCTTGCGCCGGACACTTTCCATCGCCGGATCAAGGGGCTTCTCTTCCTGGTCGTCTGGCTCGATTGCTGTCATCTGTGCGTCCCGTTCTAAAAAATACGTCGGAGAAGAAGCGTCTTGAGCGACCCCTTTAAACAAGCAGCCGGCAATAGAAAAGTCCTGACCGCCGATGAAACTGCCGAAGGCCGGTTGGACGCCTGGCTGACGGCGCAGGTCGGCGAGGAATTTTCGCGCAGCCGCATCAAGGCGCTGATCAAGGACGGTCAGGTTTTTCTGCGCGGCGAACCCGTCACCGACCCGCAGCGCAAGGTGCGCACCGGCGACAGTTTCGAACTCACGCTGCCCGAGCCGGAAGACCCGACGCCGCAGGGCGAGGACATCCCACTCGATATCCTCCATGAGGACGACGACGTCATCGTCATCTCCAAGCCTTCCGGTCTCGTCGTCCATCCCGGCGCCGGCAACTGGACCGGGACGCTGGTCAACGCGCTGATCCACCATTGCAGCGATACGCTCTCCGGCATCGGCGGCGTCCGCCGCCCCGGCATCGTCCATCGTCTCGACAAGGATACGACAGGCGTCATGGTCGTCGCTAAGAACGACATTGCCCATCGCCACCTGTCGCTGCAATTTGCCGACCATGGCCGCACCATGCCGCTGGAGCGGGCCTATCAGGCAGTCGTCTGGGGCCGGCCCCGCTCACTGTCGGGCATGGTCGACGCCCCGCTTGGCCGCGCCACCGGCGACCGCACGCGCCGCGCCGTCAAGCGCCCCGACAGTCAGGACGCCGACGAGGCGATCACGCATTACCAGGTGATCGAGCGTTTCCATGAGAAGCCGGACGCAACCGCGTTCGCCTCGCTGGTCGAGTGCCGCCTCGAAACTGGCCGCACCCACCAGATCCGCGTCCACATGGCCCATATCGGCCATCCGCTGCTCGGTGACACGGTTTACGGCGCCGGCTTCAAGACCAAGGCCAATCTCCTGCCCGAAGAGATCCGCAAGATCGTCAATGGTTTCGGCCGCCAGGCGCTGCATGCCTTCATGCTGCAGTTCGAGCATCCCCGCACCGGCGAAATCATGCATTTCGAGGTGCCGCTACCGGATGATATGGTCGAACTCGTCGAAGCGCTGCGGCGATAAAGCGGGCTCCCGAATGCGCCTGCCCCAACTCACACCTGCGTGAGCGGCACACCTTGAACCGCCGTTTCGCCACACTTATCTGTATATTGACTTAGTGCGGGCTCGCAGTAGAGCCGCACGTCCCGGTTTGCCTTTTTAACGCGAGGATGCGTTTCCAACGGGAACCGGAATTCACTTTAGGAGGGTGCACTATGGCCCGAAATACCTTGCCGTCCATTACCGCCGGTGAAGCCGGTCTCAATCGTTACCTCGACGAAATCCGCAAGTTCCCGATGCTGGAGCCGCAGCAGGAATACATGCTCGCCAAGCGTTATGCCGAGCATGGCGACCGCGATGCCGCCCACAAGCTCGTCACCAGCCACCTTCGCCTCGTTGCGAAGATCGCGATGGGTTATCGCGGTTACGGCCTGCCGATCGGCGAAGTCGTCTCCGAAGGCAATGTCGGCCTGATGCAGGCCGTCAAGAAGTTCGATGCCGAGCGCGGCTTCCGCCTCGCCACCTATGCCATGTGGTGGATCAAGGCCTCGATCCAGGAATATATCCTGCGTTCGTGGTCGCTGGTGAAGATGGGCACGACCGCCAACCAGAAGCGCCTGTTCTTTAACCTGCGCCGGCTGAAAGGCCGCATCCAGGCAATCGATGACGGCGACCTGAAGCCGGAGCACGTCTCGGAGATCGCCACCAAGCTGAACGTCTCGGAGGAGGAGGTCATTTCGATGAACCGCCGCCTTTCCGGCGACGCCTCGCTGAACGCGCCGATCAAGGCAGCCGAAGGTGACGGCGGCCAATGGCAGGATTGGCTGGTGGATGACCATGACAGCCAGGAAGACGTGCTGATCGAACAGGATGAACTCGACACCCGCCGGCGCATGCTGGCGAAAGCGATGAGTGTGCTGAACGAGCGCGAACGCCGCATCTTCGAAGCTCGCCGTCTCGCCGAGGATCCAGTGACCCTGGAAGACCTTTCGACTGAATTCGACATCAGCCGCGAACGCGTTCGCCAGATCGAGGTCCGCGCCTTCGAAAAGGTGCAGGACGCTGTCCGCAAGGAAGCCCTGGAACGCGCCAAGGCCGTCCGGGTCGTCGAAGCCACGGCATAAACTTGTCGCGTGATACAATTGAAGAAGGCGGGTCCGTGCGGCCCGCCTTTTCTTTTTCATTCATCTTTCTCCGCAGCCTCGGCACCGCGCCAAGATCCGGGAACGCTGGCGCCGCGGAACCGGTCACTGGCTCGTCGACACATCTCCGAGCGCAGTCCATTCCTTGATCGCGGTATTGAAGGCGTCCGTTCCCGTACCGCCCTTTTCCATCGTCAGCAGCGCGCGGCGGCCGTTGCGATAGGTGATCGGAATATCGATCCAGCTGCGGGTCGACATCAGGTCGAGATTGGCCTTGCGCGCATCAGGGTAGTCGTTGAGCGCGATCATGTGGAAATCGTCGGTGATCTTGGCCGGAACCGCGATCAGCGCGTCACCGCGGTCCTGCTCCGTGCGCTTCATCGAGATCCGCTGGACGCTGTCGATGCTGCCGCCTTCAAAATTCGGCGGCACCGAGAAGACGATCTCGACGAGATGGCTTGCTGGCAGCGACGGATCGGAATTGCGCTTGAAGGTCACGAGAGCCGAGAGATTGCGCTCGGGAACCGTGACATTGCCCTGTACCGTCGCCTCCTGCCGGCCATCCTGGCCGGCCTCGTGCTGCACGCTCCAGACGACCGATCCCTCGATCGCCGTCGGCGAGCTCTGGCCGATGCGCTCCTCATAGAGGAACATCTTTTGCGACGAACCGACGGGCGCGGCCTGCGGCGGCGATGCCACCGGGCCGTTCGGCGTCCGCGTGTCGGCGGGTGCCGCATCGCCCTGCGCGCTGGCAGGCGGCGTATCGGCTGCCGCGACATTCTGTTCGGCGACCGATTTTCCTTCCGCGGTCGGCGTTCCCGGCACGGTCGCCGGCCCGCTGTCGACTTCGGTTCCATCGGTCAGCAGCCGCTGGGTGAATTTCGAATTGGCCGCAGCGCCGTCATTGTTCATTGACGCTACTTGCGGGTTCGAATTCGGCTGCGCCGGCGCCGCTGGAGTATTCTGCGCTCCTGGTGTGGTTGGCTGGGCTGGCGTCACCGCGCTCGGCTGGGCAGGCGTCGTCGTCGAGCCGTCCGGTGGGGTTGCCGCCTCGTTCCTGGTCGCCTGCGACGGTGCCGAGCTGACGAGCCCGTCGACCATCGCCACCAGCGCCTCCCTGTTCGTCCAGCCGGCATAGGCACCGCCACCGATCAGGATGAGTGCGAAGATGAGCGTGATCACGGTGCCGATGCCGAAGCGGCGGCGCTTCGGCTCCATACGGAAGCTCTTGCCCTGCAGCTTGGAGGCGACAATCTGATCGATATCCATCGACGGATTGGCGTCATCGTCATCAGCGGCGACAGAGCCGCGGCGGTCGTAGCCGCGCAGCGCCTTCGCCTCTCGCCAGTCCTCGCTCGGCGCGCCGCTAGCAGGCGCTGGCTTGCCGTTGTGCACTTCCGCGAAGATATCGACATCATCGAAATGAGAGGCAACTGGCGTCTTCTTATTGTTACTGGCCTCGATCGGCGGCAGATCGTCGAAGGCGGCCGTCTCCCAGGAAAAACTTTCCTTGGCGGCCGGCATGACGGCGGCGGGCGCCACTTTTTCGAGGCTCGATATCACCTCCTCGAAGGCGCGCGCCGAGGCATCGGCGGTAATCGGCGCCGGCGCCGTCTCCGAATATTGCCGGAGTTCCTCTTCCGCCCATTCGGTCTCCGCATCCTTGGGCGCCGGAGCCGGGGTTTCGGCAACGGGCTCGGTCCAGACGGGGTCGAAATGCGCCGCAGCTTCGGCCTGCAACGGCTCCTCGCGGCTGTGCTCGACGAATTCCTGCGGACGATCGAAATCGGCGACCGGCTCCACCAGGCGGTTGGATGCGTGGTCTATGCCGCGGGTGATCGGCTGCAACGGCTCGACGGGCTCGTAAGCCTCCTCGGCCTCCGGCTCCTCGCTTTCCACCGCCGCAGGTTCGTCCGCAATCTCGTCTGCTTCCAGGGGATGCTGCTCGTCGGCATGCAGTTCGTCGGCTTGCTCGTCGCGATGCTCGGAGGCTGGCGCTTCCCAGCCATCATGTTCGGCCGGCACGTCTTCGGCAGCGACGTCGCGCGCCTCGCTGGCATGCCATTCCTCGGCCGGCGCTTCCTCCTCCTGAGAGGGATGCCAGTATGTCTCGGCCGGACCGGATGTTTCAGGGGAAACCGGTGTCTCGGCGGAAACAGGGGTTTCCGAGGAAACGGATGTTTCAGGGGAAACGAGTGTTTCCTGGGAAAGAGGCTCCTCGGAAGCGACCTCTTCCTCAGCCTCCTCCGGCGCGGCGGTTTCCACGTGATCGGGCTCGTCGGCGGCCTCGGCCGCCTGCGGTTCCGCATAGGCTTCGTAGACCGGTTCCTCGACAGCCGTCTCCGGCGCCGACGCCGGTTCGCTTTCGTCGGGAGACGCTTGTTCTTCGAAGGATTCCGCCGCGGCGACGGCCGCAATCGGCTCATCGAGCGGCATCGCCTCGGAGTGTTCGCCTTCCACTTCGCGGATGGCAGCCTCGAGCTTTTCGAGCTGGCGTTGCAGCATGGCTTCCGGCGGACGCGGCTTCATGTTCTCGAGCTGCCGCTGCACTGCGCCGCGGGCACGTTCGTAGACTTTCACCCGCATCTCGGGGGTATTTTCAGCCAAGCCGTCAACGGCCCGCCGAATGACTGCAATAAAATCCGCCATCAGTACTTTCTCAAGAAGTCCGGTACCCTACCGAACCATCCTCCACAGTGACCCGTGAGCTTAATCCTCAAACGGATCGGTCACAAGTATCGTATCATCCCGCTCCGGGCTGGTGGAAAGGAGCGCGACGGGTGCCCCGATCAGCTCTTCGACCTGGCGAACATATTTGATCGCCTGCGCCGGCAGATCCGCCCAACTGCGGGCGCCGACGGTCGATTCCTTCCATCCCTCCAGGGTGATGTAGATCGGTTCGACTCTAGCTTGCGCTCCCTGGCTTGCGGGAAGATGATCAATCTGTTCGCCGTCGAGCATATAACCGACGCAGATCTTCAATTCCTCAAGGCCGTCGAGCACGTCGAGCTTGGTGAGCGCGATGCCCGTAATGCCATTGGTAGCGATCGATTGGCGCACGAGTGCGGCGTCGAACCAGCCGCAGCGCCGCTTGCGTCCGGTCACCACGCCGAACTCATGACCTTTTTCGCCAAGGAACTCACCGATCGCGTCCTTCAGCTCGGTCGGGAACGGGCCTTCGCCGACGCGCGTCGTATAGGCCTTGGTGATGCCGAGGATATAGCCGAGCGAGCCAGGTCCCATGCCTGAACCGGCAGCGGCCTGACCGGCCACCGTGTTCGACGAGGTCACGAAAGGATAGGTGCCGTGATCGATGTCGAGCAGAGTGCCTTGCGCGCCTTCGAACAGGATGCGGGAGCCCTTGCGACGCTCCTTGTCGAGGAAGAGCCAGACCGTATCACGGAAGGGCAGCACCCGATCGGCGACCGAGGTCAGTTCGTCCATGATCGCCTGGTGGCTGACTTCGGCAACGCCGAGGCCGCGGCGAAGCGCATTGTGATGCGTCAGAATACGGTCAACCTTGCCGGAAAGACTATCGAGATCGGCGAGATCCATGACGCGGATGGCGCGGCGGCCGACCTTGTCTTCATAGGCCGGGCCGATTCCGCGGCGCGTCGTGCCGATCTTGGTGCCGCTGTTCGACGCCGCATCCTCGCGCATCGCGTCGAGCTCGCGATGCAGCGAAAGAATGAGCGTCGCATTGTCTGCAATGCGCAGATTGTCAGGCGTGACCGTCACGCCCTGCGCCTCCAGCCGGCCAATCTCGGCGATCAGCGCATGCGGATCGACGACGACACCGTTGCCGATGACGGCCATCTTGCCCGGGCGCACGACGCCGGACGGCAGCAGCGAGAGCTTATAGCTCGTGCCGTCGATGACGAGCGTATGGCCGGCATTGTGTCCGCCCTGATAGCGCACAACGATATCCGCGCGCTCCGAAAGCCAGTCGACAATCTTGCCCTTGCCTTCGTCACCCCATTGCGAACCGACCACGACTACGTTCGTCATCCAACTCTTCCTGTTACCGGCGCGAAACCGCGCACCTGCTCAAACCCGCGCATCTATAAAGCTTTGTTTTTTGGAAAGCGACCCTGTTGTCACAGTAGATTGGGCTTTTTACGTGACAAATCAGCAGCCGACAGGCTATTTCCCGTCACAAAACGCCGCTCGGCGATCGCGGAAAGACGGGAAGAACGCTCTTGCAAGCCACGGCCTATATCTGTCTCGTTATCGCCACCCTCTGCTGGGGCGGCAACTCCGTCGCCGGCAAACTCGCGCTCGGGCATATCAGCCCGATGATGCTGACCTTCCTGCGCTGGTTCCTCGCCGTGGCGATGATCGCCGTGATTTCAGTACCGCAACTTCGGAAGGACTGGCCGGTGGTGAGGAAGAACCTGCCGCTGCTCCTCTTCTACGGCGTCATCGGCTACACCCTTTTCAACGCTATGCTTTATTCGGCCGTGCAATATACGACGGCGATCAACGTCGCCATCGAGCAGGCCGGCATCCCGATGCTGATCTTCCTGCTGAATTTCATGTTCTTCCGTACCGGCATCTCGCTGGCGCAATGTCTCGGCTTCGGCATGACGCTGATCGGCGTCGCTCTGACCGCCGCCCATGGCGACCTCGCAACGCTGCTGCAACTCAGCCTCAACCGTGGCGACGGCCTGATGCTGATCGCCATTGCCGCCTATTCGGTCTACACGATCTTCCTGCGCTGGAAGCCGCCGCTCGACTGGCGCACGCTGATGGCGGTCCCGGCGCTCGGCGCCATGCTGACCTCGCTGCCACTGCTCCTCTGGGAAGCAGGCCGGGGGGCCGCGCAGTGGCCGGACCAGGCCGGCTGGGTCATCACTCTCTACACGGCGATCTTCCCGTCGCTGGTGGCGCAAATCCTCTACATCAAGGGCGTTGTGGCAATCGGCGCCAACCGGGCCGGCCTCTTCATCAATCTCGTGCCGGTGTTCGGAACGCTGCTCTCCGTCGCCCTGATCGGCGAGCAGCTGCAGTCCTTCCATGTGATCGCACTGGTGCTGACCTTGGGCGGCATCGCGATCGCCGAAAAGGGCCGTCCGAAAGCTTCGTCGACGACCGTGCCCGCCTCACCCGTGGATTAAAACCTTTTCCTGGTCAGGAAAGGCTTTAACCAAGCTCCAGCGTCGTCACGCCGAAGACGTGCTTCAGCGGGATGGCCGGCGCCGGTCCGCGATACATGCGTGTCGACTCGAATACCGGTTGAAGGCCGATGCCTTCGGCAAGCGCGACCGCCTCGTGGTTCCCTGCGGGAATGTCGATGAAGACCGCGGCTCCCTTCGCCTCGGGGATCAATTCGGCAAGCAGCGCCGCGGCGCTGTCGGCATCGTTGGCAAAGAGCGGGCCGATCTTGTAGCCCTCGTAGCAGCGGCGGATCGTGCCGTAACCGCGGATCTTGTGGCTCTTGCGCACCACCGCCGAACGACGGCCCTTGCGGGCGGTACACCAGGCAGCGAGAAAGGCATCCCGCGGCTGCGGAAAGATCGCCGCATCATATCGCTGCAGGCCTTCGAGGCGTGAATCCAGCACCGGCTGCGCGACAAGCGTCGAGACCGGCAAGGAAGTAGCGGCACCGCCGTAACGAATGGTGGAATAGGCGGGTTCGAAGCCGGCCTTGCGGTAGTTGTCCTGCTGTGCGGCGACGCCGTCGAGACCGATCGTGCGATCTCCCGCGCTGGCAATGCCCGCCGCCCAGATCGCCTTGCCGTAACCCTTGCCGCGAAAATCGGGATGGACGATGTAGAGGCCCAGGAAGGCGAAAATATCGCCATATTTGACGACCGAGATCGAGCCGACGGGGACTTCACCGATGGAGCCGACGAAAAATCCCGACGGATCAGCCTCGTTGAATGCAAGCGAATCGTCGAGACCAGGGTTCCAGCCTTCCTGACGCGCCCATTCGAGCACGAGTTCCAGTTCGCCGGGCCGCATCGAACGAACGGCAAATTCCGAATTCATGCAACTTTCCCAGATTGAATGTCCCGCAAGTCCATCCCGGCAACGGCAAAGCAATTGTCAGGCCCCAGCTCCCGATTGCACCTGCGAACGATGGAGAGCCGCGCTCATGGACTTGACGACGCGTATAATCATTTTTCGATGCAATACAGAAAGCTTCGTTTCCGCATTACCATGAAACAATGCCGTTGCAAGCTCAAGAAAATTACTTGGGCCTCAATTATCTTCCAGCCGATGCGAATAAAAAGCCGCACCGAAAAGATGCGGCCCTGCCAATTTGAAAGACGAGAGAAGCATTCGTCCGAAATCACTTCCGCGACGCGGCAAAAAACCGGGAGCGTCGACAGTCGCCCGCGGAAGGATCACCAGCCGTTCAACTGCCCATCGCGGCCTTCTGCTTTTCGATTCGGCTCATCATCGATGAGAAAAGACGGTCTGTCTCGGCCGCCGGTGCGGGATAACCGAAGGCATAACCCTGCAGGCCGTCGCAGCCGAGCTGCGCCAGCACCACGGCATGCGCCTCTGTCTCGATGCCCTCGGCGATCACCTCGACATCGAGTGCCTTGGCAATTTCCACGATCGAACCCACTACGCGCCGCTGCTCGGCGGAGCTGACGACCTCGGTGACGAGCTGCCGGTCGATCTTCAGCCGCTTCGGCCGCAGCTTGACGAGACCGATCAGCGAGGCATGGCCCGATCCGAAGTCGTCGATCTCGATGTCGATGCCCATCTGTTTGATATCGCCGATATGAGCGAGCAGTTTTTCGTCGCTGTCGTCGAGGAAAATCGTCTCGACCAGTTCGAAGACGATCACGCCGGGCGGGATATCGAGTTTCCTCAGCTTGTCGAGCAACGCCGGATCGGCGAGGCGCGACGCCGAGATATTGACGGCGATGCGCGGAACCGCAAGGCCGCGCAACAGCCAGAACAGCCGGTCTTCGAGAACGCTTTTGAGGATCGCCGCGTCGATCTCCGCCGCAAGTCCGTGCTCGTCGGCGATCTTCAGGAATATGCCGGGGGCGAGCACGCCCTTCTCGGGATGTTTCCAGCGCGCCAGCGCCTCGAAGCCGATGACCTCCCGCGTCCGGGCGTCGAGCTGCACCTGATAATAGGGAAGGATCTCGCCGCGCTCCAGTCCGAGCTTCAGCTCTTCGGCGAGGCGACGCTTGGAGCGCAGATCCTCCTGCAATTGCCGTGTGAAGAATTCGACGCGGTTGCGCCCGAGCTTCTTGGCCTGATAGAGCGCCAGGTCGGATTCTGCAAGCAGATTGCGCGCCCGCCGATCGCCGCTCCAGGAAACGCCGATCGAGGCGCCGGATTGCAGCATCTCCTGGCCGAAGCGGATCTTCTTCCGCAGCCGGCGCTGGACATCCTCGGTGATCTGCTTCAGCTCAGTGAGATCGGTGAAATTGACCAGCACGATGACGAATTCATCGCCGCCGACACGGGCGACCATGCCACTCGCAGGAATGGCGGCAGTGATGCGAAGGGCCGCGGCCCTGAGCACGGCATCGCCTGCCGCATGACCGTGGCTGTCGTTGATCTGCTTGAACTGGTCGAGGTCGAGATGCAGCACGCCAAGCGTCGTGATGCTTTTGTCGGCCGGCAGCTCCGCCAGCCGTTTGTCGAGAAGCCGCCGGTTCGGCAAGCCGGTGAGATAATCGTGATCGGCGACATGCTCGATGCGCGCATTGCTTTCTTCCAGCGCCAGCGCCCTCGCTTCGGCCACGACCTTCTGCCGCGCGAGTTCCGCGTTGAGCAGGACGTCGGCCGTCACATCCCATTCGGCGCCGATGAAGGAGGGAAGACCTTCCGCATCGACATAGAAATGCGCGCGCGAACGCAGATGGCGGATTTCGCCGCTGGGCAATACGATCCGGAATTGTGAGTCATAGGCGCCGCGCATCGCGATCGCCTGCTCGAAGTCGCGTTCGGCCCGCTCGCGATCATCGGGGTGGATGGCATTCGACCAAAGCGATGCCGGCACCAGCCGGCAGGTCTCACCGGTCTCGTAGAGACGATGCATCTGCGCATCCCACAAGATCCCGCCCTGCTCGATGCTATGCTCCCAGACACCGATCCGGGATGCATCGAGAGCGAGTTCGAGTCGACGCAAAAGATCCTGAAACTCGTGTTCGGATCGTGTGGCTTTGTTCTCTGGCAACGCGGACCCAGCCTTAGAAGCTTGCATAACGGCAATATGGTCTCAAGCCGGCATTAATGAAGCCTTGTCCTGATGACCGAACTAGTGACTAGGTGAACTGTTCGTTACGACTTCCCCTTTTGGATCAAAGGACTTGCAGTCTGCGGCACCTTCGGGTCAGTGGTTGTGCCGCGGCGGGTTTTTCGCAATCTGACGGAATTCCGTCGCTCCCTCCAGCACCGCGCCGTCCGACAATTGCGTAACCGAGCGGCGGTAGATCTGCTGCCACGGCGTCGCATCCGCCGGCACCGGCGGGATGCCATCGCCCTTGCGCCGTTCGATCTCGGCGTCCTCGACCAACATGTCGCAGCGCCCGTGATTGAAGTCGATGCGGATGATATCGCCGGTACGAAGCCAGGCAAGGCCGCCGCCGGCGGCGCTTTCCGGAGAGGCGTTGAGGATCGATGGACTATCCGCGGTGCCCGATTGGCGGCCGTCGCCGATCGTCGGCAGGCTGCGGATGCCGCGCTTCAGCAGATGATCCGGCGGCTGCATGTTGACGACCTCAGCCGAACCCGGCCAGCCGATCGGCCCGGCGCCGCGGATGACGAGGATGGTATTTTCATCGATGCCGAGTTCGGGATCGTTGATGCGCTTGTGATAGTCCTCGGAACCGTCGAAGACCACCGCCTTGCCCTCGAACACGCCTTCGCGCCCGGGCTCCTCAAGATAGCGCCGGCGGAAATCCTCCGAGACAACGCTCATCTTCATGATCGCGAAATCGAAGAGATTACCCTTGAGAACGAGGAAGCCCGCCCGCTCCTTCAGCGGCTCAGCGAACGGCGTGATGACCTCGCGGTCGCGCGCTTCCTTGCCCTCCAGGTTCTCGGCCATCGTCCTGCCCGTCACCGTGCGACAGTTGCCGTCGAGCTTTCCGGCTTGGAGCAGTTCCCACATGATCGCCGGCGTACCGCCAGCGCGATGAAAGCGCTCGCCGAGATAGGCGCCCGCCGGCTGGACATTGGCCAGCAGCGGGATATCGAAGCCATGCACCTGCCAGTCGTCGGGATAGAGTTCGACACCGGCGTGCTTCGCCATCGCGGCCAGATGCGGCTGCGCGTTGGTCGAGCCGCCGATCGCCGAATTGGTGCGGATCGCATTCAGGAAAGCCTCCCGCGTCAGGATGTCCGACGGCTTCAGATCCTCGAACACGATTTCGACGGCGCGCCGCCCGGTGCGATAAGCCATCTGGCCGCGCTCGCGGTAAGCGGCCGGAATGGCGCCACAGCCGGTCAGCGAAAGGCCGAGCGCCTCGGCCAGCGCATTCATCGTCGAAGCGGTGCCCATCGTATTGCAGTGGCCGACGGAAGGCGCAGAATCGAGCGCCGCCTGCAGGAACTCCTCCCGATCGATCTCGCCTGCGGCATATTTCCGCCGCATCCGCCAGATCACCGTGCCGGAGCCTGCCAGCTCCCCTTCGTGCCAGCCGTCGAGCATCGGGCCGCCGGAGAGCACGATCGCCGGAATATCGACCGTCGAAGCCGCCATGATCGCCGAAGGCGTGGTCTTGTCGCACCCGGTGGTCAGCACGACGCCGTCGAGCGGATAGCCGTAGAGGATTTCGACGAGGCCGAGATAGGCGAGATTGCGGTCGAGTGCGGCCGTCGGGCGCTTGCAGTTCTCGAAGATCGGATGCGTCGGAAACTCGATCGGAATGCCGCCGGCATCGCGAATGCCGTCGCGCACGCGCTTGGCAAGCTCGACATGCACCCTGTTGCAGGGCGTAAGATCACTGCCGCTCTGGGCAATCCCAATGATCGGCTTGCCGGAGCGCAGCTCTTCCGGCGTGATGCCGTAATTCATGAAGCGCTCGAGATAGAGCGCTGCCATGTCGATATGATCGGGATTGTCGAACCAGTCCTGCGAACGTAGGCGCCGCTTCGGCGAATGGCTGTCCGTCACTGTTTTCCTCCCGGCCGGGCATTCTTCTCTTCGAGATGGAGGAGAAGGCCGCTGTGATCCTTTTCGCCATTGCCATTGGCGACGAATTCGCTGAATTCGGCATGCACCGCCGCAGTCAGCGGCAGCGTCAACGACAGGGTCTTGGCCGTCTCCATGGCGGCGTTCAGATCCTTGAGCTGGTTGCTGGACGAACCGCCTGGCGTAAACTGCCGCTCGACCATGCGCTTGCCGTGCAGCTCAAGGATACGGCTCTCGGCAAAGCCGCCGCGAATGGCGTCCCGAAAGGCCGCCTGCGAGCCGCCGCCCGCTTCGATCAGCATCATCGCTTCGGCGACGGCGCCGATCGTCACCGCGACGATCTGCTGGTTGGCAAGCTTGGCAAGCTGGCCCGCCCCGCTTGGACCGACGCGGGTCACGCGCCCCATGGGCGCAAAGACATCTGCAAGCCCGTCAATCACGTCCTTGTCGCCGCCCGCCATGATCGCGAGCGTACCCGCTTCCGCGCCGACGACGCCGCCAGATACCGGCGAATCGACATGATGGATGTCGCGGTCGGCAAGCCTCGCCGAATGGTCGCGGGCGAAATGCGGGGCGATCGAACTCATGTCGATGACGGTTGTGCCAGGCGTCATCGCATCGACCGCTCCGCGGTCGAACAACACGTCCTTCACCGCCTCGGCGTTGGTCAGCATGGTGATGACGACGTCGGCGCCCGAGACGGCATCCGCCGGTGTTTTCGCGCAGATCGCGCCGTCTCCCGCAAGCAGCTCGGCCTTGCCGGGATCGCGATTCCAGACGGTGACGGCAAAGCCCGCGCCAAGCAGCCGGCGAGCCATCGGCGCGCCCATCAGGCCGGTGCCGAGAAAGGCGATCCGCCTGCCGTCATGACCTTCTCTCGAACTCGTCATTCAGTCCTCCCAACTGTTGTCCGTCTTTGATAGTCCCCTCGCCCATCGTTGCAAACCGTTTTGACGGACGTAACGCACTTTTCACATGCCCTGGAGGGCGTTGTCGGAAGGCCGCGCGCACTCCCTGAAAACGATACGGGCGAGAACCGAAGTTCCCGCCCGATTTACTCGACAAAGGAAGGTTGAATTCCGTTTATTCCGCTGCGAGCCGGATGACCTCCGCCTCTTCTTCCTTGTGTTCGTCCGGCTTGTGCTGGATGAGCGGACGGTTGCCCGTCAGCCGCCGCAGCAGCACATAGAACACCGGCGTCATGAAGATGCCGAAGAAGGTCACGCCGATCATGCCCGAGAAGACCGCGACACCCATGGCCGCACGCATTTCCGCGCCGGCGCCTGTGGAGACGACGAGCGGCACGACACCCATGATGAAGGCGAGCGAGGTCATGAGGATCGGGCGAAGGCGAAGGCGGCTGGCCTCGATCGCGGCCTCCCGCGGTGTCCTTCCCTCGAATTCCAGTTCGCGGGCGAATTCCACGATCAGGATCGCGTTCTTCGCCGATAGACCGACAAGCACCACAAGACCGATCTGGGTGAAGATGTTGTTGTCTCCACCGGTGAGCCAGACGCCGGTCAGCGCCGCCAGCACGCCCATCGGCACGATCATGATGATCGCAAGCGGCAGCGTCAGGCTTTCATACTGGGCGGCCAGCACCAGGAAGACGAGCAACAGTGCCAGGGGGAAGACGACGATGCTCGAATTGCCGGCCAGGATCTGCTGATAGGTCAGATCCGTCCATTCGAAGTCGATGCCCGCAGGCAGGGTCTCGTGAAGGATCTTCTCGATTGCCGCCTGCGCCTGACCCGACGAGAAGCCCGGTGCCGGACCGCCATTGATATCGGCTGCAAGGAAGCCGTTGTAGCGGTTCGCGCGTTCCGGACCGGTGCTCGGTTCCACCTTCAAGAGGGCCGAAAGCGGGATCATCTCACCCGATGCCGACCGGACCTTCAACTGGCCGATATCTTCCGGCTGGGCGCGGAATTTCGCATCGGCCTGCACGCGGACGCTGTAGGTGCGGCCGAAGGCGTTGAAGTCGTTCACATAGAGCGAACCGAGATAGATCTGCAGCGTCTGGAAGACGTCGGTGACGGAAACCCCGAGCTGCTCGGCCTTGGCACGGTCGAGATCGGCATAGAGCTGCGGCACGTTGATCTGGAAGCTGGAGAACAGCCCGGCGAGCTCAGGCGCCTGGTAGGCTTTTGCAAGCACGGCCTTGGTCGCTTCGTCGAGCGCCTGGTTGCCGAGGCCGGCACGATCCTCGATCTGCAGCTTGAAACCGCCCGTCGTGCCGAGACCATTGACCGGCGGCGGCGGGAACATGGCTATGAAGGCATCCTGGATGACGCCGAACTTCTGGTTCAGCGCCATGGCGATTGCGCCGCCCGAGAGATCAGGCGTCTTGCGCTCTTCGAAGTCCTTCAGCGTCACGAAGACGATGCCGGCATTCGAGGAGTTGGTGAAGCCGTTGATCGACAGACCCGGGAAGGCAATCGCATTGGCAACGCCCGGCTGCGCCAGCGCGATGTCGGTCATGCGCTTGATGACGTCTTCCGTGCGGTCGAGGCTTGCGGCATCCGGCAACTGGGCAAAGCCGATCAAATACTGCTTGTCCTGCGACGGCACGAAGCCGCCCGGGACCGTGCTGAACAGGCTGTAGGTCGCACCGACCAGCGCCAGATAGATCACCATAACGATGCTCTTGCGCGACAACAGCCCGCCAACGCCCTTGCCGTAGGCATTTGAGCCCGCGCCGAAGACACGGTTGAAGCCCCGGAAAAACCAGCCGAAGATAGCGTCCATGAACCGCGTCAGCCAATCCTTCGGCTGATCATGGCTCTTCAGGAGAAGGGCTGCCAGCGCCGGAGACAGGGTGAGCGAGTTGAAGGCCGAGATGACGGTGGAGATCGCGATCGTCAGCGCGAACTGGCGGTAGAACTGACCCGACAGACCGGAGATGAAAGCAAGTGGCACGAAGACGGCGACGAGCACCAGCGCGATCGCGATGATCGGACCGGAGACTTCCCTCATCGCCTTGTAGGTGGCAGCCCGCGGCGACAGGCCTTCCTCGATATTGCGCTCGACGTTTTCGACCACCACGATCGCGTCGTCGACGACGATACCGATCGCAAGCACCAGTCCGAACAGACTGAGCGCGTTGATCGAGAAGCCGAAGACATACATGACCGCGAAAGTGCCGATGATCGAGACAGGAACGGCGATCAACGGGATGATCGAGGCGCGCCACGTCTGCAGGAACAGGATGACGACGAGGACGACGAGCGCGATGGCTTCGAGCAGCGTGTCGATGACCTTCTCGATCGAGGCCCGCACGAATTTCGTCGTATCGTAGACGATCTCGTATTTGACGCCCTCAGGCATGGCGAGCTGCAGCTGATCCATGGTCGCGTTCACATTGTCCGCAATCTCGATCGCGTTCGAACCGGGCGCCTGAAGAACGGCGACGGCGACGGCCGGCTTGCCGTCGAGCAGCGAACGCAGCGTGTAGTCCGCAGCACCGAGCTCGATGCGGGCGACATCGCGAAGGCGGGTGATCTCGCCATTGGCGCCCGTCTTGACGATGATGTTGCCGAACTCCTCGGGCGTGCGCAGGCGGCCCTGGGCGTTGACGTTAAGCTGCAGGTCCACACCGGGCTGGCTCGGCGATGCGCCGATGATACCGGCGGCGGCCTGGATGTTCTGGGAACTGATCGCGCTGCTGATGTCGCTGGCGGCAAGATTGTGCTCGGCGGCCTTCTGTGGGTCGATCCAGACACGCATGGAATAGTCGCCGGCGCCGAAGACCTGCACCTGACCGACGCCTGCAATGCGGGCGAGTCGATCCTTGACGTTCAGGGTCGCGTAATTGCGAAGATAGGTGATGTCGTGATTGTTCCCGTCGGAGACGAGGTTGACGACCATGATGAAGTTGGGTGAGCTCTTGACTGTCGTGATGCCGAGCGAACGGACTTCCGCCGGCAGGCGGGGCTCGGCCTGTGAAACGCGGTTCTGCACGAGCTGCTGCGCTTTGTCGGGGTCGGTGCCGAGCTTGAAGGTAACGGTGACGTTGAGCACGCCGTCCGATGTCGCCTGGCTGGCCATATAGAGCATGCCTTCGACGCCGTTGATCTGCTCTTCGAGCGGCGTCGCCACCGTTTCGGCGATGACGCTTGGGTTGGCGCCGGGATAGGTAGCGCGCACGACGATCGACGGCGGCACGACCTCCGGATATTCGGAAATCGGCAGCGCGCGCAGGCCGATCAGGCCGGCAACCAGGATGAGGACCGAAAGAACGCCGGCAAAGACCGGGCGGTCGACAAAGAATCTGGAGATGTTCATATCAAAGCCCTCTCCGGGGTGAACATGGATGCAAAGTCCCTCTCCGGCGGTTTGGGAGCCGCCGGCGGGTCGTATCATTTCGAGTATTGGCCCTCCCCCTCAGGGGAAGGCGAAAGTCTTTACTGCGCGGTCGCGACCTTCTCTTCCATCTGAGGCACGACGACTGCGCCTGGACGGATGCGCTGCAGACCGTTGACGACGATCTTCTCGCCGACGTTCAGGCCGCCATCGACCACCCGCTGACCGTCAGCCACTGTGCCGAGCTGGACCTGCCGATAGGCGACCTTGTTCTCGCCATCGACGACGAAGACGAACTTCTTGTCCTGGTCCGTGCCGACGGCGCGGTCACTGATGACGATCTTGTTCTCGGCCTTCGGCTGGCCCATGCGCACCCGCACGAACTGGCCGGGGATGAGACGCCCGCCCGGATTATCGAAGACGGCGCGAACGCCGATCGTGCCGCTTGATGCATCGACCTCGTTGTCGATCAGTTGCAGCTTGCCCTTGATCGGCGTGCCGCTGTCGGTCAGCGTACCGACTTCGACCGGGATCTGCTCGACGGGAGGCAGGGCGCTGTCCGTCTGCGGAAGCTGGGCGAGCGCCCGCGTCACCATCTCTTCGCTGGCATTGAAGCTCGCATAGATCGGATCGACCGAAACGAGCGTCGTCAGCGCCGGCGAGGCCGACCCGGCCGCAACAAGGTTACCGGCGGTCACCTCGATCTTGCCGATGCGGCCGGAAACCGGAGCCCGCACTTGAGTGTAATCGAGATCGAGCTGGGCAGACTGCAGTGCGGCCTGCGCCGAACGCAGCCCCGCCTGAGCCTCGGCCAGCGAACTCTGGCGCTGATCGAGATCGCTCTGGGAGATGGTGCGGTTGTCGGAAAGCCTGCGGCCGCGATCGAGTTCGGTCTGCGCCAGGCTGACTTTGGCTTCGGCCGAAGCGACCTGGCCTTGCGCCTGCGCCACGCTCGCCTGGTAGGGAGCCGGGTCGATGGTGAAGAGCAGGTCGCCCTGCTTGACCAGCGCCCCTTCGCGGAACGCCACCGAAAGGATGGCGCCGGCGACACGGGAACGCACCTGCACCCGGTCGACCGCTTCGAGACGGCCGGAGAAACTTTCCCAGGCCGTCACGTCGCGCGCCGCGACGACGGCAACCGTCACCGGCACAGCGGGAGCCTGCGCGGGGGCGGAAGCAGCCGTAGCGGTCGTGCTCATCGGCAATTCGAAAAACAATGCAGCGCCGGAAATGGACGCAATAAGGGCTATGCCGGCGCCCATCAGGGCCCAGCGCTTACTTCTGGACGTCATTAGTACTCTCCTTGCGGCTCTAAGCCGCCGAAATATCAGGTCTTCTTCAATGCAATTGCGGTTGGACGCTTACCTCCCGAAGGAAGCTTCCGAAATGGCGGCTGACGTTTTCCTGCCAGTCCGGCACTCCCTCGGATTTCCCACCATAAATCGAGGGCCAGCCCGTCCCGGCGGGAAGGACATGCTGGCGCACACCGACGCCGGCCTGTTTCAGGCGGACACCGTAACCAATCGTTTCGTCGTGCAGAGGATCATCCTCGGCGGTAAATATCAGCGCCGGCGCGACGCCTGAAATACGCGAACAGAGGCAAGGCGCCGCATAAGGGTGGCAACCGCCGCCGCTCAGATAGTGGCTCCAACCTTCCGTCCAGCGCTGGCGCATGCCGATGGCTTCAGCCTTGCGGATCGAGGACGTGCCCATGAAGGGATCGAGCAGCGGCGAAATCAAAACCTGGCCGTCGAGCGCGTCCGGCATCTGGTCGCGCGCCTTCAGCGCCACGCCGGCGGCAACATTGCCGCCCGCCTCCTCGCCGGCGACGAAGAGCAGCGACTTGCGGTCGCCGAGACCGGCGCGTTTGTTGGCGAGATAGGTGAAAACGGAGAAAGAGACTTCCAGCGCCTTTGGAAACAGATTGCCGGAAAGGCTGCTGTAATCGGCGGCAACGACGATGGCACCGGCCTTGGCAAGGCTCATCGCCACCGGCCGGTCGACGTGTTTGTCGCTATCCAGAAAGGCGCCGCCATGCAGGTAAAGCACGATCGGCGGACCCTTGCCGTAATCGGCGCCCTGGTAGATGCGTGCGGAAACGGGGCCGATGGCCACCTTATCCAGCATCATATCTTTCCATTCCACCGTCATGCTTCCGGTCTCTTTATGTCAGCGACAAGCAGACAACGGCCGCCGCTTGCATTTCACACAAAAAAGATATTGTTATTCCAACCAAGGAATAAGAAGCTATAACGCGATAACACTGTTCCAGATCTCGAACAATGGTGCAACGCAAACTGCGGATTTGAAACCGATGGATCAGCTCTCGGCAATGCGCGTCTTCATTCGTGTCGTGGAGACGGGCAATTTCACCCGCGCCGCCGACATGCTCGCCATGCCCAAGGCGACGGTGACCAATCTCATCCAGGGCCTGGAAGCGCATCTGCGCACCAAGCTTTTGAATCGGACCACGCGCCGGGTCATGGTGACCACGGACGGCGCGCTTTATTACGAACGCGCCGCCCAGATCATTTCGGAACTGGAGGAGCTTGATGGCAGCCTCTCCAATTCGCAGAGCTTGCCGAGCGGACGGCTGCGTGTCGAGATGGCCGGCGCTTTCGCCGATTGGATCGTCGTTCCGGCACTTTGCGATTTCTATCAGCGTTATCCGGACATCCGCATCGACCTCGGTGTCGGCGACCGCACGGTCGATTATCTTGCAGAAAATGTCGATTGCGCGCTACGCGCCGGCACGCCGACCGACCAGTCGCTGATTGCGCGGCGCGTCTCCGAAGTCGAGATGATCACCTGCGCCTCTCCGGACTACATCCAGAAATTCGGCATGCCCGAGCGGCCCGAGGATCTGGAGGCGGATCATTACACGGTCAACTATTTTCGCGCCCAGAACAACCGGACGCTGCCTTTCGAATTCCGCCGGCACAACGAGGTGATCGAGACCAGTCCGCGTTACATCGCCTCGGTCAACGATAGCCGCACCTATCTGACGGCGGCGCTGACGGGCCTCGGCATCGCGCAGGTGCCGATCTTCATGGCGCGCGAGCCGATGGCAAGGGGCGAACTCATTCGCGTGCTGCCGGATTGGCGCCGCGATCCGCTGCCGCTTTACGTCGTCTATCCGCCGAACCGCCACCTCAGCAACAAGGTGCGCGTCTTCGTCGACTGGCTGGTGAAACTTCTGGTCGAGGCGAGACTGAACGACGTCTGAGCGCCAAGGCAAATACGGCCCGGAAGGCGGGGGAAACCTTCGACGGGCCGCAATCTGCAACTTTGAACATCAAGCCTGTCGCACCGTAGCAGGGGCGGCAGGCTCTGGAGGTTCGCAAAGAGAACGGCAGGGAATTCCGCTCTCTCGCGATGGAGCAGATATACGCACTCCCTGCAGGATTATAAGGGAAAATACCGCAATCGCGTTCACATATTTGCGATGACGGCTTGGCTCCCATGTTACCGCGCGCGGTGGCGGACCGGGTTTCAATCCGCAACGACCGGCTTCAGTGAGTCCTCGAGGCCGATGCGGCGGAACAATTCCGCCCGGACACGGTCGGCGACGCCGTTGACGATCTCCGCGCCGTCCTCGGACGGATCAATATGGACGCGGAATGGCCGGGTGCCAAACGGCTTGCCGACGACATTGACGATGGCCGCGGCAACCGCGCTGGCATCGGCGTCCGCAGGTTCGAGCGCTGCCAGGCCTTGCAGCGCCTGTTCCGGCACGCCCTTGTAGGGTCCTTCATTGTATTCGGCGGCGCGTGCGGCATCAGCAGGCGAGCCGGAATGAGCGAAATGGTTGGTGCCCTTGGTGAAGGCGCCGGGCACAATGATCGAGGTCTCGATGCCCCAGCGGGTAAGCTCGCCGGCATAGGAGACGGCAAGTGAATCCATCGCCGCCTTGGCGGCAAAGTAGGGCGAGAGATAGGGAGGCGCGCCGCCGCGGCTGCTCGACGACGATACCCAGACCACCAAGCCCCTGCCCTGCCTGCGCAGATGCGGAAGTGCTGCTCGGTTCACGCGCTGGGTGGAGAGCACGTTGATGTCGAAGAGTTCGGCGAACCGTTCCGGCGTGAAGGCTTCGGCCGGACCGAAGGACATATGGCCGGCATTGTGCACGATGACATCAAGGCGGCCCGCATCGACGATGATCCGGGCGACGCCGGCCTCCACTGAAGCGTCGGAAGCGACGTCGAGTTCGACCGAACGCAGATCGACGTTGTTTTCCCTGGCGAATTCAGCAGCATCGGCGACGGCCGGAGCGTTGCGGCGTTCGGTGGCGCGCATGCCGGCATAGACGGTATGGCCGGCCTTTGCGAGGGCGCGGGCGGTAAGAGCGCCGAAACCGCTGGAAGCGCCTGTGATGACGATGACTTGCTTGCTCATGATCGTATTCCTTCCGATCGGGGTTGGTTGGCAAATGGAGAGCTCTGAACGAGCGGCGGCCATAAAGCTGCCGGCTTCGTCAGATCACGCCGCCATTGGCGCGTAGCGTCTGGCCGTTGATCCAGCCGCCGTCCGGGCCGGCGAGGAAGGCAACCGCAGAAGCGATGTCTTCCGGTGTGCCGAGGCGCTCCAGCGGGTTCATCTTCGCCATGCGGGCGATGAGTTCGTCCGACTTGCCGTTGAGAAAAAGCTCGGTGGCGACAGGGCCGGGCGCGATGGCGTTGACCGTGATGTTGCGTCCGCGCATTTCCTTGGCCATGATCGCCGTCAGCGTTTCCACGGCAGCCTTGGTGGCGGCATAGACGCCATAGGTTTCGAGCTTCAGGCCGACGACCGATGTCGAGAAGTTGACGACCCGGCCGCCGTCGCGCAGCCGCTTGGCTGCCTCGCGCAACGTATTGAAGGTGCCCTTCAGATTGACGTCGATCTGGCGGTCGAAATTGGCGTCATCGGCCTCGGCAAGCGCAGAGAGCATCATGATGCCGGCATTGTTGACGAGCACATCGACGCCGCCGAAAGCGGTTTCCGCGGCATCGAACATGCGGCGGACGGCTTCGGCATCGCTGACATCGGCTTTCGCCGTCAGCGCCTTGCCGCCGGCCTGCTCGATCTCCTGGGCCAATTCCTCGGCCGGAGCGGCATTGCCAGAATAATTGATGACGACGGTGAAACCGTCCTTGGCGAGGCGCTCGGCGACCGCCGCGCCGATGCCGCGGGAAGCGCCGGTCACCAGTGCGACCTTACCGTTTTCTTTGGAAGCCATTGTCCTTCTCCTTCATTCTGCGCCGCAGCGCGTTTTCGATGAGGAGAGGATGCGTCTTTTCCTTTTGCGGATAATCGCGCATTATTCCGCATCGCTATCCGGGAATGACGAACAAACAGATGGACAGATTTGACGCCATGCGCGTGTTTTGCCGTGTCGTGGAACGCTGCAGCTTCACGCTTGCCGCCGAGGACACCGGTCTGCCGCGCTCGACCGTCACCGATGCGGTCAAGGGGCTGGAAGCCCGTCTCGGCGTGCGCCTGCTCCAGCGCACGACGCGCCACGTCAGTCCGACGCTTGATGGCGAGGCCCATTACCAACGCTGCCTGTCGATCCTTGCCGATATCGAGGAAGCCGAAGGCGCCTTCGCCGGCGCCAAGCCGAAGGGCATGCTGCGTGTCGACGTGCACGGCACGCTCGCCCGCCATTTCGTGCTGCCGAGCCTGCCGTCCTTCCTGGAGACCTATCCGGAGATCGAATTCTACATGAGCGAGGGCGATCGGCTGGTCGATCTCGTGCGTGAGGGCATTGATTGCGTGCTGCGCGTCGGCACGCCTGGAGATGGCGACATGGTCGCCCGGCGCGTCGCCCTGCTCGATGAGGTGACGCTCGCCTCTCCTGCCTACATCGCCCGCCACGGCCTGCCGCAACATCCCGACCGGCTTGCCGGCCATCGCATGGTCGGCTTCCACTCCAGCGGCACCGGCAGCCCGCTGCCGCTCGAATTCATCGTCGACGGCACGGTGCGTGACATCACCATTCCCGCCACCGTCGCGGTCAACGCCGCCGAAAGCTATATTTCAGCGGCGAGGATGGGTCTCGGCATGATCCAGATCCCGCGCTATCACGCCGAAGAAGACCTTGCCGCGGGAACGCTGGTCCAGATACTGCAGGATTTTCCGCTGACCCCGACACCGGTTTCCCTGCTCTACCCCCGCAACCGCCAGCTTTCGCCACGCGTGCGCGTCTTCATCGACTGGCTGGTGAAGGTCTTTGCTCGACAAAATTCCGAAAACGCGCTTCACTAAAATGCATCTCACTAAAATGCATATTGCTAATGTGAGCGCCCTCGGAGAACGGCCATGGCACTCAACGATATCACCGTCTACCAGACGGAAGACGGCTTCGTCGTCGAATTCGGCGGCGAAGGCGAAGACAGCATTGCCGTGACGCTGCGCAGCACGCCTGAGCTGACGTCGGAAAATGCCGTCTTGCGGGCCAAGGCCCTGCTTGCCGCAGCAATCGAACCTGCCCATGGCGACGGCGCGCGCAGCAAGGATCCCGCTTTGCTCGAAGAAGAGCTGGAAGAGGGCCTGGAAGATTCCTTCCCGGCGAGCGACCCGGTTTCGGTCACATCATCCTCGATCCCGATGCGCGATCCGAATGCCGGCCGCTGATGTCTGTGGCCGAAAAACATGACGCGGTTTCGGGATGACGGCGAGCGCGCTGAATGTTATCTGCGTCGGCCATGACCGATGGTGGAACGATATCAGGTGCGATCGGCACCGGCACGCTCACTGGCGAAAGCCTCAGGAAGTTTTTCGAACGCGATGCGATCGCTGTCTCTCGCGACCTGCTCGGCTGCCATCTGACCGTGAACGGCGTCGGCGGACGCATCACCGAGACCGAAGCCTATTTCCCCGACGACGAGGCCTCGCACAGCTTCCGCGGCCCGACCAAGCGCAACGGCGCCATGTATGGCAAGCCGGGCAACGTCTATATCTACCGCATCTACGGCATGTACTGGTGCCTGAATTTTGTCTGCCATCCGGGCTCGGCTGCACTCATCCGCGCCCTGGAGCCGGAAACGGGAATCCCTCAGATGATGGAGCGGCGCGGCACCGATACGCTGACGTCGCTCTGCAGCGGTCCCGGCAAGCTCTGCCAGGCGCTCGGCATCGACATCGCGATCAATGACAGGCTGCTTGATCGCGCGCCCTATGCGATCGCTCCGTCAGCACCTGTGCCGATCGTCTCGGGAAAACGCATCGGCATTACGAAAAATGCTGAAGCACCATGGCGCTTCGGCGTTCAGGGATCGCGTTTTCTCAGCAAGCCGTTTCGCTAAAGCAATTCCAGGAAAAGTGCGAAGCGGTTTTTCGTCCGGAATTGCGCGAATCTCGAGTTCATTCCATGACGGCGCTGTGGTCGACGGCGGGTGCTGCCTTCGGCTTGCGCAGCAAGAGCACCAGCGGAATGACCGCAAGCGACATCAGCATCAGCAGCTTGAAATCGTCCATATAGGCGATGATTGTCGCTTGCAGCGTGATGATCTCGTTGAGCGAAGCGCGGCCGGCCGCCGTCACCGGGCTGAGCCCCTGCGCCGCCACCGCATTGAAGGCGTGGTTGAACGGCGTCACATAAGCCGCGATCGATTCATGATTGCTCTGCGTGTTCTCGACGATCAGTGCCGAGACGATGGAGATGCCGACCGCCGAGCCGATGTTTCGCGACAGGTTATAGAGACCGGTGCCGTCGCCGCGCATATGGGCGGGCAGCGTGGAAAAGGCGATCGTCGTCAGCGGCACGAACAGAAAGCCGAGGCCGGCGCCCTGGATGAAGCCGACGGAGACGATCGTCCATTGCGAGACGTCGGGCGTCCAGCCGGTCATGTCGTACATCGCCCATGCGGTGAGCCCCAAGCCGAGCGCCAGCAACGCGCGCGTATCGACCTTGCCGACCAGCCGCCCGACGATGAACATGCAGAGCATGGTGCCGAGCCCGCGCGGCCCCATGACGATGCCGGCGGTGATCACGGGGTAGCCCATCAGCGTCTGCAGATAGGGCGTCATCAGCGCCAGCGAGGCGAGATAGGTGATGCCGACCACGAAGATGAAGATCATGCTGATCGAGAAGTTCTGGTCGAGGAACAGCTTCGGATTGACGAAGGATTTCTCCGCCGTCAGCGTATGCACGATCAGCAGATAGAAGGCCGAGGCGCAGATCAACGCCTCGAGCATGATCTCACCGGAAGAGAACCAGTCGAGCTGCTCGCCGCGGTCGAGGAAGAGCTGAAGCGCGGCGATGCCGAGGCTCATCATCCCGAAGCCGAACCAGTCCAGTTTGGCCAGCAGATCCCTCTTGGTCTCGGTGACGAAGACGACGATGCCCATGAAAGCCAGCGCGCCGATCGGCACGTTGATATAAAACACCCAGCGCCAGCTGATATTGTCGGTCAGCCAGCCGCCGATGACAGGCCCAAGCACCGGCCCTACCATGACCGAGACGCCGAATAGGGCCATCGCCGAACCGCGCTCCTCGACCGTATAGATATCCAGCAGGATGCCCTGGGAAAGCGGCACGAGCGATGCGCCGAACAGGCCCTGCAGCAGCCGGAACGCGACGATCTGGTTCAGCGATTGCGCCAGGCCGCAAAGAACGGAGGCCGCCACGAAGCCGGCAATGGCGACGAGCAGCACGCGTTTGCGGCCGAACTTGGCGGCAAGGAAGCCCGACGGCGGCGTCATGATTGCCGCCGCGACGATATAGGAGGTCAGCACCCAGTTGATCTGGTCGGCGGAGGCCGACACGCTGCCCTGGATATAGGGCAGCGCCACGTTGGCGATCGTCGTGTCCAGCGCCTGCATGATGACGGCGAGAATGACGCAGGCCGTGATCGCACCGCGATTGGCAATCGGCGTCGCCGGAGAAGCGGAAGCGTTACTCATGATCCTCGCCCTGAGGCCGGCCCAGAAGCTTGTTGACGAAATCAGGCAGGCCGCGGGCATGACCGGTCTCGACATCAACCACCGTGCTCATGCCGACGCGCAGCGGCGGCTTGCCGTCGGCGTCCTCGATGCTGACGCGCATCGGAATGCGCTGCACGACCTTCACCCAGTTGCCCGTGGTGTTCTGCGCCGGCAGCAGCGAGAAGCTGGAGCCGGAGGCCGGGCTGATGCTCTCGACCTTGCCCTTCCATGTCACGCCGGGATAGGTGTCGACATAGATCTCGGCCGTCTGGCCGGGCTTGACATAAGTTAGCTCGGTTTCCTTCGGGCTGGCGGCGATCCAGAGACGGTTGGTGGCAACAAGCGAGAAGGCCTGCTGCGAAGCCTGCAGGTAGGAGCCGACCTGCAGCGCGTTGACATTGGTGACGATGCCGTCGAACGGCGCCTTGACGACGCTGTGGTCGAGTTCGCGCTGGGCATTGTCGACCTGCGACTTGGCCTGCAGGTAGAGCGGGTTTTCCTCGATCGGCTGGTCGGCATTGCCGCCGAGCTGGGCGAGCGTCGTTGCGGCTTCCGCCTTGGCGACGGCAACCTTCTGCTGCGCGGCTTCCAGATTGTGCTTGGCTTCGTCATAGGCCGACTGCGTCGCGCTGCCGTTGTTGACGAGGTTCTGCTGCCGGTCAAACTGATCCTGATAATAGGGCAGATCGGCTTGCGCCTGCGTGATCTCGGCAAGCGACTGCTGATAGCTGGCCTTGAGATTCATGATCTGGTTGCGCTGCGCGCCGAGCTGCGCCTTGGCGCCATCAAGCGCGATCCTGAAAGAATCCGACCGCAGGCTGAAGAGCACCTGTCCCGCCCTGACCGCCTCGTTCTCATGCACATCGATCTGGTCGACGATACCCGAGACATCGGTGGTAAGCCCGACCATGTCGGCCTGGATATAGGCGTTGTCGGTCGACATCACCTGGCCGCCATTGACGTAATAATAACCGCCGACAATGAGTGCCATCGGCAGCAGGGCAAACAGGATCGGCCGCGTGAGACTGCGCCGGCGGCGGACCTTGTTACCGCCAGGCGCAGCCACGGCGGCAGCCGGCGCTGAATTGGATGAAGGCGCTTCGGCTACCGTTTCCTGCTGTTTCGCTTCGTTTTCTTCGACAGGAGTCTCGGTCTTGGCATTGGCGTCGGCAACGACGCGGAGGGGGATTGATCAGCCATCGTTCGTCTCATTCTCGTCAACCGGGCTGCGGCATGCCTGAATCAGGTTCGTCTTCATTACGGATAGGATGTGGAAAAGCTGCTCGCGCTGCTCGGCCGAAACACTTTGCAGCGCTTCCGCGCGGGTGGTGTCGCCGAGCTCGCGCATTTCGGCAAGCAGCGGGTGCGCCTCCTCGCGCATATAAAGCAACCAGATACGCCGGTCGGTCGGGTGCTGGCGGCGCTCGATCAGCCCGCGTTCGGCGAGCTTGTCGAGAATGCGCACCAGCGTAATCGGCTCGACTTCGAGGATTTCGGCAAGGCCGCCCTGATGGATACCTTCGTTATTCGAGAGATAGGCAAGCGTCTGCCATTGCGACCGTGTCAGCCCAAGGCACTTCGCGCGCTGCTCGAACCGCTTGCGCAGCAGCCGTGCGACGTCGTGGAGAAGGAAACCGAGGGTCGGAGTGGCGTTCATGAAAACCTGTGACCGTTATTTATAAGCATCCTTATAATATCGGTAGATATATTGAGCATGTGCACTGCACAAGCGCATGGACGGCAGATTCAGCAATGGCGGCTAAAATGCCGCAGACCGGGTCAAGCATATCCTGCAGTTTCTCCTTTCGCCGTTTGCAAGCGCCAGCCGGTAGCCGCAGCACAGCTCCGCCCTAATTTTGCGACAGGAACAGCCTCCGCCCGGAGGCGCGCATTGGGGAGCTCGATGGCGTTCTTCGAAAGCATGCTGACGCTGCTGCTGGTGGCGATCGTCTTTCTGCAATTCTCCAGGAAATTCCGGATTCCCTATCCGACAATGCTGGCGATCGCCGGCGTCATTGTCGCGGCCGTGCCCTGGGCGCCCGAGGTTTCAATCGATCCCGAGCTTGCGCTGGCGCTGCTGATCGCGCCCGTGCTCTTCGACGCCGCCTATGATCTGCCGCCGCGAACATTGAGACGCAACTGGCTGCCGCTGTTCTCGCTCGCCGCCATCGCCGTGATCGTGACGGCCGCAGCCGTCGCCACCGTCAGCGTGACGATAGCCGGCCTGCCGGTTGCCGCAGCCGTCGCACTCGGCGCCATCGTCGCGCCGCCGGATGCAGCCGCCGCCACCGCCATGCTCGACCGCTTCACCCTGCCGCGCCAGACCTATGTGATCCTGAAGGGTGAAAGCCTCCTGAACGACGCCGTCGCGCTGCTGATCTTCAGCGCCGCGGTGGCAGCCGCCGCAAGCCCCACCTTCTTCGCCGGCGCCCTGGCGGAGCTGGCGCTCGCCGTGCCTGGCGGCCTCATCCTCGGTTATCTCCTGGGCCGTCTCTACATGGTCGTCGGTCTGAGGCTCGCCGGCACGCTTGGCGGCACCTTACTCGAATTCGTCGCCACTTTCGGCACGTGGATCATCGCCGAGCGGCTGCACCTTTCGGCAATTCTGGCGATCGTCGTCTATGCGATGGTGATCGCCCGCTACATGCCCGAGCGGCAGACGGCCCGCCACCGCATTCATTCCTATTCGGTCTGGGAAGCCGCGGTCTTTCTGCTCAACGTGCTCGCTTTCCTGCTGATGGGCCTGCAGGCCCGCCAGATCGTCCTCGACCTCGATCCCGGCCGCCTGAATTTCGCGATCACCTTCGCCGCCATGGTCTTCGTCACCGTCATCGTCGTCCGCCTGGCCTGGGTGCTCTTCTATAATCGCGTCATCAACTTTCTCGCCGCGCGCGGACGCACGACACAAGCCGTTCCGACCTTCGCCACCAGCCTGCTTGCCGGCTGGTGCGGCATGCGCGGCCTCGTCACGCTGGCAACTGCGCTCGCTTTGCCGATCGACTTTCCCGATCGCGATATCATCCTGCTCAGCGCGCTCGCCGTCGTTCTCGGCACGCTCATCGTCCAGGGCCTGACGCTCGGGCCGCTGATCCGTTACCTGAAATTCGACCCGGACACCTCCCTGGACCGCGACCTCGCCAGAGCCCGAGTCACGTTGATCGATGCGGCCCTTGCCGAACTCGCTGGCGGCGAGGACAAATCCACCCGCATCCTGCGCGACGTCTACACCTCCGAGCGCGAAATCGCCGCTGACGGAAAACACCCGCGCGAGGTCAGCAGGCTCGACAAGCAGCGCCGCAACGTCATCGTCGCGAAACGCCGCAGATTGGCAGCGATGCGCCGCGCTGACGAGATCGACGATGATGTCTTTCACATGCTGGAACAGGAGCTCGACTGGGCCGAACTCGCCGCCCTGCCGCCCGGCAGAGACGAGATCGTCGAGAGCTGATGCCCTCTGTGACGTTTTGATGGATTCCGGAATCGTTACCAATTGGTATTTGCAATTTTTCGCCGCTGCCGTTTATAGTCCAATTCCATAGGGTTACGATTTTTCCGATGTGCATTGCGTGCCGGCCTTCCTTTTCCAAGGGATTGAACGCCGGGGAAATCACGGGGGCAGAGACCCTCGGTCAAAGCAGCAAGACATGAACAGCATCACTTCATCTTGAGGTTGGCGGCAGTGAATCGGCCGTCGAGATTGGAGGACCGGTATGACTTACGCGCGTCGACAGATGGTGGTGTTTGGCTGTATCGCCGCATTCATGCCCCTCCCCGCGCTGGCCCAGAGCGCCCCGCCACCCCCACCCGTCACCGTCGCCAAGCCGGTCGTTCGCGATGTCGTCGACAGCGACGAGTTCATCGGCCGGTTCGAGCCGGTCGACGAAGTCTCCGTTCGTTCCCGCGTCGGTGGTTACCTGCAGGAAATCCATTTTCAGGACGGCGCATTGGTCAAGCAGGGCGACCTGCTCTTCGTCATCGATCAGCGGCCGTTCGTAACCGCGCTCAATCAGGCAAAGGCAACACTCGAATCGGCGCAATCCACCCTGGTCTTTGCCGATGCGCAGTATAAGCGCACGCAATCGCTTGCCTCGAGCGGCAGCCAGTCGGCGCAGACGCTGGATGACCGCCGCCGCGAATTCGATTCGGCCGAAGCCAATGTCCGCGGCGCACAGGCCGCAGCCGATCGCGCGTCTCTCGACATGGAGTATACCGAGATCAAGGCGCCGCTCAGTGGCCGCATCGACCGCCGGCTGATCTCAGCCGGTAATCTCGTGCAGACCGACCAGACAGTGCTGACGACGATCGTTTCGCTCGACCCGATCGATTTCTACTTCGACGTCGACGAACGCCGCCTGCTGAATTTCGCCGACACGGCGCGCAAACTGGGCAAGGATCTCCAGCAGGGCGGTGGCGGATTGGATGTATCCGTCACGATCTCTGATCCCACTGCCAAAGCATTCAAGGGAAAGCTCGATTTCGCCGAGAACCGGGTCGACAATGAGAGCGGCACCATTCGTCTGCGTGCCCGCTTCCCCAACCCCGATCTCGTCCTTCAGCCCGGCCTCTTCGGTCGCATACAGGTCGAAGCCTCCAACACCTACCAGGCCATTCTCGTCCCCGACGAGGCAATCGGCTCGGACCAGAATGAGCGCGTCGTCTATGTCGTCGCCGAAGACGGCACGGTGTCGACCAAGCCCGTAAGACCCGGACCGCGTCTCTACGGCTACCGCGTCATACGCGAGGGCCTCGACGGCACAGAGACGATCATCGTCAACGGCCTGATACGCGCCCGGCCGGGTGCAAAGATCACGCCTCAGATGACCGAACTGCCGCCGGAGCGGCAGGACACTGCGCCTGAAACCGCCAGCGCGGAGAACGGACAATGAGATTTGCACATTTTTTCGTAGACCGGCCGATCTTTGCGGCGGTCATCTCGATCCTTTTTCTCGTCGTCGGCAGCATTGCCTATACGCAATTGCCGGTATCGCAGTATCCGGAGATCGCGCCGCCGACCATCGTCGTGCGCACCTCTTATCCGGGTGCCGACCCGCAGACGATCGCCGATACCGTTTCGACGCCGCTTGAACAACAGATCAACGGCGTCGAAGACATGCTTTACATGTCGTCCTACTCCAGCGCCGATGGCGCCATGTCGCTGACGATCACCTTCAAGCTCGGCACCGATCTCGACAAGGTCCAGGTGCTTGTCCAGAACCGCGTTTCCATCGCCCTTCCCCGTCTTCCCGAGGAAGTTCAGAGGCTTGGCGTCACCACCGACAAAAGCTCGCCCGATCTGATGATGGTGGTGCACCTGCTGTCGCCGTCGCACCGCTATGACCAGCTTTACGTCTCGAACTACGCTCGCAACCGCATCCGCGACGTTCTCGTCCGCCTTGACGGCGTCGGCGACGTGCAACTCTTCGGAGAGCGCCAATATTCGATGCGAATCTGGCTGGATCCGGAAAAGCTCTCCGCCTACGGGATGACATCCGACGACGTCGTCGCCGCGCTCAGAGACCAGAACGTCCAGGTGTCGGGCGGCAAGATCGGCGCCCCACCCGTTACGGGCAAGAATGCGTTCGAATATACAGTGCGAACGGACGGGCGCTTCTCCGACGTGCGCGAGTTCCGATATGTCATCGTGAAATCGACGGGCAGCGGCCGGCTCGTGCAGTTGCAGGACGTCGCCCGTATCGAACTCGGCGCGCAGGATTACGTCACCAACAGCTATCTCAACAACGATCCCGCGGTTGCTCTCGGCATCTTCGCCCGGCCGGGGACCAACGCCCTGGACACCGCTCATCAGGTCCAGACGATCATGAAGGACCTCTCGCAGAATTTTCCGCAAGGGCTGGAATATCGCATCGTCTACGATACGACCGAATTCATTTCGGATTCAATCACGGAGGTCTATCGAACCATCGCCGAAGCGGCCATCCTGGTCGCGATTGTCGTTCTGGTTTTCCTGCAATCCTGGCGAACCGCGATCATTCCGATCATTGCCATCCCGGTATCGCTGATCGGCACCTTCGCGGTCCTGCTGGCCTTCGGCTTCTCGCTCAACATGCTCACCCTGTTCGGTCTCGTGCTGGCAATCGGTATCGTCGTCGATGACGCGATCGTGGTGGTGGAAAACGTCGAGCGCAATCTGGCACGCGGGATGACGCCGAAGCAGGCGTCCCATGTCACGATGGACGAAGTCGGAACCGCCGTCGTCGCCATCTCCCTGGTGTTGATCGCCGTGTTCGTGCCGACAGCCTTCATTCCAGGCATCTCTGGCCAATTCTACAGGCAGTTCGCGGTCACGATCTCCGTCACCACTGCAATTTCCGCATTGAATTCGCTCACACTGTCGCCCGCGCTCGCAGGCATATTGCTGAAAGCCCATGACCACGAAACCAAACGCATGAATGTCGCATCCCGTCTGGGAAGAGGGCTTGCGGACGGCTTCAATCATGGATTCGATCGGCTGAGTTCCGGCTATTCATGGACCGTTCGGCATCTGGTCAGCAGTTGGGTGGGCTTGACCGCCGCGATGGTCACCTTCGTCTGCCTGCTCGGAGCGACCTGGTATATGGGCACGAAAGTTCCCGCGGGCTTTATCCCGACCATGGACCAGGGTTACGCGATCATCGTCATACAGCTTCCTGATGGAGCCTCGCTTGCGCGTACCGATGCCGTTGTCAAGCAGGTGGGCGATATCGCCCGCACGGTGCCCGGCGTCGGCAACGCCGTGCAATTTGCCGGCTTCAGCGGGGCAACGTTCACCAATGCCTCGAATGCCGGCGTCGTCTTCGTCCCTTTCAAATCCTTTGCCGAACGTGAAGAAGGCGGCGAGAACGCCAACAAGATCATCGGCGAGCTTTTTGGCAAGCTACAAAGCATCCAGGAAGCCTTCATCATCGCCATCCCGCCACCATCCGTGCGGGGCGTCGGCAATTCCGGCGGCTTCAAGATGCAGATTTCCGATCTCGAAAACGCCGATATGACGCGCGTCCTCGGCCTCGCCCGGCAGATGATGGGTGCGGCGGCAACGACCGAGGGGCTGACCGGCGTCTTTACGACATTTTCGGATGCAAGCCCGCAATACTTCCTGGCGATCGACCGCGACAAGGCGCGCTTCCTGAATGTGCCAATTCCCAACATCTTCAACGCGCTGTCCATCAATCTCGGCGTCGCCTACGTCAACGATTTCAATGCGTTCGGCCGCGTCTACCAGGTTCGCGCCCAGGCCGACCGGCAATACCGCATGGACAGGGAAGACATCCTCGCCCTGAAGGTCCGCTCGGCGACCGGCGCTCTGGTTCCGCTTGGAACCTTGATGGACATCCAGGATGCCAGCGGCCCGGCGCTTGTCCAGCGCTACAACATGTACGTCTCGGTGCCGCTTCAGGGCAATCCGACGCCAGGCACGTCGACTGGCGACGCTATCGCCAAGATGGAGGCGCTGGCGACCAAGATCCTGCCGCAAGGGACAACCTTCGAATGGACCGAACTCGCCTATCAGGAAACCCATACCGGCAACACGGCCATCTACATCTTCGCCCTGTCTGTCATCTTCGTTTTTCTGGCGCTGGCGGCACAATATGAAAGCTGGATTTTGCCTCTAGCGATCATTCTCATCGTCCCGCTTGCGGTGCTCGCGGCCCTGATCGGGGTCTCGCTGCGGGGAATGGACAACAACGTCCTGACCCAGATCGGCCTGATCGTCCTGATCGGTCTTGCGGCCAAGAACGCCATTCTGATCGTCGAGTTCGCCAGGCAGGCGGAAGATGAGGGCAAGTCGCCGGTGGAGGCGGCCATCGAGGCCAGCCATCTTCGCCTGCGCCCGATCCTGATGACGGCATTCGCCTTCATCTTCGGTGTTCTGCCGCTTGCCATCGCCACCGGGCCCGGCGCCGAAATGCGCCAGTCGCTCGGCACCGCCGTCTTCTCGGGCATGCTCGGCGTGACAATCTTCGGTCTGTTCCTGACGCCGGTCTTCTACGTCGTGCTGCGCGGCTGGCGCCGCAACCGGCCGGCCACTGTAGAACCAGCGAAGACTGAGCCGGTCGAGGAAGGGGTCGTCTGAGACGATCCCACCGGCTGAGGAAACGGAAGTCAGGTCGAAAACAGATGCACTCGGCCCTGCCACAAGCGGGCGACGGTGAGGTTGCCGCTGCGATAGGCGCGCGTATCGATATTGAGCCGCCTCGGCCGTATGTCGGGTTCATCGTTCGGCGTATGACCGTGAACGACGAGTTTCGGCAACGGCACCCGGCTTTCGAGAAACCGTTGGCGAATGAGGACCAGATCCTCGTCCGTCTGCTCACTGAGCCGCAGCTTCGGATTGATGCCGGCATGCACGAAAATCACGCTCGGGGTCTCCAGCAAGACAGGCATCGCCCGCATGAAATCGATATGCGTATGCGGCAGCGACTGGCGGATGAAGGCATCGAGCTTCGCGCCGGAGGGAAAGACCAGCGGTAGATGCTCCGGATCGAGGCCATAGGATTTGAGCGACTCCGCCGACCCCATCTGCATCCAATCGTCATAGGAGATCCAGCCATCGATATAGTCGAGCATGGCGATTTCGTGATTGCCGGCAAGGCAGATGCGGTCGAATCCATCAGGCGGAGGCTCCATCAGATGGGTGATGACCTGTGCCGATTCAGGGCCGCGGTCGATATAGTCGCCGAGCGTGACGATCAGCTTTCGCCCGGGCAGCCGCGCGCCATCACGCAGGATCGCCTCCTCGGCTTTCACAAGCAGATCGTACCGACCGTGAATATCGCCGATCGCATAAGTTGGGATAGCGGCAATATCCAGCGTCAGGCGCGGTCTCGGCTGGCGTGCCATTTTCGAAACCTCGCTGTTGCGAGCACGAGAGTCGCTCATCATATTTCTCGATCAAGGAAGCCCCACTTCACCCTAAGTAGAGTAAAGGACAAGGCAATCAAGCTGGTAAGAAAATCCAAAGCGCACGGGTTTTGTAGAAAAACCGGCCTTATCATTTGAGGCGCAATCCCTCACTCCTGTATCCGTCGAGAAAAGAGTGGCCGATGGGAACGGTATCGCAATTTCATGAGAGCCTGAGGCCTCCCGCGCATCGCGTCGAAAGCGAAGAGGAGGCAATATCCACGGCCCGCGACCTCGCCGCCGCATTCCGGCATCAGGCGAGCGAACGTGATATCAACCGCATCCTGCCCTTTGCCGAGCTTGATGCGCTGTCTGTATCGGGCTTGACGGCAATCACTGTTCCGCCAGACCATGAAGGGCTCGACGTGTCGAACGCCCTGCTCGCCGAAATCGTTGCAATCATCGCTGAGGGCGATGCATCGATCGGCGAGGCGCTGGAAAGTCATTTTTCTGCGCTGGAAACGCTCCGCATTCAGGCTGCCGAGGATTTGAAGGCATCGCTGTTTGCCCGTGTGCTGCTCGGCGACCGCTTCGCGGGCGCCGCCTTCACCGACGGGACCGAACTGACCGCCGAAGGCCCGGGCTACCGTCTGAGCGGGCGCACGCGGCAGGCGCCCGGTATTCTATTCGCCGACTGGATCGCCGCTGTCGCCACCGCTCCTCCCAGCCGCCCGGTGACACTCTACCTCACACGCGGTGAAGAAGGTGTGCAGGTGGTCGATGATTGGGACGGCTTCGGCCAGCGCACCAATGGATCGGCGACGGCGATCGTCGGAACGCTTCATGTCAATGCCGATGCGATTGCGCCTGCTCCCTCCGCCGGACATTCGACCGGCATCTCGCTCGGCCTGCTGCTCAAGGCGGGCGTCAGCCTGGGCATCGCTCGGGCCGCATGGAGCGACCTGATGACCGCAATTGGCGATCACAGCACGACCGTCCTTCCCCAGATCGGCGAACGAGCCATTCGCATCGAAGCAACGGCGGCAGCCTTGGAACGGGCTGGCCGCAAACTCGACATTGCCCAGGTCAATCCAGTTGAGGCCGCGATGGCGGACGCGCATTTCTCCTGCTCGGCGGCCGCGATCCTTGCCGGGGAAACGGCGCTCGACACCGCAAACGCGCTGTTCGAACTTGCAGGGGAAACATCGGCGGGCATCGGGCTCAATCTCGATCGCCATTGGCGCAATGCCCGCATTCACGCGCTATCGCTGGCGCGGGATAAGCTGATGCATACTGCAGGCGAATATAGGTCGGAGCCCGGGAGAGCCTAATTCAGCTGGCGGCGGAGATCGGGAATTCTTCCTTGGCGCCGTCGATACGGCCGCCATCGGCGACGAATTGCTCGAGGGTCATATTGTCGAGAATGGCGGCGATCGCGTCCCGAACATCGGTCATCGAGCGCCGCACCTGACAGGTTTCCGGATCGGCACAGTCGTCGCAAGCCTCGTAAGCCGTACGGCTGGCGCAGCGGATCGGCGCTAGGGGCCCGTCGAGCGTGCGGATGACATGGCCGATGCGGATTTCGGTTGCCGGCCGCGACAGGGAATAGCCGCCGCCCGGTCCCTTCTTCGAGCGCAGGATGCCGACATTGCGCAGTTCGAGCAGGATCGTATCGAGAAACTTCTTCGGGATATTGTTGCGGGCCGCGATGTCGTTGATGAAGGCGGTCTCACCCGGCGCCAGCCGCGCCAGGTCGACCAGCGCCTTCAGCCCGTATTTTCCCTTTTTCGTCAGCATCGTCGTCGCCTTGTAGAAATCGCAGTATTTATCCTGTCAATAGCAGGCAAATAGCGTCAAAAGCGTGAACATACAACAAAATAGCTATTATTTATAGCTTGTATCGGCAACGTCCACAGAAACGCCCGGCAGCCTCGAGAAAGACCAGCCGCCGCGCGCTCTGCCTGCAGTCTCGGTCAGATCGTCTTCAGCATGCCGCCATCGACGAAATAGGTCGAGCCGATGCAATAGCTCGCGCGCTCCGAACTCAGGAAAACGAAGACGTTTGCCAGCTCCTCCGGCGTGCCGAAGCGTTTGGAGGCGGCGTGCTCGTTGGCGACGCTCTGCAGGTAGCCTTCCCAGTTGCCGCCGGTTTCCGCCGTCAATTGCTTGGCGGTCTTGATCCAGTCGGGCGTCAGGATCAGGCCGGCATTGACGCAGTTGACGCGGATATTGTCCTTGATGAGCTCGGTCGAAAGCGTCTTCGAAAACATCATCAGCGCCGACTTGCTGACATTGTAGATCGGCTCGTACCAGAGTGGCTGGACGGCGCAGATCGAGGCATTGTGCAGGATCACCCCGCCGCCGCGTTGCTTCATTTGCGGCGCGATGCCGCGCGCCAGCCGCACGGCGGCCATCACATGCAGGTCCCAATAGTCTTGCCACTTCTCGTCGGGCGCCTCCATCACCGTCTCGTTCGATCCGGTGCCGGCGTTGTTGATGAGGATATCGGCGCCACCTTTTTCGGCCGCCGCCGCGATGATCGCCTCGGTTCCCGCAACTGTCGCCACATCGGCCGCGACAGCGGCGGCGCTGACGCCGTACTTCTCGGCGATACGGACGGCTTCCGCCTCGAGCCGTTCGCCGCCGCGTGCCGCCAGCACGAGGTCGGCGCCCTCAGCCGCCAGCCCCTCGGCGATCGCCAGTCCGATGCCGACCGACGCACCTGTTATGACCGCAGTCCTTCCCTTCAATCCGAGATCCATGTCTTCCTCCCAAACGGCCGGAGATCCCGGCCTGATGTGCTGAGTGTTCCGCCAATGAGCCCCGGGCGTCAAGCGCCCGAACACCTCTTGCGGCAGGCACCGATCTGTCGCATGCCTGCCTCAACAGATGGGAGGAGTTTTCATGCGACGTTATTCAGCCTGTATAGAGTGGCTGTTTGCCGAAGAGGGCGATAGCTTTCCCGATCGCATCCGCTGCGCCCATGCGGCCGGCCTGACGGCGATCGAATTCTGGCGCTGGACCGGCAAGGATCTGGATGCGATCGAGGCAGCGCTGAAGGAAACCGGCCTTGCGGTCACCAGTCTCGTCGCCGAACCGATGATCGCGCTGACCGACGCCGCCAACCGGCAGGCCTGGCTGAAAGGCCTTGCCGAATCCGTCGCTGTCGCCAAGCGTCTCGGCGCGCCGGTGCTGATTGCCCAGGCGGGCGACGATCTCCCGGGCTTGACCCGCCAAGAACAGCGCCGGGCGCTTACCGAAACGCTGAGAGCCGGCGCCGATATCCTCAAAGGCAGCGGTGTCCGCCTCGGCGTCGAGCCGCTCAACATCCGCATCGACCATGTCGGCTATTTCCTCGATTCGACCCGCGAAGGTCTCGACATCATCGATGACGTCGCTCGCCCCGAGATCGGCATCGTTTACGACATCTACCATTCCGCCGTGATGGACGAGCGCACCGAGGAGGTGCTGAACGACCGTCTCGACCGTATCATCCACGTCCATGTCGCCGATCACCCCGGCCGCAACGAACCGGGCTCCGGCGATATCGACCTTGCCCGACGCCTCGGCTGGGTCTTCGCCAACGGTTACGACGGCGCCGTCGGTCTGGAATACCGGCCGACCAAGCCCGGCGCGGACGCAGTCAAGGCCGCGATTGCTTCGCTTGGCGGCTAGGATGAACTGGCGCCTTCGGCAAAGGCTTCAAGCTCGGGGTCGAAGTCGACCTCGACGACATTGTTGAAGACGGCGGTGGCCAGCATGATGCCGGCGAAGGCGACGAGATCGACGAGCACCTTGGTCTCGTAGCGCTGTTTCAGCTTCGCCCAGAGTTCGGCGGGAACAGCGTTGGAATCGGCGACCATCGCCTTGCCGAAGGCGTCGAGCAGCGCTTCCTCGTCGGAAAGCTCCAGCGTATCGGGATTGAAACCCTTGTTGATCAGCGCTCTGCGGAAGAAGGTGACGGCAATCTTCGATCTGGCTGCCTTCGAGATCGCATGCGAGAAAATCCAGATCGCCCGCTCGTTGATCGCAGGATCGAGTTCGGCGCGCAGCGTGAACCACTCGGCATAGATGCGATGGGCGGCCGGCGAGTGCAGCAGCGTGCGCTTCATGTTGGTCATCCGCCCGCGCAGCCTGACTTCCTCGTCATGCGCCGCCCGAACCTCTTCCGAAGCGGTGTCGTAGTCGATCTGCGGGAGGTGGCTCATCGGGTTCGTTCTTTCGTTGCTGCGCAGAAGCTGTCGGGGCGCCGAGATATTGTGGCTGCGCAGCGGCAAATCTGCTTGGCCACTGCCGGCCTCACGCCTAGACTGACCAAATCGAAGCTGGAGGCAAGGCATGAGCGACGATCACGAGCATCATCATGTCGACTGGCGGGAACATGGCGTCAAGGTCATTCCCGGCAATGCGCTCGATCCGAACACCGCACAGACGCCGGGCATGAATCGCGCGACCGCGATCAACAATGCGCGCGCCGGCGCCGAAAAGATCTGGGCCGGCACGGTGACGATCCGTGCCAACGCCAAGACCGGCGCCCATCATCACGGCGACCTCGAAAGCATCATCTACGTGGTCAAGGGCAAGGCCCGCATGCGCTGGGGCGAGCATCTGGAATATACCGCCGAGGCCGGCCCAGGCGACTTCATCTATGTTCCGCCCTATGTGCCGCATCAGGAGATCAACGCCAGCCGGGACGAGACGCTGGAATGCGTTCTCGTCCGCTCAGGCCAGGAACCGGTCGTCGTCAATCTCGACATCGAGCCGGTCGAAAAGCCGGAAGACGTCGCGTGGATCGACCCGATCCATCGTTAGAGCAATTCGCCTTCGAGCAAGCGGTTGACACCCTCAGCCGCCGAAAGCTCTGCCAAGATCATCGCAAAGGATCGTCGCAGACCGCTTTAGGCGTGGACGGCGCCGGCACCGCTCATCGCGGAGTTCTCGATGATCCGGCCGGTATCGGCGGCATAGAGGTGGATCTGGTCGTAATCGATAGCGATGCCGATCGGATCGCCCGACTTCACCTTCACGGTCTCAGTCAGCGCCACGGCAAAGGGCAGCCCATCGAAATCGGCGTGGACGATGCGGCTTGCGCCGAGCTCTTCGATGAAATCGGCCGTTGCGGTGAGGGCGCCGGGCGCATCCGGGACCACCAGCCGGGCCGCTTCGGCGCGCATGCCGAGCACGACGCGTTTGCCTTTGAGCGGTGCAGCGCGCTCGCGCGGCAGCGCGACCTTCCGGCTTTGATCGTAGACGAAGACGCCCTCGTCATTGATCGTGCCCTCGAGCAGGTTCATCGCCGGCGTGCCGACGAAGCCGGCGACGAAGCGCGAGACCGGATGATGATAGACCTCTTCCGGCGTGCCGACCTGCTCCACTCTGCCGCCGTTCATCACCACCAGCCGGTCGGCCAGCGTCATCGCCTCGGTCTGGTCATGCGTGACGAAGATCGAAGTGGCGCCGAGGCGGCGGTGCAGGCGGCGGATTTCGGCGCGCATGGCGATGCGCAGCTTGGCGTCGAGGTTCGACAGCGGCTCGTCGAAAAGAAACACCTTCGGTTCGCGGATCATCGCACGGCCCATGGCGACGCGCTGGCGCTGACCGCCGGAAAGAGCGGCGGGCCGGCGTTCGAGGAAGGGTTCGAGGCTGAGCGCCTTGGCGACCTCGCCGATGCGCCGCTGACGCTCCGCCTTCGAAACGCCGGCCACCTTCAATGCATAGCCGATATTCTCGGCAACACTCATATGCGGATAAAGCGCATAGTTCTGGAAGACCATGGCACAGCCGCGCTCGCGCGGCTCCAACTGGTTGACGACGCGGCCGTCAATAGCGATTTCACCGCCGGTGATTTCCTCGAGGCCGGCGATCATGCGCAGCAGCGTGGACTTGCCGCATCCGGATGGGCCGAGGATGACGATGAACTCGCCCGACTGGATGTCGAGATCGACGCCGTGAACGACGGGGGTCTTGCCGTAGTTTTTCTTCACGCCACGAATGGAGATCGGTGCCAAGGGAGTACTCCTTCACTTCTCGGTGGAGATAAGGCCGCGTACGAACCAGCGCTGCATCAAAATGACGAGGATCAATGGCGGCGACATGATGATCAGGGTTCCGGCCATGGCGACGTTCCAGTCGGGCAGGCCGAATTCGGACGGGATGAGGGTCTTGAGCTGCGTCACGGCGATGCCGAAATTCGGATCGGTGGTGATCAGCAGCGGCCAGAGATACTGGTTCCAGGCCCAGACGAACATGATGGTGAAGAGCGCGATCATATTTGGCCGCGAGAGCGGCAGCAGAATATCCCAGAAGAACCGGACCGGGCCCGATCCGTCCATCTTCGACGCCTCGGCAAGCTCGTCGGGAACCGTCAGGTAGAACTGTCGGTATAGGAACGTGCCGGTCGCGGTTGCGACCAGCGGCAGAACGAGACCGGGGTAGGAATTCAGCAGGCCCCATTCGAGCTTGATCTGGACGCCGGTGATCTGCGCGACGAGCCAGCTTATGCCGGTGACGTCGAGGATCGTCTGGAAAGGCTGCAGCGCGTTGGCCGCGATCGAATAGGTCGGCACGATGCGGACTTCCAGCGGCAGCATCAACGTGATGAAGATGATCCAGAAAATCACATACCGGCCGCGGAAGCGGAAGTAGACGATCGAGAAGGCTGCCATGGAAGACAGCATGACCTTGCCGGCGCCGACGGTTGCGGCGAAGATGATGCTGTGGAACAGCTTGTTGCCGAGATCGGCGCGAACCCAGGCGGTCTGCGCGTTTTCCCAGAAATGCGAGCCTGGAACCAGCGGCAGCGGCACGCGATTGACCGTCTCCAGATCAAGCGTCGAGGCGATGATGACGATGGCGAAAGGCAGAAGCGCGATCACCATGCCGAGCGCGAGAAGGCTATAACAGATGAAGTTAAATATCGGCGTGCGTTCGATCATGTCCGCGACCTCACTTGTAGTGCACGCGCCGCTCGATGAAGCGGAACTGGAAGATGGTGAGCAGGACGACGAGCACCATCAGGATGATGGACTGCGCTGCGGCGCCCGAATAGTCGAGACCTCTGAAGCCGTCGAAGTATATCTTGTAGACCATGAGCTCGGTGGCGCGCGCCGGGCCGCCCTGCGTCATGACGTCGACGATACCGAAGGAATCCTGGAAACTCTCGGTGATGTTGATGACGAGCAGGAAGAACAGCGTCGGCGTCAGCAGGGGCAGCTGGATATCCCAGATCCGGCGCATCGGCCCCGAACCATCCATCGCGGCGGCCTCGATCAGCGAGCGCGGAATGCCTTGCAGCGCCGAGAGGAAGAAGATGAAGTTGTAGCCGATATATTTCCAGGAGAAGGCGACGATGACCGCGATCATCGCGTCCTTGCCGTCGAGTGCGGGGTTCCAGAGGCCGGGCCAGACGTGGTTGATGACCGACAGAAGGCCGGCCTCCGGCGCCAGGATGAAGCGGAAGGCGAGGCCGAGAGCGGGAGCAGCAATCGCGTAGGGCCAGATGAAGACTGACCGGTAGACTTTGTGGCCGCGCAGTTCACGATCCGTCAGAAGCGCCAGGATCAGCGCCAGCCCCATGGCAATGGCAGTCGAGCTGAAGCCGAAGATCATGCTGCGGGTGATCGAGTCCCAATAGATCGGATCGGTGAGCAGCTGTCTGAAATTGTCGAAACCGACCCAGGCATTACCGCCGCCCCATGGCTGCTCGAGCGTGAACGCCCAATAGAGCGCCTGCGCGCTCGGCCAATAGAAGAAGACGAAGATCAGCAACAGCATCGGAAATGCGAAGAGCAGCCCGATCGTCGTTGAGGAGAATGTGACGCGCTTTTCCATGGGTGGTCGTTTTTGGCCTGGTTTGGTTAGGCGCGGGCGGCGAGTTCGCATCCGCGACCGACTGAAGAACGATAAAGACGCACCCGGCGCGCGAAATGCCGGCCGGGTGCGGCTCATATCAAGCGATCAGGGGAGCTGAACGTTCTTGTAGGTCTGCTGGAAGCGACGCAGCAGCGTATTGCCGCGTTCGGCAGCGCTGTCGAGCGAAGCTTGGACATCGGCATTGTTGACGAAGATTGCCTGGAGACCATTGGCGATTTCGGTGCGGACCTGCAGCAGGCCACCGAGGCGGATGCCGTGCGGAGCCGCATCGTCAGCAGCCGATGCGGTCAGGCTCTGAATGGCGAGTTCGCGGCCGGCATAAGGAGCCTTGTCGTAGAAGCCCTGCTTCTTCAGATATTCGAAGCCGGAGTTACGAACCGGGATGTAGCCGGTAACGGTCGACCAGGTGAGAGCTTCTTCCGGCTTTGCGATGAAGTTGAAGAAGGCAGCGGCAGCCTTGTATTCAGCGTCGGAATGACCCTTCAGAACCCAGAGCGAAGCGCCGCCGACATAAGAGCTGTGCCGGGTTGCGTCGCCGTAGGTCGGGAGCATGGCAACGTCCCAGTTCATGCCTTGCTTGGCGGTGCGGCCGACGTTGCCGTGGTCGCCGACCGAGGTCAGGATGACCTGGCAATCGCCAGCGGCAAAGGCTTCGACGAAGGTCTGGCCGACAGCCTTGTTCTTGATGACGGCAAGCTTGTTGTCGTACCAGGACTTGAGGTCCTTGACGTAGCTGACGAGAAGCGGGTTCTTGTTGAACACCAGCTCGGCGTCGAGACCTTCAAAACCGTTCTTCTTCGTGGCGATGGCTTCGCCGTTTACGGCTTCGAACTGCTCGATGTACTGCCAGACTTCGTTGTTGGAGATGTCAAAGCCGAGCGGGCAAGCATAGCCTGCATCCTTCAGAGCCTTGAGGTCCTCGCCTGCTTCCTTCCAGGTCGCCGGAGCATGATCCTTGCCGATCTTGGCGAAGGCGTCCTTGTTCCAATAGAGAAGAGCGGTCGAGGAGTTGAAGGGGAAGGAGTACATCTCGCCCTTCGATGTCGCGTAGTAGCCGGAGATACCGGAGAAGTAGTCCTTCCAGTCGACGGTGTAGCCCATGTCGCTCATCAGCTTGTTGGCCGGGTAGTAGGCGCCGGAGAGCATGATATCGAGCGTGCCGGCGTCGGAGACCTGGGCGATGGTCGGCTGCTTGCCGGCGCGGAAGGCAGCGATGGTGTTCTGCAGGGACGCGTCGTAGCTGCCCTGGCTGGTGCAGACCACTTCGTAGTCGGCCTGCGACTGGTTGAAGCGATCGCACTGCTCCTGGACACGCTTGGCGATGTCACCGGAATTGCCGAACCAAAAGTCAATCTTGGTCTTATCGGCGGCGGCAGCGGGACCAGCAAGAAACGCTGTAGCGAGAAGGGCGCCAACGGCGCCGAGAAGCTTGGCTTGCATGAGAACCTCGAACGTAAAAGGGACGCGCACTTTCAGCGCACGCCCTATTAGCTGGTTCAAATTGCGTCTACCAATGAAGTTTACATGGCATGAAATGATCGAAACCCAGTTGTCATAAAACCTTCATACAGTTGTTATTCGCCAATCTCGGGGAAATATTTATAGAAACTTCGACGATTGCTTCAGCATGCCGCCAATAGATTACACCTATATTCGAAACAATGGATTCTTATGGGATATTTAATATTTGTTTATATTACGACGGAGTGCTGTTATTCGCCTGCACCGCTGCAACGAAACTTGCAAAACCACTGACATTTTTGCTGTTGCACTGGTGTGCAACCTGAGGATTTAGGCCTCAGGATTGAAGGGAATCCTTCAGGATCGCCGCAAAACGCGGATCGAATGCACGGCTGATCGGTCCGGCGGCAGCCCCGAGCGCCACCGACCAGGGATCGGACATGCCGGGCTGCAGGCGCGGTAGCGTCCGGCCACGCCGTTCGGCGATCGAGGGCAGCAACGGGCCGATTGCCGCAATCAACCTGTTCACCAGCGCCTCCGGCGCGCTGCCGCAGAGGATCACCGTCTGCGGATCGAACAGCGTCTCAAGGAGATGGATGCTCCAGCGCAGGTCCACTGCCGCTGCTTCGACCCAGGCGCCGATGCTTTGATCGCCCCTCAAGGCAAGGTCGTTGATCCGTGCATAAAGGCCGGGATCGGCGGGATCGACCGACAGATGCTGATAGAGCGAGGCGAGCGAGGCGCGATGTTCGAGCGGCGTCGATTTGCCGTCGGCAAACAGCAGCGCCATGCCGATCTCGCCGGCATTGCCGTTGGTGCCACGGTAGAGCTCGCCATTCAGAATGAGGCCGGCGCCGATGCCATAACCGACGAAGAGGCAGACGGCATGGTCGATGCCGTGGGCGGCTCCCACCATACGCTCGGCGGTCGCTGCCGCCGCCGCATCGTTCTGCAGGCCGACATCGAGCCCGGTGCCGGCGGTCAGCGTTTCCAACAACGGAAATTTCTGCCAGGCCTCCATCATCCAAGGATCATCGCCGCTGCCGGCGACGCCGAAAGGCCCGGGCATGGCGGCCCCGAGGCCGACCAGCCGCTTTTCCGACTGCCGGACGATCCCGGCAAGCTTTGAGCGTATGCCGGCGACGAGGTCGAGGATGACCTTCGTCCCGTTCGACGGACCTCCGGGCGGGAGGCCGGCCTCATCACGCACGAGAACGCTGCCGACGAGATCGACGGCGACCGCCCGCGTCACATGCCGGTCGATCTGCAGGCCGATTGCAAAGGCGCCTTCGGGCACGAGACGATAGGGTGTCGACGGCTGCCCCCTGCCCCTCCTCACCGCCTCTTGCGAACTGACGAGACCGTCGCGCTCGAGTTCCTCGATGATATTGGACACCGTCTGTTTGGTCAGCCGCGTCGCCCGTGCCAGATCGGCGCGTGAAAGCGCACCGTTGATCCTCAGGGCATCGATCATCACGCGCCGGTTATGCGCGCTGGTGCCTTCGTGATTGGTGCCGCTCTTGGCCCGGATCGGGCGGCTGTCATTCATGTGCAATTCCCTCTTGACTCTAATAGAATGTTGAAGAAGTAATAAGTCAAGACACTTGACTTAATAAGGAACCGGAGAGTTCCAGGGAACGCAGGGGCCTAGCAAAGGCTCCGACGACGCTCCGAGATGACGAACCGGCACGTTTTCGCGCGTGCCTTCTCGAACACCGATGGCGGAAGGCCGCCCTCGGCAATGCGTAAATGTCAAAAACTGGAGGCTGCAATGCTGAAATCCTTTAACAAGACGCTTCTGGGTGCGGCCTTGATCGGCGCATCCCTTGCGCCGCACGCTTTCGCCGAAACGACGCTGAACGCGCTTTTCATGGCGCAGGCCGCCTATAGCGAGGCCGATGTGCGCGCCATGACCGACGCCTTCGCCAAGGCGAACCCCGATATCAAGGTCAATCTCGAATTCGTTCCCTATGAAGGCCTGCACGACAAGACGGTGCTGGCGCAGGGTTCCGGCGGCGGTTATGACGTCGTCCTCTTCGACGTCATCTGGCCGGCCGAATACGCCACCAACAAAGTGCTGGTCGACGTCTCCTCGCGCCTCACCGACGAGATGAAGAAGGGCGTGCTGCCGGGTGCCTGGACCACCGTGCAATATGACGGCAAATATTTCGGCATGCCTTGGATCCTCGACACCAAATACCTGTTCTACAACAAGGAAATCCTCGAAAAGGCCGGCATCAAGGCGCCGCCGAAAACCTGGGACGAACTGACCGAGCAGGCAAAGACGATCAAGGACAAGGGCCTGCTCGCCACGCCGATCGCCTGGAGCTGGTCGCAGGCCGAAGCCGCGATCTGCGACTACACCACGCTCGTCAGCGCCTATGGCGGCGATTTCCTCAAAGACGGCAAGCCGGCCTTCCAGACCGGCGGCGGCCTCGATGCGCTGAAATACATGGTTTCCAGCTATTCCTCGGGCCTCACCAATCCGAACTCCAAGGAATTCCTCGAAGAGGACGTCCGCAAGGTCTTCGAAAACGGCGATGCCGCCTTCGCGCTGAACTGGACCTACATGTACAACATGGCCAACAATCCGAAGGACAGCAAGGTCGCGGGCAAGGTCGGCGTCGTGCCGGCGCCGGGTATTGCCGGCAAGAGCGAAGTTTCTGCCGTCAACGGCTCGATGGGTCTCGGCATCACCTCGGCCAGCCAGCATCCCGATGAGGCCTGGAAATACATCACCTTCATGACCTCGCAGGCGACGCAGAACGCCTATGCCAAGCTCAGCCTGCCGATCTGGGCGTCCTCCTATGAGGACCCAGCGGTCACCAAGGGCCAGGAAGAGCTGATCTCGGCTGCCAAGGTCGGCCTTGCCGCCATGTATCCGCGCCCGACGACGCCGAAATATCAGGAGCTTTCGACCGCGCTGCAGCAGGCGATCCAGGAAGCGCTGCTTGGCCAGTCCTCGCCAGAGGACGCGCTGAAGTCGGCAGCCGACAATAGCGGCCTCTGAGCGACGCATGAAACCCCGGGCGGCGCCTGCCGTCGCCCGGTCTTCAGAACCTATGAAGAATAAAGGGTCGCCTCGATGTCGAGCACTTGGGTGACAACGCGCGCGTGGCTTTTGATGCTGCCGCTTCTCGTGGTCATGATTTCAGTCATCGGCTGGCCTCTGATCGATACCGTCGGCCTCTCCTTCACCGACGCCAAGCTGGTCGGCACGGAAGGCAGCTTCGTCGGCATCGACAACTACGTGAAGATGATCTCCGGTTCGAATTTCCAGCGCACGCTCGTCACCACCGCATGGTTCGCAATCGTCTCGGTCGCCGCCGAAATGGTAATCGGCGTGCTTGCCGCCCTGCTGCTGAACCAGCAATTCCGCGGCCGGACCGCGCTTCGTGCCCTGATGATCCTGCCCTGGGCGCTGCCGACCGTCGTCAACGCCACGCTCTGGCGGCTAATCTACAATCCGGAATATGGCGCGCTGAATGCCGCCTTGACGCAGCTCGGCCTGTTAGAAGCCTACCGCTCCTGGCTCGGCGAACCGGGCACGGCGCTGGCGGCCCTGATCGTCGCCGACTGCTGGAAGAATTTCCCGCTGGTGGCGCTGATCGCGCTGGCTGCACTCCAGGCCGTGCCGCGCGACATCACCGCCGCCTCGCTGGTCGACGGCGCCGGCGCTTTCGCCCGCTTCCGTTTCGTCATCCTGCCTTATCTCGCCGGCCCGCTGATGGTGGCCCTGGTGTTGCGCACGATCGAAGCCTTCAAGGTCTTCGACATCATCTGGGTCATGACCCGCGGCGGCCCGGCCAACAGCACCCGCACGCTGTCGATCCTCGTCTATCAGGAAGCCTTCTCTTTCCAACGGGCAGGCTCCGGCGCCTCCCTGGCGTTGATCGTCACGCTGCTGGTGACGCTGCTTGCTGCCGGCTACGCCGCCCTGGTGCGCAAGACCGCGGGGAGTGCAGCCTGATGGAACGCCAGAGCCCACTTTTTTCCGCCTTCATTCACCTCTGCGCGCTGCTGCTTGCCGCCGTCATCCTGGCGCCGATCCTCTGGCTATTCATCATGAGCATCTCGCCGGCCGCCGACCTTGCGGCAAAGCCGCTGCGCTGGTGGCCGCAGGCGGCGGATTTCTCACGCTACGGCGTGCTGCTCTCGACGCTCGAAAACAGCGCAGGCGCCGCCTTCACATCGTCTCTGCGCAACAGCATAGAGGTGGCGGGCATGGCGACGATCGCCGCCATTGCGCTCGCCATTCCGGCCGGCTGGGCAGTGTCGCGCACGCCGTCCGTCGGCTGGTCGCTGTCGATGGTGATCGCCACCTACATGCTGCCGCCGGTGGCGCTCGCCGTGCCGCTTTACATGGGCCTTTCCCATCTCGGCATGCTGAACAATGTCTTCGGCCTCGCCCTCGTCTATCTCACCATCCTTGCGCCCTTCACCACCTGGCTGATGAAGTCGGGTTTTGATTCCATCCCGCGCGAGATCGAATCCGCCGCGATGATCGACGGCGCCGGCCTGTTCCAAACGCTCAGGATCATCACGCTGCCGCTGGCCGCCCCCGTCGTCGCGACGTCAAGCCTCTTTGCCTTCCTGCTTGCCTGGGATGAATTCTTCTATGCGCTGCTCTTCACCTCGGACCAGCGCGCAAAGACGCTGACCGTCGCCATTGCCGATCTCGCCGGCGGCCGCGTTTCCGATTACGGACTGATCGCCACGGCAGGCGTGCTCGCCGCCCTGCCCCCGGTGCTGATCGGTCTTCTCATGCAACGCGCCCTGATTTCGGGGCTCACCAGCGGCGGCGTCAAGGGATGAACATGACATCAGAAAGACCCCGGCCGGCCGGACTTGCCGCGATCGATCGCGAAATGGCGCGCCAGCATGCCGATGCGATCGCCTCCTATGAAGCGGCCAAGCTGATGGCCGTCAGGGCCGCCGCCTCGCTGAAGAAGACCGGCAGGCTGCTGCTCATCGGGATGGGAGGCTCGCATGCCGTCAACCGCGCCGTCGAGCCGCTCTATCGGAGCCTCGGCGTCGATGCCGTCGCCTTGCCGCTGTCCGAACAGCTCGGCCAGCCGCTGCCGATCGCCGGCAGGACGACCTTCGTCACCTCGCAATCCGGCGAAAGCGCCGAAGTCGTGCGCTGGTTCAACGAGACCGGCGGCACGGAGGAGACTTTCGGCCTGACACTCGAAAGCAATTCCTTCCTCGCAAGAACCGCCCCATCGCTGGTGGGCAGCGGCGGCACCGAGCTCGCCTTCGCCGCAACCCGCAGCCTAACGTTGACTTTCGCCCTGCATCTGGCAATCCTATCCGCCCTCGGCGAAGATCCCAACGCCGCCCTTGCCGCCCTCAGGGCGCCGGAAGATCATGACATCGCCGCAGCCCTCTCGGCGCTCGAAAACGTCGCGACCATTGTCACGTCGGGCCGCCGGCTGCAGGGCATCGCCGAGGCGCTTGCGCTTGGATTGACCGAGCTATCGCGCCGTCCCTGCTTCTCACTCGAAGGCGGCCAGCTGCGCCACGGACCGATGGAGATGCTGGGGCCGGAGGTCGGCGTCGTGCTGTTCCGCGGCTTGGACGAGACGGCTGGCCTGGTGACGGCGATGGCGACATCCGCCGTCGAGACCGGCGCTCCGGTCATCCTGTTCGACGCATCCGGGCAAGCGCCCGTCGCCGGCGCGGTGACGATCCGCTTTGCCCCGGCCACCGGTCTTGCCGCGATTTTCGCCATGCTGCCGGTCGCCCAGCGGCTGATGATCGCCTTTGCCGATGCCCGCGTGGAGAATGCCGGAACGCCGGTTCGATCCACCAAAATCACCCGGAGCGAATGAATGCGGCCGCTTGCAGTGATCGGCAACGTCAATGTCGACCTGATCCTTGGCCCGGCCGCCCCCTGGCCGAAGGCCGGGACGGAGATCATCGTTGACCATGACGAGTTGCGCGTCGGCGGAGCCGCCGGCAACAGCGCCCTCGCCTGGCAAGCGCTCGGCGTCGAATTCGAGATCGCCGCCAATATCGGCAGTGATCAGTTCGGCCGCTGGCTGAGCGAAGCCTTCGGCCACCGTTCCGACAAGTGGCCCGTACGTCCTGAGAAAACGACGCTCTCCGTCGGCATCACCCATCCGGACGGCGAGCGCACCTTCTTCACGACCAAGGGCCACCTGCCGCGTTTCAGCCTGACAGACGTCTTCACCGTCATCGAGGGCGCAAGACTGCAGGGCGGCTGCGCGCTTCTCTGCGGCTCGTTCCTGACCGACGATCTGACAGGAGAATACGGCAAGTTCTTCGACTGGGCCGACAGCCATGGCATCACCGTTGCGCTCGACACCGGCTGGCCGCTCGACGGCTGGACGGACGAGAATTGCGCAGCGACACGCGCCTGGCTCTCCCGCAGCGGTGTCGCGCTGCTGAACGAGGTCGAATCAACGACGCTTGCCGGCATCGCCGATCCGATCGAGGCCGCGCGTCACATCAAATCGCATATGCCGGCGGGTGCGATCGTCGTCGTCAAACGCGGCCCGGACGGCGCTCTCGCGATCGGGCCGGGCGGCAGCTTGGTTTCGGTGGCGGCACCCGTTGTCGAAGTCGTCGATACGATCGGCGCCGGCGATGTCTTCAACGCCGCCTTTCTCGCCGCGCTCGCAAGCAGTGAGCCGCTGGTTTCCTGCCTGATGGCGGGAACCGAGGTTGCCTCGCGCGCCATCTCCACTCTTCCCCGCAACTATGGCGGCCCGACATCTCTTCAGGAGCCCTTGCGATGAGCGCGCTCGAAATTCAGAACATCCGCAAGACCTATGGCGACGTCGAGACGCTGAAAGGCATCGACGTCTCGTTGGAAAGCGGGGAGTTCCTGGTGCTGCTCGGCTCCTCCGGCTGCGGCAAGTCCACGCTGCTGAACATCATCGCCGGCCTTGCCGAGGCGACGAGCGGCGATGTCAGGATCGGCGGCCGCTCGGTGCTCGGCGTGCATCCGAAGGACCGCGACATTGCCATGGTCTTTCAATCCTATGCGCTCTATCCCAATCTGACGGTGCACCGGAACATCGGCTTCGGCCTGGAAATGCGCAAGGTGGCAGCACCCGAGCGCGAGAAGGCCGTGCGCGATGCCGCCAAGCTCCTGCAGATCGAAAACCTCCTCGACCGCAAGCCGAGCCAGCTTTCCGGCGGTCAGCGCCAGCGGGTCGCGATCGGCCGAGCGCTGGTGCGTAAGCCTGAGGTGTTCCTCTTCGACGAACCGCTCTCCAACCTTGACGCCAAGCTGCGCATGGAGATGCGCACCGAGATCAAGCGGCTGCATCAGATGCTGAAGACCACGGTCGTCTACGTCACCCATGACCAGATCGAGGCGATGACGCTGGCGAGCCGCATCGCCGTCATGCGCGACGGCCGCATCGAGCAGCTGGGCACGCCGGAGGAGATCTACAACCATCCGGCAACGCTCTATGTCGCGACCTTCGTCGGCGCGCCGCCGATGAACCTGCTGAAGGCGACGGTGCGCGGCGGTGGCCTAGCGCTTTCCGGCTCCAATGCGATCCTGCCCCTGCCCGCTCGCTTCCGCCAGACGGCCGGCGATGGCCGCGACCTTATCCTCGGGATCCGTCCCGAGGCGCTTCGCACGGACGGTGCCGGCCCGTCGATCGAGGCATGCCTTGAGGTCGCAGAGCTGACCGGCCCGGAACTCGTCGTCACCGCCCTTGCCGAAAATCAGCGCCTGATGGCCTGCCTGCCGCCACGCACACCGATCCGCGACAACGAAAAGCTCACCCTCTTTTTCGACGAGGAAGCAATGCATCTCTTCGACCCGGAAACCGGTCTCAGCTGCGGCCGCTAGAACAGGATGATTTTAGGCCGGATCGGCCTAAAATCTGAATCCTGTTCTACATTATATAGTTAGAGCATGATGTCGTCCGAAAACCGCTCACACTTTTCGGCATCATGCTCTAGAGCATGTCGCGGGAAAACTGTGCAGGGGTTTTGCGACAACGACATGCGTAAAAACAAGGACCTAAAGCGCGAGGAGCGAATCTGAAAGATCGCGACGCGCTTTAGCGATGGAACGGCTATCCCAGTCAGTTATTCAATTTGCCGCGTCGGTGGGCTTGCGCTGGTAGACGTGAATATAGTCGACGAGCAGAATGGAAGGATTCGGCGTTTCATCGATCGGCCAACCCGAGCCGAGTGCCAGGTTCACCAGCGGATAGAACGGCATGTGGAATTCCTTCGGCGTATCGAAGCTCCAGATGAACTTACGGTCGAAGTAGAAGCTCGTCTTGTCAGCTTGGATATCGACGCCGTAGGTGTGATAGTCGCTGTTCAAAATTCCGTCCTGGACCTTTTGCCAATAGCCGCCGGTGCTGTTCTGACCGCCCTGGCTCTGACGCCAGATATGAAAGCCCATGCTGAATTCGTAGGGCGCGCGTCCATAATATTCCAGGACGTCGATCTCGGCGGTGTATTTCGACCGGTCGAGCCCGATCAGCCAGAATGCCGGCCAAACGCCCTTGCCAGGCGGCAGCTTCATCCTTGCTTCGAAATAGCCGAACTGCTGCGAGAACCCTTCGCCTTTCGGGTTCACCGACGACAGCAGGCCTGAGCGCCAGGTTCCATCGGCCTCCTTGCGCGCTTCGATCTTCAGAATTCCCTGATCGGTGGTAAACGGAAAGCCGGGGGCCGGATCTGTGAAACGGGCGTCACCGAAATCGCCGTTCCAGGGTGTGTGGGCGATCCAGCGGGAGGTTTTCTCTCCCCAGGCCGAGACGTCGAGACTGTCGAAACTCTCTTCGAACGTCAGCTGGTACGCATCGATATTAAGTGGTTCCTGAGCCACGCTGGGTTGGCCGGGCAACGCGCCCAGACCAAGAACGATAAGCAGACCCAGAGCCTTAGAAGATATTCCGTAACGCATTCTGTTCCTCCGAAAACGCCAAACATCGTTGGACTGCACTTGTCTCGATCATGAAGTGAGAACCCTGTTTCGTCGCGGCATGAGCCTGTGGACGACGATGGTCTCGATGCCGTCGGGCCTTCCGACAACCTGCCACACGAGTAGCGCGAAGGCCCAGAAGATCGCCACTGCCGCCCCGCCGCTAAGCGCCAGGCTGACGACCAGGTTGAGGCCGACAGGCATGGCGGCGAGCATCGGCTCCATCCACAGCAGGAAAGCGATCATCGGCACGCTCGCGGCCAAAGGCCTTAAAAAGGCGTGCAACTGGGCGGCGAGCGTCGCACCGATCAGCCGCCGCGTAATGATCAGCGATGCGGCATAGGCGACAAGCACCGCCACGATCCGCGCGCCCAGTGCTCCTGCCACCTGAAAGTAGACAATGCCCAGGATGGTGACCGGAACTCTGACGGCGAACTCGGCAAACATCCGGAGAGCGAGATAACGGGTTTTGTTGAGCACCATAGCCAATGGCGGCATCATGTTCGTCGGAAGACCGAGCAGACTGCCGATGCACAACCACTGCAGAATCGGCGCGGCGGATGCCCATTTCTCGCCGACGATGATCCGCACGGCCGGCTCGGCAAGCAAGGCGAGCGCGATGAGGATGGGCGCTGCCACGAAGGTGATCGCATTCGTCGCCTTCAGATAGGCAGCGATCAGATTACGACGGTCATCGACGGTCGAGAATGCCGCCATCAGCGGACGCAACAATGGCCCGACGAAGGTCTGGTATGGAATAGCGGCGATATTGTCGGCGACGCTGAAGGCGCCGAAAGTCGACAAGCCCGTGAATCGCGGCAAAAGCAGCCGGTCCAGTTGCCAGTTGATCGAACTCAGCACCTGCGAGACGGTGTTCCAGCTGATCATGTCCTGAAAGTGCTTCCACTCGGAAAGGCTGAACCTCGGTCGCATCGGCGCAAAGACATAGGAGGTGATCGCCGCAGCGGTCGGGCCTGCAACCGCGCCGATCGCCAGTCCCCAATAGCTGCCGGTCGCGACCGCCACCCCGACACCAAACAGCAGTGTCGACCCCTTGGTAATGAGATCGAGTGCGAATTCGCGTTTGAAATCGAACCGCTGCATGAAGAGGACCATGCGCGGGCTGATCACGCTGCGCATGGCAGGCGCAATCGAGAGCACGGCGACAAGAGAGAAAAGCCGGGGATCGTCATAAATCAGAGCCATCGGCCAGGAGATGACCATCATCAGCATGCTGATGGCCACACCTCGAAGCAGGCTGAGGGTAAGGGCGGTGGCAAACATATCGTCCGAAGGTGACGGCTGGCGCATCAGGGCCTGCGTCAGCGGCAGGTCCAGGATTGTCTCGACGATGACCAGAACAGAGGTCGCGATGGCGACAAGGCCGAAATCCTCCGGGCTCAAAAGCCTTGCGAGGATGAGGAGGCTGACGAAATCGAGCAATCGCGCCAAGAACTTCCCGCTGATGGTCCAGATACTCGCCGTCGCCGTCCTCTGAGATACGCTTGACATGATCTGTTTTTATTCCTCGTCGCCGGATTGAGACGGTTTCGGCCGCAGCAGCAAGACAGGCAGTTCCTTTCCCTGTTCTCAGCTTACCCGTCTTCTGAAGACCTCGGCGGATCGGTCGCCATGGTCGGTCAGTTTCTGCTCGATCAGGCTGGACAGACGGTCGCGGAACACGGCGGAAGAGAATTTCAGCGAGTGCGCGCGGATGGCATGCGGATCGATATCGTCCTCCACCTCTTCGAACGCCGCCATCGTTTCCAACAGAGCTTCCGTGGTCTGCTCAGCGAAGCGAAATCCGACCTGCGGCGAGCAAACGGTTTCCCTGGCGCCGCCGGCGTCGAAAGCCAGGACCGGCCGCCCTGATGCCATGGCTTCCACCGGCAGGATGCCGAAATCCTCCGTGCCCGGAAACAAGAGGGCGCGGCATCGCGACAGATGGTCGCGCAGAACGTTGAAGGGCTGATGGCCGAGAAACTCAACGGTCGGTCCGGCAATCGACTTCAGATAGGCCAGTTGTTCTCCCTCGCCGATCACGACCAGCTTTCGGCCGGCCTCGGTGCAGGCGCGAACGGCGATATCCGGCCGCTTGTAGGTGGTCAGCTGTCCCGCATAGAGATAGAACTCGCCCTTCCCCTTCCCCACTGCAAAATCGTCGGTCGCAACCGGCGGATGGATGACGATCGATTCCCGGTCGTAGAAGCGGCGGATGCGGCTCGCGACATAATCGGAATTGGCAACGAACACGTCGACCCGCGAGGAGGTCGTCACGTCCCAGGCGCGCAGCATGGGTGCGGTGATCGACATCATTGCGCGACCCACCCAGGGCAGGCCATGGCGGTAGACATGGAACTGATCCCAGATGTAGCGCATCGGCGAATGGCAGTAGCAGACATGCAGGGCATCGGCGCGCGTGATGATGCCCTTGGCGGGTCCGGATTCGCTCGACAGCACGAGATCGTAATCCTGTAGATCGAACTGCTCGAGCGCGAAGGGCATCAGCGGCAACATCTTGGTATAATGCCGCTTTGCACCGGGGATCTTCTGCAGGAAGGATGTGCGGATGTTCCGCGTCTTCAGAAAATCGCTGATGCGATCCCGGTTGCAGACGAGGGTGAAGATGTCGGCCTGCGGAAACATGCGGCACAGCTCTTCGACGACCTTCTCGCCACCACGCATCGAAACGAGCCAATAATGGACGATGGCGACACGAAGCTGCTTGGTATCGCTCGCGCTTCCGGCCTCAGTGACACGTCTTTTCGCCATGACAGGCGCATCGCCGAGAAATGCCCTCGCGTCGGGAAGAGAGGTTGTTGCCTTAAGGGTCAACTCAATACTCCTTGTATCGCCACACCGTCTGTCAGCTCGGGAACCGCATTCGTCGAAATCAGGCTGTGGTATTCGGAAAGAAGCGCGTCGCGCCATTCCTCGTGTGTCGACGCAAGATCCGGCGACAGCCGGAAAGCCCGCTCGCTCATGGCGCGGACCTCGTGCCTCGGCATTTGGCTAAATCGCGTCAAAGTATCGGCAAAGGCGCTTTCGTCAGCCGTATCGCAGGCGATCGCCATGCCGGCTCTTTGCATTTCTTCGGCAAGAAAGGCGCTGCGCGACATGATGACCGGCAGACCGCTCCTGGCCGCTTCGATAGCGACGAGGCCGAATGGCTCGGGATAGCGAGACGGCATCAACAGTGCACGCGCCTTGCGGATGGTCGGGCCGATCTCCGCATGCGACTGCCAGCCGACGGCCCTGACGTGATCCCCCGAAGCCGCAACCATCGACATCAGCGGCCCGTCCCCGATCACGCAGAGCCTGACGCCCGCTTTGCGGGTGGCGGCCAAGGCATCCTCTATGCCCTTCTCCTCATCGAGCCGCCCGATAAAGACGAACTCGTCATTGGCCTCCGCCTCGATGCGTTTGATGGAGAGCGGAGCGACGGGATTGCGGATTGTCGTCAGTCGTTCGGGCCGATATCCGGCGCCGACGAGGAAGCTTGCCATCTTCTCGTGCAGCAGGATGATCCGGCCGAAATCGGCCTGATCCTTCAGCCGCCGGAGGATATTGGAGCCGCGGGCAACCCGCCACAATTTGTGCGAATAACTTCTCTTGTCGCAGGCCGTCGCAATGCAGCTTCCGCCGAGCGGGCGTCGAAGGCAGACTTCCTGCGCCTGATAGTCGAAGAAGGCGCCGTTGGGGCAGGCCGTGAAGAAATCATGCGCGTGCACCACACATCGTCTGGCGACCGGCATCAATGCCCTGAAAATCGCCGGAGACAGGATCTGGTGCCAGCCATGCACATGGTAGACGGTGTTGGCGGTGTCGTTTGCGGCAATCCAGTTCGCGACCATGCGGACGGCGGCGCCATTGTGAATGCCGGTCACGAAAGCCTTCGCACGCTCGGCACTGAGCAGATCGCGGCTGTTCAGCCCGACCATCGAGACCCCAAGTGCGAGGAGCTCCGCATTGGCGGCGTCATCCCCGCAAATATAGGTCACAGGGATGTCGAGGCCCCGAAAAAGCTTGGCGGACAGCACCGCCAGCGCCGTCGCACCGCCTCTGGCCACCGAATAATCGTCGATGATGACCACGCGATCGATCTTCGTCGTGCCGGGGCCGGGAAACCGGCCGACGTTTGCGGCGGATCGGAGGACCTCGGGAAGCGACGGGCGCATCACTTCACCGAAACTGCGCCGTTGGCACAGGCCTCCAGCGCCTTGCGGTTGAGGATGCGGATCTTGCCCTGGCCCCCGTCGATGATCTTGCCTTCCCGCAGGCGCCGCAGGCATTGATTGACCTTCTCGCGGGACGCCGGCAGCGTCGCGGCCAGATCATTTTGCGAGATGATCAGTTCGTCGCCGCTGTTTGCCGCATCTTTTCCATAAACAGTGGAGAGCCGCAGCAGCGTGCTGGCCAGCCTCGATTGCAGGCTCGACGCCGCATTCGCAATGATCCGGAGTTCGAGCTCTGAAATACGCGCCAGCGCCCTGGAGAAGACCTTTTCGCGAAAGCAGGGATCGCTGGCGTACATGTCGCGCAGCAGCCGGCCTTCGAAGAAATGCAGTTCGCAGGCGGAACCGGCGCGGTATTCGAGGCTCAACGTCTGCCTGCGCAGAACCTCGAGCTCGCCGATGAGGCCGGATTTCGGAATGATTTCGACGATGAATTCCCGGCCGTCGGGCAGCATCGTGCTGGCGCTGACCACCCCTGAATGGACGCGCGCGAACGTATCGACGAGGACGCCGGCCCCGGCGATGATCTCGCCGCGCCGGAAACGCCGTACGCTCGACCGGCAGGAAAGGAATTCGTCGTCGATGACGATGCGGCTGTTCAGATGAATGCCGCTGTTAGCCGATATCGCCGCCTTGCCGATGCCGGCCCTGCGATCTGATGCGTGTGTCGCCCCATCCATGCGCATAACTCCACTCGATAACCATAGGCAATGCTGCACTGCATCATTTATATTGCCTTAATATGAGAGTCAAATAACATCACGGAGGTATGACGTAAAGATAAAGTATATATTTAACTTCGAAACAAAATATACACCGCAAAAAGGACAAAAAATCTCAACTAAGCCAAAAAACCGCCAATCGATCGAAGATCACTGCCTATTAAAATGGCTTACTGAATAAAAAACGGCAACAATCAAAGTGATTACATCAAAACTGATAAATAAGCGCCAGCGGATAATCACCACGAATTAGATTAGATTGTTGTTTAAATGAAAGGAAGGCCATCAAAGATGTAATCCGAATTCTCGATTGCCCGTTAGTAGCATAAAGAATTTGTTAAGGATTATGACCTTGGTAACAGACAACCAGAGTGCGGCGCAGCAAACTTTGAACGGTTCTTAATCGGAATGTTTTGGAGACCACCGATGACATGGGAAGCACATAGTTTCGAGGCTTGGTCGCGTGTCGGACGGTCCGCGAAAGGCGGCGATCTCCATTCGTCCCGGCCTCGTGCGGCAGGCAGATCGTCGAAGCGCGCGCTAGACCTTGTCATCGCAGTCACGGCGCTGATCCTGCTTTCCCCGCTTCTGTTGATCGTCGCAATGATCGTGAAGATGAGCGACCGCGGCCCGGTCTTCTATTCCCATACGCGCATCGGCGCCGGCGGAGCGCCGTTCGGATGCCTCAAGTTTCGCACGATGAAGACCGATGCGAGTGCTCAGCTTGCCGAATTGCTGCAAAACAACCCGGCTGCGCGAAGCGAATGGGAAGAGACACGCAAGCTGAAGGACGATCCGAGGATCACGGCCGTCGGTGATATCCTCAGGCGGTCGAGCATCGACGAGCTTCCCCAACTGATCAATATCGTGCGTGGCGACATGAGCCTCGTCGGCCCCCGGCCGATCACGGCCGAGGAATTGCCGCGCTACGGCGAGCATATATGGGCCTACATGGCCGTCCGCCCGGGCCTGACCGGTCACTGGCAGACCAGCGGGCGCAATGACGTCAGTTACGAGTACCGGGTTTCCCTCGACGTTCACTATCTCAGCAACTGGTCGCTCGGCCGGGACTTCATCATCATTGCCAAGACCATTCCCGCTCTGTTTTCGCAGCGCGGCTCGTATTGAGCATTCATGGGGAGAGCCGCCGATCATGCCTGGAATCGGAAGACACGCTATTTCCCCGTCCCTCCAAGCTGCCATTTACCTGGTTACTCCGTGAGCTCGCCATTCTGGATTAGGACGACATGACCTCAAGCACGATCTTCAGCGGTGTTTCTCCGATATCTCTGCCTGCCGCAGCCACTGGCGGGAATTCGCCGCTCACCTTGCGGGATATGCTCTTCTTTATCAGAATGCGCTGGCTGTGGATTGCGGCGACGACTTTCGCTTTCCTCGTATTGGCAGGGAGCTACGTGCTGACCGCCGAACCGACGTTCGTTGCCAACACGCAACTTGTGATCGTCCCCCAGGTCAGCGGCTCCGAAGCACAGAGGGCTTTCGCGGAAGACGCGTTCATCGAGGGACAGTTGGAGATCGCCAAATCCAGCGATGTCGTCGGTGGAACGGTAACGGCACTTGGTCTCGATACCGATCCTGACTTTGTCGATCAGACGCCTTCGCTGCAGGATCGGGCAAAGAACTGGTTGATGGGCGCTTCTTCCGAACCGGATACGGCATCGCAGGAAGCGGCGGGCGCAGGACCGCGTAACACACCGCCGCAACAGCAGATCGAGGACGGGCGGATCCGTGACCGGGCGATCGCCACGCTGCTGAACATGATGGGAGTACGCCGAATCGGGAGTTCGACGATCATCGAGATATCGGCTGCAGCATCGACCCCGCAAAAGGCCGTCGACATCGCCGACACACTGGCCAGGCAGTATATTCAGAAGAATATCGCGATGAAGGCCAACGCGTCCCGGCAATACAGCGAATGGCTGACCAGATTCGTAAGCGAGCAGCAGCGCGGACTGGCCGAAGCTGCCAGTGCCCTGGCCAGCTTCACGAGCAATCCGCGCGATCAGTTCAAGCTTGCGGAGCTGCAGAGCGCGACTGACGCCCGCCGCACCCTTTATGAAAATACCTTGAACCAGCTGACGGAAGCCAAGCAGCGCATCACCTACCCGGTGTCGGATGCCACGATCGTCTCTCGGGCCACCCTGCCTCTTTCGAAAGCCAGACCACGCAGCACGCTCATCATCGCCTTTGCGGCGGCGGTTGGTCTTGGCGTCGGCTTCGCACTCGCCCTGATAAGGCACGCCGGCGATCGCCGGATCGTCCGGCCCAATCAGATCGCGGATGCCGGTGGGCTGCCCTTTGTCACTTTGCTGGCGACATCGAGGACCAGCAATGGTCACTCGGCGCGTTTCCTCGCTGCCGGTACCGGCAGCAGCACCGCAGCCGCCTATCCTGTTATCCCAGGCATGGCGGAGCTGAGCGCGACGGTCGTTGGTCTTCGGCGCAAACGCCGGGTCGTCATCGGAATCGTCGCTGTCAATCCCGGCAGCGGGGCATCGACCATCGCATGCGAACTTGCGGTGCTCTCGTCGATATCAGGAGCGCAGACGCTGCTGATCGATGCGGCTGCACAGAAATCATCGCTCAGCAAATCGATCGCGCCCCATAGTTCCACAGGCCTCGTCGATGTTCTCGACAATGGCGAACTGATCCGGACGGCGGCACTGCCCCTCACCCCGACGCTGAAATTCCTACCCCTCGGCAAAGTCGCAGCGGTGTCGCCGGCCATTCGCCTCAGTTCCCGCCGCACGCAGTTGAGCTTCGCCGAACTGAAGAAGGAGTTCGACGCCATATTCGTCGACATTTCCGCGTTCTCTGCTTCGCCGGATGCCAATGCGATCGCGCCGGAACTGGACGGTGTCCTCGTGGTCACCTCGCACGGGCACACTTCGATCGACGATACCATGCACGTCATCGAGACCCTGCGGAATGTCGGCGCGGAGATCCTCGGCGCGATCATCAACCATGCACCGAAAAGAATAGAGTCATGACCTCACCTTCGGCAGAAGCAACCCGGCAGGACAGCCCGATCGGACCGGTGCCTGTTCCTTGCGGCGCTAAGGCCATGGCGGGCCGCGCGCGCCGCCCATTGCGACTGGCTGTGGGGATTGCTTCGGCAGGCCGCCCGTCGATACTCAAGGAGACCGTCGATTATCTCACCGCCCTGCCGGACCAGGCCGAGCGGCTGATCGTCTGCGTGCCCGTGATCGACGACGCCGCCGGCCTCGCCGACCGCCTCGATGTGGAAGTCATCGTCGGCAGCCGTGGTCTGACTTCCCAACGCAACAGGATCATCCAGGCTGCCGCCGCCGACACGGATATTCTGATCTTCCTGGATGACGACTTCATTCCCGCCGCGACCTTCCTGTCGCGGATGGCGTCGGTCTTTGCAGCAAACCCCGACGTGGCGATCGCCACTGGCGAAGTCCTGGCCGACGGCATCCTCGATGGCGGCCTCAACATGTCAAAGGCCCTGCAGGTTCTTGAAACAGCCGGTGAAGGGGCCGAGCAGGTGACGGAGGTCTATAACGCCTACGGATGCAACATGGCGGTTCGTCTTTCACCCGTTCTCCAGCACGCGCTGGCCTTCGATGAACAGCTACCGCTCTACGGCTGGCTCGAAGATGTCGACTTCAGCCGGTCCATCGCCCGCTACGGCAGGTCTGTGCGTGTCGAAGGTGCTCGCGGCGTGCATCTCGGCGTCAGATCCGGGCGCCAGCCCGGCCAAAGACTCGGCTATTCGCAGGTTGCCAATCCTGTCTACCTAGTCCGGAAGGGCACGATGTTGAAAGGCCGTGCTGTCGCACAGATCGGCCGCAACATCCTGGCGAATACGCGGGGTCTATTATTCAATGACCGCCTGATCGACCGATGGGGACGATTGAACGGCAATTTGCTGGCGCTATCCGATCTTCTTGTCGGCCGCGCCTCTCCGTCCCGCATCCTGGAATTCGGCAATCCCGCGCCGCGCGAAATGCCTTCGCCGTCGATCGCAACGAAACGGAGATAGCAGACAATGCAGCGCACATCCTTGTCCGGTCGCCTCATCTCCGTCGCCCTTGCCTTGCTGGTATTTTCCGGCGTGACCGGCTGGAGCGTCGCCCATGCGGAAAACTATACCCTCGTGCCGGAAGATCAGGTGAGACTGCGTGTCGTCGAATGGCGATCGTCGGATTCCCGCTATGCCAGCTGGGAAGCCCTCGGCGGAACATATACAGTCGACGATGCCGGTAATCTGGCGATTCCGATCGCCGGCCAGGTGCAGGCGATCGGCAAGACGACGGAGCAGGTTTCCGATGCGATCGCCACCGCGCTCTCCGAAAAGGCCGAACTGCCGGGAAAGCCGTTCATCGCCGTGGAAATTGCCCAGCATGCGCCGATCTTCGTGACCGGGACGGTGCAGACCCCCGGGCGCTATGCTTTTGAGGCCGATATGACGGTCATGAAGGCCGTCAGCATCGCCGGCGGCTTCCTCCGGGAGCGCGAAGAGAATACCGTCTTCGAGCGCGACCGGATCCAGGCTGCCGGCGCCTACCGAACGGCCATTCTCAACCGGCGCGATCTTCTGATGCGCCAGGCGCGGTTGCGCGCCGAGATCGCCGGCGAACAGAGTTTCGATATCCCTGCAGAACTCGCCGGAACACCCGATGTGGACAAGCTGAAGGCGCAGGAATTGAACCTGATGCGGCTGCGACGCGTCGATATCGAAAGCCAGATCGACGCGGCGAGCGACCTCGCCCGTCTCTACGGTCAGCAGGTCCAGTCGCTCGAGGCCAAGATCAATTCGCAAAAGCGGCAGATCGACCTTGCGCAAAAGGAACTGGATAATGTCAACAGCCTGGTGAGCAAGGGTCTGGTCAGCAATTCCCGGCAGGTCACGGTCGACCGCGGCGTTGCGGATGCACAAGGCACCCTGATCGATCTCGAGGTCGCCCTGACCACGGCTCGCCAGGGGCTCAGCGAAGCCGATCGCTCGAAGATTAATATCGTCAACCGGCAGAACAGCGAAAACCAGGAGCTGCTCAACCAGGTCAATCTCGCGATCGGCAGGGCTGCGATCGACATCCAGGTGGCCCAGCTTCTGGGCGAACAGGCTGGCTACAGCGCGCAACTCGCCCAGATGAATACGGACATGCCGGGTCTTGGCAGAGCGCAAAAGAACTACAGGATCGTGCGCCGCAACGACGATGGCACCTATCGCAACATCGAGGCGGACGAGACGACCAGCTTGCGGCCGCATGATGTCGTCGAAATCGGTATCGACACGGATCTCCAGACGCCGCCGCTGCAGCTGCAGCCCGCGCCGCAGCAGCAAAGCTCGGCAGTCCCGCTGTCTGATGTAGCAGGCGACAATCAGACGGCTCCCGGCTGGATATCCCAGACGGGATCGAATTAGGGGGCGGTCGTGACCATGAACGACAGCTGGCGGCTTTCGCCTCGGGCATTGCGTCGGAAGGCGGATGCCGCTTTTCGGCAAACCCGATGCCTCCGCCGTTCTCCGTCCGGATCGGGATCTGAAGCATGTCGATAGAACCGATTGGCTTCATCGTTCTGCTGCTTGGCCTGCTCAGCATGGTCAACGGGGCGCGTTTTGCGATCACGACCCTTTGCCTGTCGACGCTGCTCGGAGCGGCCGCGGCTCTGCAATTGCCCGCGCTCGGCGGCAGCAGCATCCAGCCAAGCCATCTTCTCGTGCTTTTTCTCGTGGTAGCCGCCCTGCTGCGCCCGGCTCAAACACAGGCGACGCTCGCCAGCATGGCCTATCCGGGTCCCGGTTTCTGGTTTGCCGCCTACATCCTGTTTTCCGTGGCATCATCTTTCTTTTTGCCGCGCATCTTTGCAGGCGCGACCCTCGTCTACTCTTCTGCACGAGACACCACGGGCATGATGTCGACGGTGGCCGCTCCCCTGTCGCCGGGTTCGTCCAATCTCAGCCAGTCTGTCTATCTGCTCGGCGACCTCGCCTGCTTTGCCGTCGTCTCGGGGCTTGCCAGGCTCGGCTATGCCCGTTTCATCGCACTGCAGTTAATCGTCGCCTCGATCGCATGTTTTACCCTGGCATTGATTGATATCGGAACATTCCTGACCGACCAGTCCTACCTGCTCGATGTCATCAGAAACGCGAACTATACGATGCATACGGCCGAGACGATCAGCGGCTTCAAACGCATCGTCGGCCCGTTCCCCGAAGCAAGCACTTATGGCGCAGTCGCATTAGCCTATTTTTCCTTCACGCTTCTGCTCTGGCTGGAGCGCGTCCAAAGCCGTATGGCAGGACTTGCAACGCTTTTCATCGGCCCGACGATCGTCCTCTGCACATCGACAACCGCCTATATTGCCGGCATTTTCGTTGTCTGCATGTTCGTTCTGTTTTGCCTGAAACGACTGATTAGCGGCCCTGCCAAGACCCCGCATGTGACTTTCCTGGTGATCACGCTGTTTTTGATTCCCTGCGCCATCGTCGCACTCAGCCTTGTCCCCGATGCGTGGAATTCCATCGCCGGCCTGATGAGCACCACCTTGTCGGACAAGCTCCAATCGCAATCCGGTGAAGAGCGCACCGCCTGGAATACACTTGCATTGATCGCATTCGTCGATACCGCCACCTTCGGCGCCGGGCTGGGCACGGTTCGGGCCTCGAGTTTTATCGCTGCGTTGCTCTCCAATGTCGGATTGACCGGCACTCTTCTTTTCGCCGCCTTCCTGTACAGCCTTGCAAGGGCCTCCGGCCGGCACATGTCAGGCGATCGGGAGACGCACGCGATCGGAAACGCTGCGGTTATGGCATCCATCGCGCAGGTCGCCTCCGCGGCGATATCGGGGAGCGGCACGGATCTCGGCTTGCTGTTCAGCACCACGGCAGGTCTGGCGGCCGGCTGCCTGGCAACCAATACCTCTCCCCGGCGCGCGACCCGATCGCTCGCTAATCGAACCCCGCTGGAGACATCGACATCTCTGATGAGAGCGCCGATGTTTTCAACACGATGACGCCCGCTTTGGAACTCCGCCAGGGCGCGGGATGGCAATCTCGTCGAGCCATCGGCGTGCCCGCATTGGGCCGAAGCCGGCCGGCCGCACTGCATCTTTCCAGGATCGCCTGTAAAAGCGGTCCATCGAACAAACGCCGTCGGAGGTCAGTCGCGGAAGGTTATGCTGTAGGTTTTATGTCGACATCAGCCTTGCGGGCGCTCGCTGGTGGTCGCGACGCTATCTGCAACGGAATTGTTTTCGCGCAGCTTGGCACTGCGCCGCAAAAGCCCCGACAGGAACACGCCTGCCAGATAGCCGATTTCCATGAGCGCGAGGATGGCGATACCGGAGAGCATGGCCGCGATCACGGAAGACCCACCGGCAAAAGCCACGCCGCCGAAGCCGATTGCCACCAGGATTGCAAAAATCGCGAAAGCCCAGGCGCGGATGGAAGCCCCGGCAGCGATCGAAATCACGGCTGCCCCGAGTGTGGTGATCAACATGACAATCCCCCTTCCCTCCGCATTCCGACAAGGGTCCCGGCACCAATCGCCGTACCGCGAAACAACATGTCGAAACATAGCCTTATGACAGGCAAGGCACTCTTCATGGTGAATATCTCAACAATGAAACATACAAAAGCCGCCGACAGCCAGACACCGATTCAGCACCAGCGCACTGGATGCTGGCCTATATATACCGAACAGGGCCTTCATATGACAGACCCGTTGGCTCAATTCACAACTGGTCCCTCGCCTCGCAAAGACAATACCGATTCACTTGTATTGCGCACAATCGGAAAGGTGATGACATGAACAACCAGTGCGTCGTCTACGTCACGGATGTCGAGTATTCATTTCCGACCATTCTCTCGGCACTTCAGGCTCGCAAATTCGCAAGCCCTGCGACCGACGTCTGCGTTCTGATGTCGGAACATCTCGACAATTTCGAAGAGCTGAAAGCCCTGCTCGCAAGGAGTGGGGTCATATTGACCGATGCGACCGAAGCGCTGCAGGACTCGCTCGGCAAACTCGACAGTTCGCATTTCCAGGGACGCATCAGCGTCAGCACAATGGCCAAGCTGGTCCTTTGCGAGATCCTGCCCACTAACTATACCCAGATCATCTACCTCGATGGCGATACCCAGATCGTCAGCGATCTCGGTGCGTTCGAAAGTGCCACTGTGCCAGAGGGCAAGTTTTTCGCGGCGCGCGACTACACGGCGATCCATGACTTCCTCGATACCGGAAAGGACAGCCACTATTTCAACGCAGGCGTCCTGAAATTCCATCGAAACGGCTGGATCGGGCAGGAGGCGCTCGAGCTTTTTGCTAGAAATCCCGAGGCCTGCGAGGGCAAACATGATCAGGGTGCATTGAATTATGTCTGCGGTTCATCGCTCATCCTGGTATCGAACCGCTGGAACTTTCCCAAACAATTCCTTCATCTGGTGAATATGTCCTCCTTGTCGATCGTCCACTACATGGCGCATCCGAAGCCATGGCATGGAACTTTCTTTCCGTGGACCGATAAAGAAAGCCAGGTATACGTCGACCTGCGCAAAGCACATCCGATTTACAATTCGCTGTATCGCGGGATAACCTTCGATCGGAAGATGCTGTATAAATACCGGTCTATCCGGGCGCGCATCGAGAACGCAATTGAAAAAGAAGGACCCAATCCTAGGGTCCAGAGCCTGCTGGTTGGCGACTACGCCGTATGATGATGTATTATTGGTCCGACTTGAATGTCCGCGGGACTGAACTCAGTGTCGCCGGTCGAGCCGTGAATTTGCAGACGGAAGCGCAGAGTATTCATCCATTCATTCCAGGAATGGATAATCTTCAGGACAGAATATGAGTTATAGGGCTTCCGCCGCCAGTATCTCGCATTACGTGAAAGCCCGCCTGCGCCGTTCGCTCAAGGCTCGGCAGGTTCGATATGACCTGCTGCGCAACGGGCTCAAGCAGGCGCGCCACGTCGTCATCTGCGTCATCCGTGACGAGGGGCACCGGCTGGCCTTCTTCCTTCAGTATTATCGCGATCTCGGCTTCGAGCACTTCGTCTGTATCGACAACGGCTCGACCGACGGCACGGCCGAGTTGCTGTCCGGCTTCGACGATGTCTCCCTTCTTTCGGCTCATGGTTCCTACAAGGCGGCGAGGTTCGGAAACGACTGGATCAACGAAGTCATCAACCGCCACTGCCGGGAGAAGTGGGTCCTGTATGTCGATGCAGACGAGTTCCTGGTCTATCCGCATTGCGACACACGGCCGATCGATCAATTGACTTCCTATATCGCTTCCATGGGCGGCCATTCCCTCCGCTCGGTCATGATCGACATGTACAGCCCGCATCCCGTTCTCGAAAACATATGCGAACCCGGTCGCAACCCGCTCGAGGTCTGCAATCTCTTCGACCGCTCCGGCTATGTGGCGCATTTCGACAAACGCAACTGGACGATATGGATCAAGGGCGGCGTTCGCGGGCGTGTCTATTTCCACGACCGGCTCTGGGACGGCCCAGCGCTCAACAAGATACCCCTCGTCTATGTGGCGGGTGAACGTCTGTTTCTCAAATCATCGCACCAGGTCTGGCCGCTCTCCCTGAATTTGGGCGACATGCGCGGAGCTCTCGGCGTATCCGGCGCCCTTCTGCATTTCAAGTTCCTGTCGACCTTCGTGCACAAGGTCGCCGATGCGGCACACCGGTCCCAACATACGGAAGAATATACCGTATACTCCTCAGGCAAGGACATGGATGACTTCGTCTACGACGATACGGGCACCTACAAAAGCTGGAAGGACCTGTCCGATCACGGGCTCATACAGGGTGAAGGCTGGAAATACTGGAGGAATGCTTCCGAGAGCGAAGTCTAAGTATGCCGCGCCAAATACGCAGCGATTTTGGGACGACGTGCATGAAGACAAGTGCTAACACGCCAACCTGATCTTTCAGCCTGCTTCGTCTGACTATCAACTCGCACTGTCATCAAACACAAAACCCGCCGACGGCAGGTTCTGTCGAGGCTTTCTGCCGTTCCGTTTTTTATCGCGGAACGTCTCAGGCGAGACCCGCCCCCTCGGCATAAGCCTCCAGCGCCTTCCGATTGAGAATGCGGATTTTGCCCTGTGTCCCGTCGACCACTTTGCTCTCGCGCAAGCGCCGCAGGCATTGGTTGACCTTTTCACGCGACGCCGGCAGTGTCGCGGCCAGCTCGTGCTGGGAGATGATCAGTTCGTCGCCGCTATTTTGCGCATCCATTCTGTAGAGGGCAGAAAGACGCAGCAGCGTTCGGGCAAGTCTCTGCCTTAGACTCGATCCGGCATTGGAAATGATCCGCAGTTCGAGTTCGGAAACACGCGCCAGCGCCTTCGACAGGATCTTCACCTGAAATTGCGGATCGTTAGCACACAGGTCCCGCAGCAACCGACCGTCGAAGTAATGCAGTTCGCAATCCGACGAGGCCCGATATTCCAGGCTGAGAGACTGCTTGCGGAGCACCTCCAATTCGCCGATCAAGCCGCCTTTCGGAACAATTTCCACGATGAACTCTCGTCCATCGGCAAGCGGGGTGCTTGCGCTTACCATTCCGCGCTGTACGCGGGCGAACACGTCGAGGACGACGCCGGCACCGGCAATAATCTCACCGCGGCGAAACTTTCGAACACTCGAGCGGCAAAACGGGAACTCGTGATCCAAATCCGCCCGGCCGTCGTAAACAATACCTGCAGACCCGCAAGTAACCGCTTCGCTTATTCGCGCTGCGTTTCCTCTAGGTCTGTTGTCTCTAGTGCTGATCGCCCCGTCCATACGCACAACTCCACACAGAATAATTGCCTTATTTGTCTTGAGCGACATTCGTAATAGGTTAAATTAGAAAGTCAAACAATAATAAAATAAAAAATTCGTGTTTAAACTATACATAATTATGAATAATCCTCATCTTTATATATAATAAAATTCATATTGAATTCTATCGCATACAAGTCTTTGGGGCTGCATGACGATTTTTATACAATTTATGACAATTGCCTACCTGCAGAATACATTTAGTCAGCACAACAACAACAACGAACTTTAAAATAAAACTAAATAACATTTCTGCTATATAGTCAAAATCAAAGGTAATATTTTTAATATTCGTAAGAATTTCTTTAGATTATAAGGAATTTATTCATGACTATGACCTCGGTCACAGACATCAAACTTGCATTAAAACAAAGCTTTGGCTGTGATTTCTGGAATTCGTCTAACGGAGACGCGGGTGGCGGGAAAAATCAGGGCATCAACCCAACCGGACCTTGGCGGGATTTCGCCAGGGCTCGACAGGAAAGGCGTCCATTCAATTCGTCACGACCCCGTCTGATCAGCAGAATTCTGAAGCGCGCATTGGACATCATCATTGCGGCAAGTTTCTTATTCTTTCTGTCGCCGCTCCTTCTGTCGGCGGCAGTCATCGTCACGCTAAGTGATTGGGGCCCTGTTTTCAATTCTCATCGCAGGATCGGTTATAAGGGAAAGGAGTTTGGTTGCCTCAAGTTTCGGACGACAGGAGCCGACGCAACGACCGACGCGCACGTCACGGTCGTCGGCGATATTTTGAGGCGATCGAGCCTCGACAAGCTTCCGCAATTGATCAACGTGTTGCTGGGTCAAATGAGCCTCGTCGGGCCTCGCGCCATTACCAAGGAAGAGCTGCCGCGTTACGGTGAACATGCCTATGCCTACATGGCCGTCCGTCCCGGCCTGACTGGCCATTGGCAAACCAGCGGGCACAACGACGTCAGCTATCCGAATGGAATTTCCCTTGACGTCGAATATTTGTCCAAATGGACGCTCACGCTGGATTTCGCGATCATGGCAAAAACGCTGTCGGCGCTGCTTTTCCGGCACGCGTTGTTGCCCAAAGTGGATTCCTAAGCATGTCGGGCAAAACTGTGGTGCGGTTCTGTGATAGAGACATGCGCAAAACCAGAGACTAAAGCGCGGCAAGCGAATCTAAAGATCACGCCGCGTTTTGGCACCCTGACGTAGCCGAGCATTCTGCCGGCTCGGTCATGTCATTACCCGTGAGGACCCTTGCCCGTAACATGGGAGCGCTCAGTAATGGAGTTCTTTTTCCGGCGCTTTTGAATATGCCACAAGGAGAAAGCAAATAGACCCGCCAGATAGCATATCTCCATCAAAACAAGCACTTCGACGCAAGAAACGACAGCCTCCGCCAAGGAGGAACCTTTCAGCAGAATCACGCCGCCCAAGGACGTGACCACCAGAAATGCAAAGATTGCAAAGGCCGAGGCGCGAATGGTCGCTCCGGCGGCGATAGAGACGGCAACCACGACGAGCGTGCTCTTCAGCATTATTCTGATCCTCTCTTCACACCTCCTTCAAGCCACCGTCAGCCCTCGATGACATGACAAAACCCAAAGTCGAAACGAAGTCCGATCAAAGTATTTTACCTATTGTGGTTAAAATATTGCTAATAGCAGTCCAGCAAATCGACGGAGCAACGCCGGAGAATATTCGACTATTCATCCAGCGGGGCCGTTCTACCGATTAAACCCAAGAAATCCTTGGATATTGCGGTCAGAAAGATTTAGGTATCTGAGGCTTATACAGGAGCCGATAATGCAGCTGCGGCGTTCTCTCGCCGAACTGAACGCTCATTTGATATCCCTGAAAAGATGAATTTGGCCATAGGCTTACGCTCGAGCGCATATGCGCCCTGGCAACGAACAGGCTTATGCTCGTCCGGCAAGCGTGACTCGAGCGCATCAAGGTTGCGCAACAGCCTACGGAAAACTCGGCCCCTACGATGGACCCGGATATTTATCTGAGGCGATCGGTCAGGCAAATCGGGTAGGAGGGAGCCTTGCGGCGTCCCTCCTCCCACACCACCGTGCGTACGGTTCCGTACACGGCGGTTCATGTCGCGCTCGGTTCATGGTCCCCAGTGCCCGCCGCCCTACAAGCGCCCAGCCTTGTCTCGCGGGTTCCGCCCGCTACCTCCGGCTAGGCCCTCTTGCGAGGCATCTGCTCAAGGCGGTCGGAAAAGCGGTCCGGCCTCCGTCGACATGTTCAGCCCTTCACCGGTTGGTCTGGCTACTACGGCGTCTGCTGACTTCTGCCGCCCCATCCCGACGCCTTGCGACGCCGGTAGCACATCTGTTTCCAGAGGCAGGTCGGCAGACCTCCCAGGGTAAGACGCGTGACCTTCGTGCCATATACCTGTCACATCTGCGCCCGCACCCTCCGGGTGATATCGGGCTTCGGGTGCGTTGGCCCCCTCGCCCGGATGCGGACGCCTCATATGCGCTTCCTGTTCGTCAGGCCGGCACTTTGCCTGCAGCTTCCTTCAGACCTCGCCTCGCGACAACGCCCTTGCTGTTCGGCTAGCGGTTCCCATCACCAGGGCCCGCAGAGGACTCTCACCTCCAAGTCATCGGCCGGATACCACCCCGGCCAAACGGTGCTCACGCACCACGCGCCATGCCTGGCGCACCAACGAAACAGGGCCGCCGCTATGGCGAGCCCTGCTGATGTTCTTGCCGGTTGAGCACCTGCGATGGAATTGCCAGCCTCGAGGCCGATATCGACAAACCTATTTCGAGACCGCACCGGCGAGTTGCCGTTTTACGCCGCGTTGGAGACTGAGGTTTTCCAGCCAGGTGACTTGTTTCCTCAATTTCAACGCCGGCTTTTCGATGAATCTCCACGAGAAGGCGGCAAAGCAAGCGGCAACAATGCTGCAGACGATGCCGTTCAACCACCAGTTATGCGCCCAGGGGCCGAGCGCTACGAACGCCTGTTGGATCGGATAGCCATAGAGGAAGACGCCGTAGGAGTAGTCGGCCCCACGCAGGACGCCGAGCTTGCGGGGCGAGGTGAGACCAAGGAAGACCGTGACATATCCCATGGCCGGAATGGCAATGAAGTCCCCAAAGGAGGTGAACCAGTAGGCCCACAAAATCATTACCACAGAGGCAAGGAAAATTCGGATGTCCCAAAGAACCTTGTCCTTGTAGAGATAGAAGGTCACCCCCACAAGAAAAGCACAAATGAGCAGATTGCCGGACGCGGTCGTCGGCATAGTTGCCCAATCGCTTCCATGTTTCCAATATCTTGCAATACCGAAGGCTATGATCAACGCCGGCGTGGCGATAAGGGCAATCACCCGCCGCCTGACCACGCCGAGCAGGAAGAGTGCGGCGATCACGGCATAGCACTCAAGCTCGAAGGGCACCGTCCAGAGCTGCCCGTTCACCATTGCGGCGTCAGGATTATCCAGGAATACCCCGGGTAGATTGAAGTGAATGTGCCCTGTGACATTCATCAGATATGTAAAGAACTGAGGATCGGTGAAATAGTCACGCAGGTCATACTCTGTATAGATCGCTCCGAGTATAAAGGCAGCCAGCAACACCTCTACCGCGAGAGCGGGATAGATCCGGATAAATCGATTGCCGAGAAAAGAGACCAATGTCTTCGATCGTTCGAGACTGCCAGCCACCAGAAACCCGCTCAGGACAAAGAACATGGGCAGAACTGACTTGATGACAGGGCGGAAGGGCGACTCCCAAAGAAACAGGTCGTCGCCATAGGTGACACGGGCCGTGTGTATCCAAAGCACTGAAAAGGCTAACAGTAATCGCATATAGTCGAATCCTGTCGGTCGCCCGTTCGCTCGATCAAGCTTTTCGCCGAGAACCATCTGTGCCCCTTTCAGAAGTATTGACTCGATTTGGAATGGCAAGCCGTTGCCGCAGAGCGGCAGCGGCATCATTGCCGGGTCGGGGCCGCGTGTCAGTGACCACAGGTACATCAGGTAAAAATTGAACGAGAGAGCAGCCCTCTCCCGAAGACGCGTCTCTGACCATCAACCCATGGCCCTGTGCTTCCCGAGGGCCATGCGACGGTCGGAGTTGGAATCCAGGTGATCGGGCGGCGGATTGGATGAGGAGACTATGAAATTTCTGGCCACCCTGTTCTGTATTGTTCTCGCCCTTATCGGATTGGGGTTGATCGGAGGCGGCGCCTGGTTGCTGCGCCTCGGCGGCTCGCCCTATTACGCCATCGTCGGGCTTGCCTATGTGGTTGCCGCGCTTCTGCTGTGGCGCCGGAAGACGCCAGGCGGGCTCATCGTCCTGCTTGTCGCCGTTTTCACCCTTCCCTGGGCGCTATGGGAGTCGGGTCTCAATTTCTGGGCGCTGTTTGCCCGCTTGATGTCCCCCATCGCGCTGGCGGGCTTTGCCCTTCTCTTTGCACCGTCGCTTTCCCCGACCGCCAACCGGAAGCTCTTTTATGGCGGCGCCTTGGTGACCGCTCTCATCTTTGTCGCGGGTTTCGGTCTCAGCTTCGTGCCGCATGGGATCATCCAGCCCTCCGCCGACATCACCGCCTATAAGGTCGTCAAGGGCGACAACTCTCCCTCCGACTGGACATCCTATGGCCGCACCACGGCAGGAGATCGTTATTCCCCATTCGATCAGATCAACCGCGGCAATGTTTCCAAGCTCGATCTCGCCTGGACATATCGCACCGGAAAAGGCGATGGCGCCGATCAGAACACGCCTCTGCAGATCGGCGATACCGTTTACACCTGCACGCCGACAGATGTGATCGCAGCGCTCGATGCAGATACCGGCAAACCCCGCTGGACTTTCGATCCTAAGGCGACGGCGCCTTATTGGCAACGCTGCCGCGGCCTCGGTTACTACAAGATGCCGACGGAAGCCCAGTCTGCCGATGGTCTTTGCGATGAGCGCCTGGTGCAGACGACGATCGATGCCCGTCTCCTGGCGATCGACAGCAAGACCGGCGCGCCCTGCAAGGACTTCGGAGACAATGGCACTGTGCAGCTTTCCCAGGGCATGGGCGAAGTCAAGACGGGCTATTATTTCCAGACATCGGCGCCGCTGATTGCCCGCAACCTGATCGTCGTCGGAGGCTGGGTCACGGACAATCAGGAGGTCGGCGAACCCTCTGGCGTCATCCGTGCGTTCAACGTCGTCACCGGCGAGCTCGAATGGGCATGGGATCTCGGCAACCCGGAGATCACCAAACTTCCGCCGGAGGGCCAGATTTATACGCGGGCCACGCCCAACATGTGGACGACGGCCGCATTCGACGACAAGCTCGGCCTCATCTATGCACCGCTCGGCAATACCACGCCGGATTATTACGGCGTCAATCGCCCTGCCTTCGCCGATCAATACAATGCGACATTGGTGGCACTCGATGTGACGACGGGTCGGGAGAAATGGAAATTCCAGACCGTCCATCACGATATCTGGGACTATGATCTGCCGGCTCAACCGCTCCTGGTCGATCTGCCTGACGGCAATGGCGCCACCGTGCCTGCTCTGCTGCAGACCACCAAACGCGGGCAGCTTTTTCTCCTCGACCGCCGAACCGGCACACCGCTTGCCGAAGTTCAGGAGAAGCCGGTGCCGCAGCAAGGCGGCGTGCCGGAAGAGAAACTCTCCCCGACGCAGCCCTATTCCGTCGGCATGCCGACAATCGGTGCGGAGCGCGTGACGGAGCAGACGGCCTGGGGCCTGACGATGTTCGATCAGCTGGCATGCCGCATCGCCTTCCGCAAGATGCGCTATGACGGCGATTTCACCCCGATCGCCACGCAATATGCAATCCAGCAGCCGGGAAATTTGGGTGGCCTCAATTGGGGAAGCGTATCGGTCGATCTGTCCAACAACAGGGTCTTCATGAATGATATCCGCGTCCCCAGTCTCTTCGCACTCATTCCGCGCGCCGAATACGTCGACTTTGCCCTCACCACGACCGCCCACGGCCCCTCCGCCCCGCAGCGCGGTACACCTTACGCCATGGCCACCGAGATGTGGACATCGAGGCTCCGCGTTCCCTGCACCCAACCGCCCTTCGGCACCGTCACTGCAGTCGATCTGAAGACGCGCAAGATTGCATGGCAGGTTCCGGCCGGCACGGCCGAAGAACTCGGGCCGTTCAAGATCAAAACCAAGCTGCCTATGCCGATGGGACTGCCGAGCTACGCCGGCACTTCTGCGACCGCCGGTGGCGTCGTCTTCTTCGCCGGCTTCCAGGACTATTATATCCGTGCCTATGACGCCGAGAACGGTGCCGAGCTCTGGAAATATCCTCTGCCGGTCGGCTCGAGCGCGACGCCCATGACCTACGTCTCACCGAAAACAGGCAAGCAATATGTCCTGATATCGGTTGGCGGCGCGCCCTATTCGAAAGATGTCGGCGACTACGTCCTTGCCTTCTCTCTGAAAGACGGAGCTTAGCCGCGGATATCGATTAGGCTTCACCGACCATCTTCAAGTCCAAGCAACCCGCCACGGGCCGCTTCTTAGCGAAGGCAATCGGATTTGGCGGCGTTGCCGGTCACACTGTGTTATTTTGATCCGACGAGGAATTGGGACTTACGAGCGTGACGCGAAAACTGGCGGCGATCCTGGTCGCAGATGTGGTCGGCTACAGCCGCCTCGCCGGTGCGGACGAGGATCGCATCCTGGCGCGGCTGAGAACGTTGCGCAGCGACTTGGTCGATCCGACCATTGCCGTGCACAATGGCCGGGTCGTCAAGCGTACCGGTGACGGAAGCCTCATCGAGTTTCGCAGCGTCGTGGACGCCGTGCGCTGCGCGATCGAAGTGCAGACTGCCATGGTTGAGCGCAATATCGGCGTGTCGCCTGAACATCGCATCGAGTTTCGGGTCGGGATCCATCTGGGAGATGTGGTCGAGGAGAACGACGGCGACTTGATGGGCGACGGCGTCAATATCGCCGCGCGGTTGGAAGGAATTGCCAAGCCCGGCGCCATTTGTCTTTCCGAAGATGCCTACCGCCAAGTGAAAGCGCGGCTCGATCTTGCCGTGACCGATCTCGGCAAAATTGAACTCAAGAATATTGCTGAACCGATGCAGGTCTATTCGCTTCAGATCGGAACTCCGCAGCCGACCCCGGCACGACAGGTGCGGCCCGCAATCGAAATGCCGTCAGTTCCGGCCGTTCCCGACAAGCCGTCCATCGCCGTACTGGCGTTCAACAACATGAGCGGCGACGCCGAACAGGAGTATTTCTCCGACGGTATCAGCGAGGACATCATCACCGACCTCTCGAAGCTGTCCGAGCTGCACGTGATCGCCCGCAACTCATCCTTCGTCTACAAGAATGTAACAGCCTCCGTGCCTGAGATGGCCAAAGCGCTCGGCGTCCGCTATGTCCTCGAGGGCAGCGTGCGCAAGGCCGGCAACCGCGTGCGTGTCACCGCCCAATTGATCGACGCCAGCAATGGCGGACATATCTGGGCCAGCCGGTTTGATCGCGACCTCACCGACATTTTCGCGGTTCAGGATGAGCTCACCCAGGAGATCGTGGCCGCGCTCAGGCTGAACCTCACGCATGGCGACCAAGATCGATTAGCCCAAGGGCGCGCACTCAATGTCGACGCTTACGAGTTGTTATTGCGTGGCCGCGAGCAGGCGTCGGCTCATACCCGAACCGGAAACAGAGCGGCCCGCAGCCTGGCGGCCGACGCCCTCGCCATCGATCCGCAATATGCGGCCGCCCAGGCACTCATCTCCTTCACCCACGTGCTCGACTACGTCAACGCCTGGAGCAACGATCCGGAAGGCTCGCTGCGGATCGGGATGGATCTCGCGCAGCAGGCCGTGGAGATTGCCGAGGAACAGCCCAACGGCCACTTTGCATTGGGCATGGCTTGCATGTGGAACCGGGAACTGGACCGGGCGCGGGCAGAGGTGCAGCAGGGCCTCGCGCTGCAGCCCAACTCCGCCGAGCTTCTGCTACTGCTAGCCCATATCCAGATATTCTCCGGCGATCCCGCCGGCGCCCTGGAAACACTCGATGCATCGATGCGGCTCGACCCGCACCATCCGGAAATTCTCTTCCAGTTTCGCGCCGATGCGCACTTTTCTCTCGGCGAGTATGAACAAGCGATTGCAGCCATCGAGCAGCGGCTCCAACAAAACTCCCAATCGGAGACCGCCTACGCCCTGCTTGCCTCATGTTACGGCCACCTCGGTCGGTCGGAGGAGAGCCGGCAGGCCTGGGAGAAGGCACTCCAGATCAATCCCAATTTCTCTGTAGAACGCCGCCGCCGCGTCCTTCCATTCCGAAACCCCGAGGACTTTAACCGCCGCGTAGAAGGACTCCGTAAGGCAGGACTTACAGCTCCGAATCTTGGCCAATGCTGAAGGAAACTGCTGTCGAACCAATATCGCGGGCTGCTCATTCTATGGATGGACGCGCGAGCAGCCTCTCAGATTACGCCCTCTCCACGAGAGCATGTGGCCAGCGAACGTGATGCCAGTTCGGGCAACTCTGATAGCAACGGCACGCCACCTGCTGTAAGATAACGGTAAGTGATCGGACACCCGGAAAGAGCTGGTATGGAGCGCCGCCTTGCAGCAGTCCTGATTGCGGATGTGGTCGGTTACAGCCGCATGAGCGAGATCGACGAAGAGGGAACGCGTATCCGCTTCCACACCGACCTCCACGAACTCTTCGAACCGAAGATCGCCACGCACCACGGCCGCCTGATCAAGACGATGGGCGACGGGATCCTGGTTGAGTTCCATAGCGTGGTGGATGCCTTGCGCTGCGCCGTCAAAATCCAGCAACAGAAGGCGGAACGCAATGCGGCCCTGCGGCCTGAGCAGCGGATGCTTTTTCGCATCGGCGTCAATCTCGGCGATGTCATCGTCGAAGGAGAGGACATTCATGGAGACGGCGTCAACATAGCGGCGCGGCTGGAGAGCCTTGCCCAGCCCGGCGGGATTTGCATATCCGGTACCGCATTCGATCACACGGTACACAAGGCTGAGGTCGGTTTCTCCTCTCTCGGTGAGCAGCAACTGAAGAACATAGCCGATCCGGTTCGCGTCTATCGTGTTCTGTTAGATCCCTCCGAGGCAGGCAAGGTCGTCGCCTCCCGTCGGCCGCACCGCCGGGCGATCAACCTGGCCACACTTGCGGCGCTGTTGATTGCGGCCGCCGCGATTGTCTTTGCCTGGCTATGGCCGTTTGTGCCCCAACGTCCATCGGTAGCGGTGCTTCCCTTCGCCAATTTGAGTGGCGACGCCGGCCAGGATTATTTCACGGATGGCATTACCGACAGCCTGATTGCCGATCTGACCATGCTTTCGGATCTTGACGTCATCGGCCATAATTCGGTGTTTGCATACAAAGGCAAGCCTCTCGTTTTGGCCGATATCGGACGCGATCTCGGCGTGCGCTTTATCGTTGAGGGCAGCGTGCAACGGATAGGCGATCAAATCCGTGTCAATGCGCAACTGAGCGATGCCGCAAGCGGCGACCACTTGTGGGCCAACCGATTTAACCGCGCCGCGGCGGATGTCATGGCTGTGCAGGATGAGCTCAGTCGGCAGATCGCCGAAGCGCTCGGCCTGAAACTCACTCAATCTGAGACGGAACGGATTACCCATCCGCCGACCGCCAATCTCGAGGCATACGACTACTACCTTCGTGCCGAGCAGGCGACGCGTACCGGCCGCCGTTCCCGGCTGCTCGAGGCACTGGCGCTCTTTGACAAGGCGGAGGCGCTCGACCCCGGTTTTGCAGAGGCCTTCGCGGCCGACGCGCACGCGACCGCCTATGTCTGGCGAAGCGCTTACGACGACGTTCTCCAGAGCGCGCCGGCGCGAAAAAGGGCCTACGAGAAGGCAAGTCGCGCGCTGGCGCTCGACTCGGCTCTTTCATCGCCATACGCCGTTCTTGCCGTCATGCAAGTCGTGGACCGCCGCTACGAGCAGGCGGTCACCTCGGCGCAGCAGGCAGTTTCGCTCGGGTCTGCCGATGCCGAAGCTCATATGGCGTTGGCATACGTTCAATTGTTCTCCGGCAATCATGCCGAGGCCGGCGCGGCCGTGGACACGGCGCTCAGGCACGATCCGAACCTCTCCGCCATCAACCGATATACTGCTGGCCTGGTATTTTATTTGCAGCGCGACTACACGAAGGCCATCGACAGCTTCGAACGCGCGCGCGATGGTTCTCCGGGAAATGGCGATTTCGTTACCCCACTCGCTATGGCCTATGTCCGTGCCGGTCGCCTCGACGACGCCCGTGCGACTGTCGCCGAGGGACTTCGCTTACTGGCTGGGCGCGATTCTCTGGCGGACTGGCGTCTCAGCAATGCCCATTTCCGCAACGAGCAGGATTTGGCGTTTATCCTCGATGCTCTGCGCGAGGCCGGCCTGCCGGAGTGGCCGTTCGGTTTCAAGGGCAACGAGCACGAACGCCTGCACGGTGAAGAAATCGCAAGTATCGTCATGGGCAAACTCCTCTGGGGCAAGACCGAGCCCTCAGGAAGCCCTGCACTCATGCAAATCGAACGCGACGGCAAGGCGGCCTTCCGCTCGACGACGCAGATGGTCACCGGAACGGTTTTCGTCAATGGCGACATGCTTTGCGAGCAGAGTGAAAACGCATTTGGACGAGCCGATTGCGGCCCGATCTACAGACCTGCAAACTCGCCCGCTGAAACCAGCTATGCTTACGTGAACTCCACGAAGGTCTTCTATTTTTCGCCAGTCAAATAGCCGCGCTCCACCGGTCAGTGATACTGATCCCGTTCGAGATCGGCTGCGACCTTCGGCCAGTTTCTATCGGCTTTCGGCGCTGCTTCGGCCACATGAGCGGCGAACCCTTCTGCCGATCCCTTGTCGTAGATCAGGTAAAGCTTGCCGTCGATGATCTTGAATGCTTCCGGATCGACGTTGATCGTCACCGATCCGAGAGCCACCTCGCCCGCGCAGTAGCCGCCATATTGAGGCGCATATTTGATCGGCTCGCTGATGAACATTTCACGGTGTTTGGCATTGGCAAAAAGCCACGGCGTCCCCAGCCATTCGTGGGAGAATTCCTCGGAGCCCTTCACCGCTTTGCCTTCGGTGAAATAGGCGACGGGGTCGTATCCCATGATCGCCACGCCGCCGAAGTAGCCCGTGTTTACCGAGTCGTCGGCGAAAGCCCGCGATCCACCGACAGCTGCCAAAGCCAGAAGGAACACCGCCATAGCAATTCCTCGCACACCGCTTCTGGTCCCCGCATACATCTGTGCCTCCTATTCAATCATGGATTTCCATGCACTTCGCGTATTCTTTTTCGCCGATGCGGCTGGCCGGAGGGCAAGGCGCACCATGCCGCTTGAAAAGCCGCACGATGTCCGAGTTGCCCTTCCAGATTGCTCGCGTGATTGGCGTGTAGCCGTGAACCTCCGCATGACCGACGTCAGCCCCCTCAGCGAGAAGAAACGTGGCGAGAGCGACGTGGTTTTCCTCACCGGCGACCATCAGCGGTGTCACACCTGCTTTATTGGCCGCATCGTCGAGCGTCGCGCCATGGTGGAGAAGCAGTTTGCTGATCGGCACGCTGCCGGAAAAGGCTCCGGCATGAAGCGGCGTAAAGCCGCCCGAGTTCCGAGCCATGACGTCGGCCCCTTTGCCGATCAGCAATTCGGCTATGGCAAGCTGGGCTCCGAGCGCAGCGTTGATAAGAGGCGTTGCCTGATCGCGTGCCCGGCTGTCGACATCGGCACCGGTAGCCAGAACCTGCTCGACGACGGCGGTGTTTCCAGTGGCAACGGCATCGAACAAAGGGCTCCCCGCAGCGGCCACCGTCGCTGTGAAAATCAACGCCACCGATGCAAGCAGCCCACGCATGGCTCAGCCCCCGAAGGTTGCCAAGGAAAGTAGCACAAGCCGCGGGTTTTGGGTAGGCATCGAGGACTGTAGGAGGTTGAATTCCCCTGCATCAAGCTATCGGCAACGCGCCAGTCGGACAGGCTACAAACGTCTATCGTGACCACCGTGCGATGATTTCGTCGGTATTTGCCAGCGCCTTGCGGACTGCGTTGCGCGCCATGTTCGGTCGCTGCAATCGGATGTTTTTCTCAATATTTTCATGAAGTTTGAGCGCATATCGCAAATTGTCTTCCTCCCGCGTCACATGGGCGAAGAGGTGGTTCAGCGCCGATTCGATCAATACGCCGAGCGGCACCAGCAGATCATTTCCCGAGGCGCGTAAGATCGCGATATGAAATCGCGCATCGGCTTCTGTTCGCTGCTGGAGCGATGTCGCCTGATCCATGTCATGCAGGGCCTGGTTGATCGCGTTCATTTGCTCGTCAGTTCGGCGTTCCGCAGCAAGCGCGGTCGCTTCCGGCTCGATCATATGCCTGAGTTCTTGCACGGCCCTCAGAAAGGATTCGCGATCAGGAGATGCCGCATACCAGCCCAAGACATCTCGATCCAGCAGGTTCCAACGTTCCTTGGGTTCGACCCAGCTGCCGATTTTCGGGCGGGAAGAAAGCAGGCCCTTGGCCATCAACATCTTGATCGCTTCGCGCACCGCCGATCGGCTGACCTCAAAGACTTCCGACCATTTTGCTTCATTTGGCAGGATCGTGCCCGGCGGATAGTCGCCGCGCACGATTCGCAGACCGATCTCGCCTGCCAAAGACACATGAACACTCGCCCCAGTCATGCGGGGAGAATTTGGGCGCCTTGTGGTGGCCGAGCGGTCAACCATCACCACCTCGAGCGCAGCCGTTGGCTTTCCCGATTTTTTGTCAGGCATTTATTTCTACTGCCTCAGCATTCTTTCGACTGTCTGCACGTATGATCACAACAATCGTAATAACGAGGAAGTCGCCTGCGATTGACGCTGGCACAAAGCGCGGAATTCAGGGCGCGTCAAGCCCAGCGGATCTCTCGATCCGTCTCGTGAGGACAGTCGGCGCACCCGTGAACCGGGTGCGCCAAACCGTGAAGCTACTTTTGAATGCAGGTGTCGACTGTATCCTTCGTGCACTCATCGAGCCCGGTGAAGACCGGATCTTCAACCGGCTTGCCGGCAATCAGATCCATCATCACCGCCGGTGCCTTGTAGCCCATCTCGAACGGTCGTTGGCCGACGAGCGCCGTGACCAGTCCTTCCTTCGCAATGGCGACCTCGTCGCCGATCGTGTCGGCGGCACCAATGACGAAATCGTTGCTGGCGATCTTGTCGGCCATCGGCTTGAACAGGTCGCGATAAGGTTGCGGCGCGCCGAACAATGGCCAGCCACCCATAATACCGAATGCGTCCAAGTCGGGATTGGCCGCGAGGATATCGGTCATTGCCTGGACGCCTTTGGCACCGTCGTCATTGGTGAACACCGGGCAGCCGGCGACCTCGGTCCAGCCACCCTCGCCTTTCAGCTCGGTCAAGCCTTTCTGGCCAGTAAGCGTGTCGCGCATCCCTTGTGCGCGGCGTAGAATATTGTCCGCTCCCGGATTGCCTTCGATCGTGCAGATCTTGCCGCCCTTCGGCTTGCCCTTCTTGATGTATTCGCCGATGCGGGCGCCCATCAGGTAGTTGTCGGTGCCGAGATAGGTCTTGCGCAACGCTGCATCCTCGGCGGCAAGATCGGCATCGAGCGTCATCACCGGAACCGTCGGATTGGCCGTCTTCAGGGTCTGGGCAATGAGCTTTGCATTTGACGGCGATATTGCGATTGCAGCCGTGTCCGCCTTGCCCAACATATCCTGAACGATCTGCGCTTCGCCGGCTTCATCGGATGTCGATGCCGGACCGGTGTAGAAGCATTCGTATTCCGAAGTGGGGTTCTCCTTGTTCCATTTCTGACAACCTTGATTGATTGCTTCGAAGAACGGATTGTCGAGGCCCTTGACGACGATGACGAGTTGCTTCTTGGCCAGGGCCTGCCCGGCGGTCAGTGCTAAAACTGCGGCTGTAAGTAGTAGTGCCTTCCTCATAGTTTCCTCCCTTGAACCAGACGGACACCGCGTGCCCGCCACACGAAATCAACCCGGATACCAGACGATGCGAGGCTCCTCCTTTGAACGCTCGTATTGCCAGGCCGAGTCGATAAGCATTTCGAGATCGTAATTTGGCTGCCAATCCAGCAGGTATTTCGCCTTGCTGTTGTCCATCCAATTGGAATGGAAGCGGCTCGGTATGTCGACAGAGCCGAGATTGCGCGTGCGCAAGAGATAAGCGGCGACTTCAGCATAGTCGACGGGGCGATCCATGCAGATATTGAAGAGCTGCCGCTCCGCCCGCGGATTGTCGATCGCTGCCAATATTGCCGATACAAGGTCGTCGACATGGACGAAATTGCGCTTCAGTGCACGTCCGTCGGCATCCAAGAGCAGCGGCACCGTACCCATCGCCGCATAGCGCCGTGCCGCGTCTTCCGGAACGAGCGTCTTCCAGTCGGGGCCGCCAAAGACGTCGTCTCCAAAAGACAGCGAATACTTGAAATCGTCCTTTTCCATGATCCAGGGCGCGCGCAGACAACAGCCATTGAGGCCATACTGAATGCCAAACTGCTCCAGCATGACCTCTTCCAGGACTTTGGAGAGCGCATAGCTTCCCGGATAGGCACAATGGCGGGCGTTCTCGGTGATCGGGCCGTCGTGGCGATAGTGGAAATGTCCCACACCCGCATCACCACCGATCAGGATGAACTGGCGTGCCGTCACGCTCGTACGGAACTCCTCGAGCAGCCAAAAGAGACCTTTGACCGTGACATCCATGATGTCTTCAGGCGTTTCCTTGCATGTGGCGAGATGCACGACATGGGTAACGTCAACCAGCGCCGCTGCCACGACATCGCGATCGGCGATTGAGCCTTGGAAGACATCGACACGGTCGGTCGCCTCGTACAAACGATTATGACAAAGCGCACGAATACGGGCTTTGGAAAATCTCGGATCGTCAAGCAGCCCAGCAATGAAGCGCCGCCCGACCTTGCCCGTCGCTCCGGTCACAAGGATCAGCATGCCGTTTCTCCCCCATTAATAGCTAATATCTGCGCGCCACTCTCGTCAAATGATATTTGTCTGACAAAACAGATTTTTGCGACAATAAGGTCAATTGCCGGGACAATGAGTTGACGCTGTCGCAGGGTTTTGCGTAAATGCTCCCGATCGCTTTTCCTGGGAGGATACTGGAAAAGCGCACTCGCCGGAGCCTTGCCTCGAAGACAAGCAGGGTTCGGTGCGATGGATAGCCCGCAGGTTTTGGGAGGCGAGGAGGCTGGTGGCGGTTCTTGAGCTCAGCAATGTTTCCAAACATTTCGGTGCCATCCAGGCAGTCAACGATGTTTCGTTATCGCTCGAGGCGGGGCAGGTTGTCGGCCTCATGGGCGACAACGGGGCTGGCAAATCCACACTGGTGAAGATGATTGCCGGCAACTTCCGGCCGAGCCATGGAACCATGCGGCTCGACGGCGCCGATCTCGTGCTTCATCGGCCGAAGGAAGCACGCCAGCATGGCATTGAGATCGTTCACCAGGATTTGGCGCTCTGCAACAATCTGACGGCGGCAGCGAACGTCTTCCTCGGACGAGAATTGCGCCGTGGCGTATGGCCTCTTCGCATCCTCGACCACAAGGCCATGTACAAGCGCGCCGGCGAGATATTTCGCGAGCTCAAATCCGAGACGCGGGCGCGCGATCTCGTCAAGCAAATGTCAGGTGGTCAGCGCCAAGCGGTCGCGATCGGCCGCACGATGCTGTCGGAAGCGAAAATCGTATTGATGGACGAGCCGACCGCAGCCATTTCCGTGCGCCAGGTGGCTGAGGTTCTGAATCTGATCCGCCAATTGCGGGACCAGGGCATTATCGTTGTCCTGATCAGCCACCGCATGCCCGACGTCTTTTCGGTCGCCGACCGCGTGATCGTGATGCGGCGAGGCAGAAAAGTAGCCGACAAGCAGATTGCGGCAAGTTCGCCGGAGGAAGTAACGGGACTGATCACCGGCGCCATCGAACAAGTGTGATCGATGCTATCCGTTGCAACAGGAAGGAAGAAGGTTGACGATGGCGATTACACTTGACCAAACGATCGGACAGAAGCAACGGAGCTGGCTTGCAACGATCATGAGCGGCCAGACATTCTGGGTGCTGATTGCAGTCATTCTCGCCTGCATTTTTCTGTCGATGGCAACGGACTCCTTTGCGACGGCGAAGAACATCTACAACATCACCCGCAACGTCACCTTCGTCGCCATTATCGCGCTGGGCATGACGCTGGTCATCATCACCGGCGGCATCGATTTGTCCGTTGGCTCCGTACTTTGCCTGTGCAGCATGGTGCTGGCGGTCGTCATGCATGCGGGATACAGTATTGAAGTCGGCATCGCCGCCTCGATCGGTACGGCTCTATTGGTCGGAGCTTTCAACGGCGTCTTGATTGCTTATCTTGGCTTCCCCCCTTTCGTCGTCACGCTCGGCATGTTGTCGATTGCGCGCAGCCTTGCGATGGTTGCATCCAACAACACTGTGGTTTTTGAGTTCGGACCTGATCACGACAAACTACTGGCTCTGGGTGGCGGCGCCTGGGTTTTTGGCATCGCCAATCCAGTGCTTTACATGGTCGTGCTGGCACTCATTACCGGTTTCGTGCTGCGCTGGACCAAGTTCGGCCGCTATGTCTTTGCCATTGGCGGCAATGAGCACGCCGCGACACTGACGGGCGTTCCCGTGCCGAGGATCAAGGTCATCGTCTATATGATTTCCGCCCTGTCGGCGGGGGTCGCCGGCATCATTCAAACCGGCTGGCTCGGCGCTGTCACCACAAACATCGGCGCCGGAATGGAACTTCAGGTCATTGCCGCCGCGGTTATCGGCGGCGCCAATCTGGCCGGCGGCGTTGGCACCGCCTTTGGAGCCTTGGTCGGCGCCGCACTCATCGAAATCATCCGCAACAGTCTTGGCCTGCTCGGCATCAACGCATTCTGGCAAGGGTGCTTTATCGGCGGGGCAATCGTGCTCGCCGTCCTTTTCGACCGGCTTCGCAACTTGCGCCAGGGCGAGTAGACGAACCCGGCTCTTAAGAGATTTCTGCGGCTCGCGCCCGCGCCAGGAGCGGCCGTACGCTCAAGCAGTCCGGCCTTGTTCAGTCCGCTTTGTTGAGTGCCCGTTGCCATTGAAAAAGTGCACCTTCGAGACATCGGCGGTGAGCCCTATTTGGTTTCCCGCCTTCATGTCGCCACCGTCGTGGAGGACGAGGCAATCATGCCCAGCCGGCAGCTTGACGTGGAGCAGCGTTACCGCCCCGGTATATTCGCAAAGCCCGACGGTTCCGCGCAGCGTCCCCTCTCGAGGCTCCACGACGCTTAGATGCTCCGGCCTTATCCCGATGGTCTCGGCGGCGGTATCCGCTGCCGTTGCGCCTGTCAGCAAAGGCGCGATATCTGCCGGGAGCAGATTCATTTTTGGGCTGCCGATGAATTGCGCCACGAATATATTTGACGGCCGCTCGTATAGTTCTCTGGGGGAACCGACCTGCTCGACGCGGCCGTCGCGCAGAACCACGATCTTGTCGGCGAGCGTCATCGCTTCGACCTGATCGTGCGTTACATAGATCATCGTCGTGGAGAGCCGCTTGTGCAGTGCGGCGATTTCAGAGCGCATGTGCACGCGCAACTCCGCATCGAGGTTCGACAGCGGTTCGTCGAACAGGAAGACATCGGGATGTCCGACGATGGCCCGGCCGATCGCGACGCGCTGCCGCTGGCCGCCGGAAAGCTCGCGGGGTAGCGATCGAGCAATGCTTCGATCTTCAACGTGGCGCTCGCTTCGTCGACGCGCTTCTGACGCTCCTGCGCCGGAACTTTGCGGACCTTGAGCCCGAAACCCATATTGTCCCGGACGGTCAGATGCGGATAGAGGGCATAGGATTGGAAGACCATGGCAACGCCGCGTTTCGAAGCCGGCACTTCGTTGACCACCCGGCCGCCAATCGCAAGTTCACCGCCGCTGAGATATTCCAGCCCCGAAATCAGCCGCAACAAGGTGGACTTGCCGCAGCCTGACGGACCAACGAATACGACGAACTCACCCGGATCGATCCTGAGATCGACGCCGCGGATGACCTCGACGGCGCCGAAGCGTTTTTCGATGCCTTTAAGCGATACACTGCTCATGAACGAAAATTCCTCATCCCTTCACGCCTGATAGCGCAAAACTTTCGATGATCTGCCGCTGGGCGATCAGATAGACGATCAGGATCGGCACCACGGCAAGGCTGGTAGCGGCAAGCTGCAGGTTCCACAACGGTAAGCCGTAGCTGTCGTTGAAGTTCGACAAGGCCAAAGGCAGCGTGAACATGTCGAGCGAGCTCAGAAAGATCAGCGGCTCCAGGAACAGGTTCCACGAGAACAGAAAGGTGATGATGGAAACCGCAGCCAGGGCCGGACGCGCCATCGGCAGCGCTATCTTCCACCAAACGCCGAAGCGTGAGAGGCCGTCCATCTTGCCGGCTTCTTCCAGTTCCTTGGGCAGGGCCAGGAAGTACTGGCGCATCAGGAACGTTGCCATCACCCCATGAGGGCCGAAGGTGGGCAGCAGGATCAGCGGCCAGTGAGTATCCACCAAACCAAACCAACGCATCAGGAAGAAGTTCGGAATGATCGTCACTTCCTCCGGCACCATGAGCGCCGAGATCAGAAAAAGCATCAGCAGCCCGGCACCGGCAAACCGCATGCGCGCCAGCGCATAGCCGGCCAGGGACGAGATGGCGAGGGTGAGCGCCGTCACCACGATCGCGATGTAAAGCGAGTTGAAATACTGCCGCGCGAACGGCTGATATGTGAACACTTCAACGAAATTCTGCCAGCGCCAGACGCGCGGAATAAGCGTCGGCGCGCCGAATATCTCGGTCACGCTCTTGAAGCCGGCAGACACCATCCAAACGAATGGGAAAACAAAAGGAATGGCGGCGATCAGCAGTGCGATCGTCCAGCAGGTGCGGTAGAGGATCTGGATTTGGCGCTGGGTCACTCCGATCCCTTTCTCCGCAGCATCACCTGCACCAGTGTCAGCGCCATGATCATCACGAACATGATCATCGCGAGCGCCGAGGCATAGCCGACGTTGAAGAACTTGAAGCCCTGCTGGTAGATGTAGAAGGCAAGCACCAGTGTGCCGTTTTCCGGGCCGCCACCGGTCATCTGGTATATGTGATCGAAGACCTTGAAAGAGCCGATCGTCGTGATGACCATGATGACGAGCGTGGTCGGCGCCAGCAACGGCCAAGTAATCATGCTGAAGATCTGCCGGCGTGAGGCGCCCTCCAGGCGCGCCGCCTCTTCATAGTCCCGCGGGATCGCCTGCAGCGCCGCAATGTAGAGGATCATGTTGAGGCCGACCATCTTGAAGACGCGGGTGACGATGACCGCCGCCATGGCCCAGTTCGGTTCACGCAGCCAGTTTGGACCGGTGATCCCGACCAGCGCCAGTACCTGGTTGATGAAACCGCCTTCTCCCTGCAGCAGAAACTTCCAGACGATCGCCCAGGCGATGGCCGAGGTGATGACGGGAGCGAAAAACACCGTGCGAAAGAACACGACCCCGAAGAACGGCCGGGAAAGGGCGAGTGCCAAGGCGAGCGCGAGCGCCATATTGAGCGGCACGAGACCGATCGCGAAAACAACCGAATTGCGTACCACAAGCCAAAAGTCAGGGTTTTCGAGCAACGCATTCTGAAAATTTGCAAGGCCTACGAAGGTGGCCTGCTGGCTGAGCAGGTTCCATTCGGTCATTGAATAATAGACCACTGCACAGAGCGGACCGAGGAAGAAGATGAGGAAGCCGATGAAGGTGGGACTGACGAACAGCCACGCCTCCATCATCTCTCTCATCTTCAACGTCAGCCAGGTCTTTTGGCCGGTTCGAATGGAGTTATGAACGGTATCGGCCATCTTCGTTCTGATCAAAGCAGCGGCTGGATTGCCGCACAGATGCCCTTGATGGCGGCATCGACATCGGCATCCGGCTTCCACAGGGCATCGACACGAGGCGCCATAGCGGCAAGGATCTGGGGCGCTTTTTCGTTGGCCGAAACCACCCGGCCCTTTTCTATAGCGGCAGCCACATTCTTCATCATCTCGGGCGGCACGAGCTTGTTGCCGTTGATGAATGCATCGGCCTGCAGAACGCTCTTGCGGGCCGGCGGGAAGAACTGCGCCATGGTGGCGACATTTTCCTTGTTGGTCATATGCGCTACGAATTCCGCGGCGATTTCCGTATTCTTGCCTTGGGCGAACACAACAAGACCGGCCTGGCCGATAACGGGTGACTCACCACCTGGGCCGGTGGGCAACGGTGCGATGCCCCACTTGAAGCCGGCTTCCGCCATCTTCGAAGCACGGGAAATCTGGTTGACCGTCATCGCCGAACTGCCGGAGAAGTAATCGCCCTGTTCGCCCGGCGGAACGATGGACTTGTCCTTGAAGACCATGTCATGCAACTGCTTGACCGCCTTGACGGCTTCGGGCTTGTCGAAGCCGCATTCCTTGTTCGACCAGATATCGCCACCATAGGCGCGGATTGGCGGCAGAAGGGCATGGGTCATGCGAGAGGCATAGCCTTCGCCATCCTTGAACTCGAAGCCCCATTTGCCGGGATTGGTTTCCGCGAGCTTTTTGGAGACTTCCTGGAACTTCTCCATGTTCCATTCGCCCTTGGCGGCGAGCGTCAGCGGGTCTTCGAGCCCGGCTTTGTCGAACATGTCCTTGTTGTAGTAGATCATGAAAGGAGAGGTGGAGAACGGAATGCCGTAGACCGTTTCGTCCTTCTGCCAGAGGCCCATGGCCGGCTTCGAGAAATCGTCGAAATCATAGCCTTCCGCCGCCTTGAGCGTCGGGCCGAGATCCTTCAGAAGATTGGCGTTTTCGAAAGCCGGAGCGGCATCCTCCATCATCCAGGCTATGTCGGGAGCATTGCCGCCGGCGATCTGGAAGGTCAGTTTCTGGGTGTAGTCGTTGACCGGCACGGTCTCGAACTTCACGTTGACGTCGGGATGTGTGGCTTTGAAGCTCTCCGCAATGCCATTCAGCATCTTCAGATGAGCCTCGCTCCCGGTCCAGACCGTCATGCGGAGATCCGTCGCGAAGACGGCAGACGTCGATATGCACAATGTCAACGCGGATGCTGCGATACCTGCTAATGCGGCCTTCATGGTTTCCTCCCTTTTTGATCGTCGGCAAATCAGCCTTCGCCGACTGAATGCAAACGGCATTCGCCTGGAATTTGGCGGCAAGCTGCGGCGGACGGTTCCGCCGCATGATCTCGAAAACCTTGCCGCAGGCCGCTCACCCGGCAGCGTGCGGAAGGCTCCCGGGCGCATCTCCGATCGACCATCCTCCGTCGACTGGGATATTTGCACCCGTAATGTAGCTGGCAGCATCGCTGCACAAAAAAACAAACGCCCCCACCAGGTCCTGCGGCTGGCCCGGCCTGCCCACAGGGATCTTGGCGGCTACCGCTTTGCGGAACGCCGGGTCGCCGTAGCGCGCGGCATTGGCCTCGATCTCGATCGCACCCGGCGAAACCACATTCAGCGTGACGCCGCGATGGCCGGTTTCGCGCGCAATCGACCTGATCGCAGTCAACTGCGCCGCCTTGAGCGACGCATAAACAACCGTTTCCGCCCGCGGTCGCACCGCCATGATACTGCCTGTGGCGACGACCCTACCCCAGCCCCGCTCGGCCATCGGCGGAACCAGCTTTGCCGTCAGCGTCAGCAGCGCCGAAAAATTCGATGCCACATGGGCGTTGACATGCGCCTCATCCAATTCCTGCCAGGGCCGTCGATGTTCGATGGCGGCATTGGCAATGAGGATATCGATCGGGCCGCATGTCCCGAGCACTTCATCGGCAAAAGCCTGCGTCGCACGCCCGTCGGTGAAGTCTGCTTCCAGTACCGGCGCTGTGCCTCCGGTCGCCCGGGCCACCTCACGCGCGCCCGTCTCATTACCGAAGTGATGCAGGATCAGTTCCGCTCCATGCTCCGCAAGGCCAAGCGCAACAGCCCGACCGATGCCGGAACTGGCACCGGTTACCAGCGCGCGCCGACCTTTCAATGAGAAGCGCGCGGCGCTCATCGCTCGGCATCTTTCAACTTGTCGGCCACCTCGAGCGAGGCAATGTCGGCAGCTTCGAAATGCTGCCTGATTTTTTGCTCGGCGAGATCGGCGTCACCAACTGCAATTGCGTCGTAGATCGCCTGGTGCCGGTCAATCGTTGCCCGCCAGTCAGCGTCGCTGCGGTTGGCGCGACGTGAAAACAATTCCGACACCTCGCGCTGCACGGAACGCATGCTCTCCATGTGCACGCGGATCATGTAATTACCCGTCGTCACGGCAAGGCCAAGATGAAACAGGATGTCGGCGGCGGTAAAGCCGGAAGGCTCCTTCACGGAAGCCAGCATGCCTGCCAAGCCCTGCCGCATGATCTCCAGACCTTCCGGATCGCGACGTTCGGCGGCGAGCCGGGCAATTCCCGTCTCGACGACGCGGCGCATTTCATTGGCTTCGCGCAGCCGCTTGAGACTGGAGCGGACCGCATAGCCGTAGATTTTGTCCATCGAGTCGCCGCTCAGGGCCTTGGCGCGGGCAACCTTGCCTTGTTGGGTAAAGATCAGCCCGGCTGCCGTCAACTGACGAAGCGCCTCACGGGCGATCGGCTTCGAGACGCCGAATTCCCTGGCGATCTCCCCTTCGGGCGGCAACGGCTCACCAGGCGAGATTCGTCCATCAAAGAGTGCGGCGGCAATCGCATCGGACACCCCATCCGCCAACCGCGAAGGGTTCGGCGGCTTGGCGGTGAAAACGGGTTTCCTTTCGGGAATTTCACTCATCTCGATCCTCATATTCACAAAGCTAACATGCAGTTTCCAACTTAGCAACTAGGTTTATCAGTTGCCAAGTCGCCAACATCTAGCTAGGAATAACAGACACGCCCCAAAGCAGCGAGCAAAACCAAGAGCAACGAGCAAAACATTGGGAACGAAAGAGCCGATGGATTCTGTGCAACGTTCGACCGGACCGGCGATCCTTATTTCAGATGTCATCGCCCATCCGCTCAGCCAGACGCTGCCCAAACCGACCGTCACGTCCTGGGGCACCTATCACAAAGTCTCGATGGTTCTCGTCGAGCTGCACACCGATGCCGGCATCGTCGGCGTCGGTGAGGTTCTGGCCCGATTTTCACCCAAGGCCTATGCGGAACTGATCGAAAGCTCTTTGAAACCACGGTTGATCGGACAGGACGCACGCAACATCGGCGCGCTCTGGCAATCGATGCGGCGCTCGCTGTCAGGCCGCGCCGGCGGCATGCTGATCGAGGCGATCGCTGGCGTCGACATTGCGCTGTGGGACATCATGGGCAAGGCCGCGGGCATGCCGATCGCCAAGCTGCTTGGCGGCATCGGCCGGGAAACGATCGAAGTCTATGCCGCCGCCGTAAACTGGGTCGACGATGCTGAGGCGGATCGGGAACTGGAGCGCTATATCGGCGAAGGCTTCCCGCGCATCAAAGTCAAGCTAGCCAATCCTGTCAGGGAAGCCTGCCGGCGCATCGAACTGTTGCGCAAACGCGCCGGCGACGATATCGAACTCTGCGTCGACGCCAACTGGGCCTATGATCTGGACCAGGCGATCGAAGTCGGCAGGGCACTTTCGGCCAACGGTTACTTCTGGTTCGAGGAGCCGTTGGCGCCGGAAAACGAGCAAGGCTACGAAGAACTTCGCAAACGCTGCGACGTGCCGCTCGCAGCCGGAGAGAGCAACTTTACCGCCGATCAGGCGCAGCGTCTCGTCGCCAGCCGCACCCTTTCAATCCTGCAGCCGGATGTCGCACGTGCCGGCGGCATATCCGAAACACGGCGCATGGCCGACTATGCCGCCCTGCATGATGTGGGCTACGCCCCGCATATCGGCATGTCCGGCATTATCTGCGAGACGGCCAGCGCGCATCTGGCGGCCGCCCTTCCGAATTTCCGGATGATGGAATGCGAATGCGATCTTAGCCCCTTCAAGCGCGACCTGTCCGATCTGGTGCCCGGCTGCCTGCGCCAGAAGAATGGCCGGCTCGACGTGCCGACACGGCCGGGTCTCGGCATCGAAATCGATTGGGACGCCGTCAAACGGCTCCGCGTACAGTGAGGTCAACACCATAATGACGAAATCAGCCCCCTCTTCCACAGGCGACATGATGGAAGCCATGAGGTTCGCCATGCTTCGCGCAGATCCGGCGCTCAGCCGTTTCGATCCTCTGCCGCGCATCCTGTCGTTTGACGATTTTTCGCGCGGGCATTGCGGCTGGTCGCAGTTGGTCGGCAATTACGAGGACACACTCGACGTCATGCTGCCCGGCTTTGCCCAGCACTCGAGCGCCATGCTCTCAACTCTCGGGCATTGGGATGCAGGATCCCACGGCGGCATGGATTCGTCCTATGCGCTAAAGATCGCCACAAAGGCAAAACCGGGTGCCCAAAACGTTGCAATCAAGCGCCATACCTTCCGCAAGCGCGGGCCGATCCGTTTCGAGATTTTCTTCACGTTCAAGCCGGAGGCGACAGAACTGAAACTATCGGAAACCGACGTGCGATCGATCGGCTTCCTGTTCGACCTGCAATGCGGCGATCGGGACGGAGACGGCGAGCGGGTTATGCCGCATCTGCGCTTTCTCAATGCACTCGACGGCAAGCACTTGCAGAAATGGCAGTACAAACGCGAGACCACGCCCTTCACCGCCATCGGCCGGGAAGACAAGACCGTAAGCCACTATCACCTGGCGCCCGAAGGCTGGCTGGACTTGCCGGATGGTGAACAACGGCTCTGCTACAACGAGATCCCGACGAAGGTGAACTGGAGCTATATGCGCTTCGATTTCGACCTCGCCTCCATGAAGGCGACCGGCTTGCAATGCAACGACCGGAATTTCGATGTATCCGGCTTCGAGTCGATCCGGATTCCGGCGATGAAGAACCTCTGGTGCATGCTGAACTTCTGCCTGTTCGCCGAGACGGATGTCGCCAAACGCGCCTTTCTCTACGTCGATTCCATCTGCATTTCAGGGGATTTTTGATGCTTCCCGAAAACATTACGGCGGTGATAACCCGCAATGAGCGCTGGAGCGGTGACGCCGCGAGCGAACCCTATGAGGCCGGCTGGGCGCATGAAGCCGTGTTCTTCATTCGGGCATTGAAGCCTCCCGTCGGCACTGCACCCAAGGGCTGGGTGGAAATCTCGCCTGATGGCATGCACTGGGTTCGAGAAGGAACGGAATTCGCCATGCCGGGCGAACAGGACGGCGTTGCCGTGGCCCGGCTCAACGCCTTCGGCAATTGGCTGCGCGTTGCAACCCGATTTGCCGATGGCGCTGAATGCACCGTGCTGGTGACCCTTCATCTGAAGGCCTGACTTGAGAAAACGCGGGTATCGCTCCCCGCTTTCTCCTTCCGTCAGCCAAGATAGGCGCCCTGGGCCAGAAGTTCCCTGCGCAAATCCGCGTAGTCGACATGCCGGGGGCTTGCCCTGTTGCCGACCGAAAGTGCTGCGGCAACACCGGCCGCCTGGCCGAGCGCAAAACAGGGCGGCATGACGCGAATGGCGCTGAGCGCCTCATGCGTCGCCGAGACCGCGCGGCCAGACACCAGCAGGCCCTCATGAACGCGCGGCAGCATGACCCGGTAAGGTATCTGGTAGATATTCGCCGCATCAAGCCCCTGGCCACCGGTACCACCGCCCGAGCCTGTGGGGTCGTGAATATCGAGCGGATAGCCGCACAACGCCACGACATCTTCGAAGGCGCGGCCGGAATGCAAATCTTGCAGCGTCAATTCGTAGGCGCCATCGATCCGTCGGGTTTCCCGTACGCCGATCTGGGTTGCCGTGTCCCGTAGTTCCACCTGTTCGAAGCCGGGCAAATTGTCGCGGAAGAAATCGAGCAGCGCCACGGTCTGCTCCCGGCCTTCGACCTCGGCAAGCGAGAGTTCAAGGGCGTCAGCCCCATTGCGGCGCAAGACGCGGCCGGTATTGATGCGCCAGACGCCCGGTTCCATGGTTTTGTAAAGGCCGATGCCGCGGCGAGGCGCGGGAAAGCGGCCCTCTGCCGTCGCCTTGGCGACGATCGAGGCGAATGGCCGAAAATCCTGCGGATGCGCGCGGATGTAATCCTCCACCGCCTGGTCATCGACGTTCTGCACGCGGAAGAACAGTGTGTCTGCGGCTGGGAAAGGCCGTCGCTTTCCCGCCCCTGACGGGTATGGACACCGGCATAATGGGCGACATCGCCGTCGGCCGAGCAATCGACGACGACCTTGGCACGAACGCTCCTCAGCCCGCCCTTGCCGGCGCAAACAACACCGAGCACCCGGGGATTGTCCGCATCATGATCATCGACGATGGCATCGACGACCATGGTGTGCAGCAACAATTCCACTCCCGCCTCGACGCACATGCGCTGCGCCGCGACCTTCGCCGCCTCAGGCTGGAAAGGTGTCACCTTGTCGTGGCCGTAGACGATGAAGCCGCAATAGGCCGAACCTGCCGGGATCGTACTCGGATGCAGCGCACCGCCGAGCGCCATCATCCGCTGAACGAATTCTTCGTAGATACCGCGGATCAGTTATGCAGGGGCCGACGAGGCCCGCCGTAAGGTTGCCACCGAGGAAGCCGTAGCGCTCCACAAGGCGTACCCGCACGCCAAGACGTGCCGCCGCGACCGCGGCCGATAATCCCGATGGTCCGCCCCCGATGACGAGCACATCGACATCATCGAGTTCGGGAATATCGGCCGAATAGGCGTAACGGCGGGCTGTTTGCTGCATGCCTGTATCCCCTCCCGGTCTAGCGGAACATCGATCCGCCATCGACATCGAGCGCGGCGCCGTAGGTAAAGCTGGCTGCATCCGAGCACAGGAACATGATTGCCGCCGCCATGTCCTCCGGCCGTCCCATGCGCCGCATCGGCAGATTGCCGGCGATGCGGTCCTTCAGCGACTGATCGATATGGGAATGCATCGGGGAATCCGTCGGTCCGGGGTTCAGCGCGTTGATGCGGATCTTCTTGCCCGCAAGTTCCCGCGCCACCGATTTGACCATCGACAAGGTCCCGGCTTTCGATGCCGCATAGGCGGTATCGGCGATCAGCCCGCCGCCGCCATGCACGCCGGCATCCGAGGCGATACAGACGATGTTGCCGCCATCGGTGTTGTCGAGCATGCGTTTGACCGCCGCCTGCACGACGAAGAAGCTGCCGAGCAGATTGACATCGAGCACGCGATGCCAATGCGCCCGATCCTGCTCGAATATACGTTTGGCTGTGATGATCGCTGCACACGTCACGACGTTATCGAGACGCGCCAGATTGGCGTCACAATAATCGAAGGCCTTGTCGATGCTTTCCTGATCGCTGACATCCACCGTCACGGTGTGAACAGCCGCGCCGCCATTGCGCAGTTCCGCGCCGTAGCGCTTCAGCCCCGCCTCATCACGATCGGCCATGACGACTTCCGCGCCCTTGCTGGCAAAGGCCCTTGCAGTTTCAAGACCCATTCCACTCGCGGCGCCCGTGATAAGGACGGTTCGGCCCGCAAAACTATCGTCGGAAAAAGTAGCATAGGTCCCAGACATCGTCGCAACGTCCTTCCATCAGGGGCAGCCCAACGACCAGTCAGCAGGCTCGCCTCTCCATTGCTAGTAACGTAGCAACTATGTTATATAGTTGTAAAGCGTAATGTGGAGGCGATACGCAGTCTGGAAACAGAGTTTCGCGTGGCAAATTCTCAGGACGGAGGGGCAAACTGTTGATCGCGCTGATTTCAAAAAGCGCGGCAGGCGGCGAAAATACGGGCTCGGCAAGGGCGATTTTCTCTTCCCGAACTGAACTCCGGCGCGATCGTCCGGGCGACTCCGCGCGAGTCGTGAGCCGGCAATGGGATTGGCGCCGCCCTGCAATGCGCCGGCCCTATTTCTCCGCCGGCGCCACGATCTTCATCACGAACGAAGTCGGCGCCTCGCCCGGCCCGAACGGTCCAGGCACCTTGTTGCTCACCGGCGGCAGGCTCTTGAGATAGGCCGCAATCGCCCCGGCGTCGGACTCGGTGAGCTCCGCTAATGCGGCCCACGGCATGATTGGAGCAAGCATGCGTCCGTCGGGGCGCTTGCCTGTCCGGATCGCCGTGACGATATCACGCTCGCTCCAGCGCCCGAGGCCCGTCGCCTCATCGGGCGTGAGGTTGGGGCCGTAGAAGACTCCGACATCAGGGATCTCGAAGCCGACCTCGGAACCGCCGAGGTGACGCGTCATGTCCGGCTTGCCGAGGAAATGTCCCGGCGTGTGGCAATCGGTGCAGCTCGCGATGGTCACCAGGTATTTCCCCCGTTCGACCAGCTCGCTGTCGGCCGCGCCGGCAGGCGACGATCCAATCGCCGCCGCCAACGCTGCGAATGCTGCGGGCAACACCCGCCTGACCGCCCGCGACGCCACGCGCGTGACAGCAGATCCAAAGTCGTGAATGCTCATACTTCCCTCCGTCCCGTTGCTCTGGAGCATGACGCCGAAAAGTTGTGCGCGGTTTTCGGACGACATCATGCTCTGATTTAGATCAAGTTTCATATTTTAGGCCGATCGGGCGTAAATCATCCTGATCTAGGGCTTGCGGCCGATCACGGCGCCGTTCGCGGCGGGTGCGTCGAACCAGACCGTCTCGATGTGCCGGAAGCCGGCTTCCTCGAGCCACGCCGAATATTCGGCCGGCGTGTAGTTTCGCCCTTCCGTCTCGATCAGCATGTTGAGGCTCATCAGCGCGGCCGGCGCCGGCCCGGTCTTTTCGTCATTGACGAGAAGCTCGCTAATGATCACTGCGCCGCCGCTCGGCAAAGCCTCGAAGGACCGGCGCAGCAGGGCGCGGTTCTTGGCCTCGTCCCAATCGTGCAGGATCATCGACAGGAGATGCACCTCGTGATCCCCGGGAAGCTGTTCGAAGAAGTTGCCGCCGGCGGTCTCGCACGGCGAAATTCGACTCCCTATTTTTTGCGTAGACGTCGGCGATACCTCAGAAGGTTCGCGGCCCGCGGAGGGTAATCAATAGGCTAACTTCGGTTCTCCAAGCGGTTTGTTTTGCGCCACTCTTCGTATTCTCCGCGGGCATCGTCATGCAGCGGATAGTAGCGCTGCAACGACCCGCCCTCCATAAGCTTCACTCGCGAGAACTCCTCCCAATCGTGATGCTTTTGCGACTCTTCGATCACCTTCGCGGCCATTGCGACTGGAAGCACCACCACCCCGTCATCGTCGGCGACGATAATGTCGCCGGGGATTACCGTGACACCGCCGCAGGCAATCGGAACGTTGACCGCATTCGGATAGATACTGGTCTGCACATGGTAGTTGGGAGTCCAGCCACGTAGCCATAGGGGGAGATCCAGCTTCTCGACATTGGGCCGATCGCGCATGCACCCATCGATCACGATGCCAGCGCCGCCTCTGCCTTTGAAATAGGTCGACATCATATCGCCAAAGACGCCCGAGCTCATGTCGCCCCGCGCGTCGACCACGACCACATCGCCCTCCTGCGCGTGATAGAGCACGTGCCGGTGCAACTGCGTCTCCGGATCGGCATATTCTCCCTCGGTGAAGAGGTCCGGCCGCTGCGGCATGAACTGGAGCGTCAGCGCCGGCCCGACGATCGACCTCCCGCGGTTCTGCGGCACGGGACCGACCATGTGCGGATTGCGGAAGCCCATGTGGCCAAGCGTGCCGGAAACCGTCGCGGCGCCGATTTCCTTCAGTGCGTCGATCAGCTCTTTGGTCGGTCGCGTTATGTCGGGTGCATGCGTCATTTTAGGCTCCGGTGGATGAAACTACCAGTTCGTGACAGAACCGTCGCGGCGCTTTAGGTGAGGCGCTTCCCAGAAACGAAAGCTCTCCGCCTTGACCGCCTCTTCGTTGACCTCGACGCCGAGCCCCGGCAGATCGCTGACCGGATAGTCGGGTCCGTCGAGCCGTGGTTGCACGGGGAAGAAGTCGGAATTATCGAAGCCCAGCTTTGCTTCGGGAGCCCTGGTCTCGAGCCAGGCGAAATTCGCAACCGCGGCGGCGAGATGGATGGTCGCGGCCGTGCAGACTGGGCCGAGGGGATTGTGCGGCATGAGGTCCACATAGTGCGCCTCGCTCCAACCAGCGACCTTCATCGCTTCGGTGAGCCCGCCAACATTGCAAACATCGAGCCGGTTGAACTGATGGATGCCACGCTCGATGTAGGGCAGGAATTGCCACTTGCTGGCAAATTCCTCGCCGATGGCGAACGGGATGTCGGTCATCGTGCGCAGGGATTCGTAGGCCTCGGGTGTCTCGTCCCGTATCGGCTCCTCGAGGAAATCAATCACGCCACGGCCGAGCTTGTTACAGAAGCTCGCTGCCTCTGCCACCGACAGCCGATGATGATAGTCTATGCCGAGGACGACGTCGTCGCCCAGCGCCTCGCGCGCCTTGTTTAGCATAGTTGCGGTAGCGCCGATCGACTCCCGCGGCTCAAAGATGTCCTTGCTGTTTTGCCCGACGGGGAAGAAGCGGATCGCCTTCCATCCTTGTGCGCGTAGTTCGCAGGCTCGTTCGATGGCAACATCGCCCTCGGCCTCGTCACCGGTCGAGGCGAAGGTAGGAATGCGGTCGCGCTGCTTACCGCCCAGCAGTTCGTAGGCCGGCACGCCCAGCGCCTTGCCCTTGATGTCGTGAAGCGCAATGTCGATGGCGGAAATCGCCGCCTGCAGAACGCGCCCGCCCTCGAAGTATTGGCTGCGATAAACTTCTTGCCAGATCCGACCAATCTGCATCGAATCGCGGCCGATGAGAAACTCGCGATAGTGCTCGATCGCGCCGGCCACGGCCTTCTCGCGACCGCTCAAGCCGCTCTCGCCCCATCCGAAGATGCCGTTGTCTGTCTCGACCTTGACGAGCATCTGGTTGCGCGTTCCTACCCATACTGGATAGGGCTTGATAGAGGTGATTTTAAGCTTCGTAGTCATCCACACCCTCGTTTCAGACGCATCGGCTCTGTCTCAATGGGCCTTGAGGGCCATTTCTGTTTCGCCGTCGAACAGATGCATCCGCTCCTGATCAAACTCGAGCCAAATCTGTTCGTCGGGCGCGACGGCAATGGTCGGCGGCACGCTGACATTGACGATGGCGCCAGACAGAAACGCCTGCACGAAGGTGACGTCTCCGGTCGGCTCCACCGTGTAGGCCTTAGCAGGAATGCTGCCTGGCACCGCACTCTTGTGCAGCTTGATCGTCGAGTGACGTGCGCCGAGCACGACTTTCTTGGTTGTTGCCCTTGAGACCTTCTGAGCGTTTTCTGGCGAGAGCTCGAGGCGCCAGCCCTCCGCGCTGGTCAACACAGTGTTGCCGCTTGCCGTTGACGCCTCTAGCGGAATAAGGCTCATCGCCGGGCTGCCGACGAAGCTGGCGACGAACATGTTCACCGGATGGGCAAAGACCTGCGCCGGTGAATCGTATTGCTGCAGGTAGCCACCGTTCATCACCGCCATCCTGTCGGCCATGGTTACCGCTTCGAGCTGGTCGTGCGTCACGTAGATGATCGTCGCCTTGAGGTCCTGGTGGAAACGCTTGATCTCCGACCGCATCTGCACGCGCAGCTTTGCATCGAGGTTGGAGAGTGGTTCATCCATCAGGAATACCGCCGGATCGCGAACGAGGGCACGGCCGAGCGCCACGCGCTGCTGTTGACCGCCCGAAAGTTCGCGCGGCTTGCGCTCGAGCAACTGCGTCATGTCGAGCACGCGCGCTGCTTCCTTGACCTTCTTGTCGATCTCGTCCCTTGGCAGTTTGCGCATCTGCAGCGGGAAAGCCAGATTTTTATAGACAGATTTCTGCGGATAGAGCGCGTAGTTCTGGAACACCATTGCGATGTCGCGGTCCTTGGGGTCGAGGTCGTTGACCACCCGGTCGCCGATGACGATGTCGCCAGATGTGATGGGGATGAGCCCCGCCACAAGATTGAGCGTGGTTGTCTTGCCGCAGCCTGAAGGACCGACGAGCGCAACAAATTCGCCGTCGTTGACCGTCAGCGAAACATCGTTGACAGCTTTGAAGCTGCCATAGGTCTTGACAAGATCTTTGAGGACCACGTGGGCCACCGGCAACTCCCTAGTGCTCGACTGCGCCCTCTGTGAGGGCGCGTACGAAGTATCGTTGCAGGACGAGGAACAGGACCACGACGGGCACGCTCATCATAAAGCTGGCCGCCATCAGGCCGGGAAAATCCGTCGTATTTTCTGAGAAGAAGCGCTGAATGCCGACCGGCAGTGTCAACTGGTCGTTCTTGGAGAGGAAGGTGTAGGCGTAGATGTACTCGTTCCACGCGCCGATGAACGAATAGATGGCTGTGGCAATGATTCCTGGCGCCGAGAGCGGCATCACGATCAGGAGAAAGGCCTGTAACCGCGTTGCCCCATCGATGCGCGCGGCCTGCTCGAGTTGCACCGGGATGTTGTCGTAGAAGCCCTTGAGGAGCCAGATTGCCAGCGGCAGGCCGAATGTGAGGTAAGTGAGGATGAGCGAGCTATGGGTGTTCACCAGCCCAATCGCGCGCATCAGGATGAAGAGCGGCACGAGAAAGATCACCGCCGGGAACATGTTGCGAAGCAAGACGGCGAAGAACAGAAAGTTCCGGCCTGGGAAGGTGAAGCGTGAAAACGCGTAGGCCGCAGGAACCGCCACGATCACCGAAAGAATGGTAGTAGCAGTGGAGACGAAAAGGCTGTTCCAGAAGAAACGAAGGAAGTCCTGACCGACGCTGTTTTGCGGATCGAGCAGCTTCTGGTAGCTGGCAAGAGTGGGTTGGTCCGGCCACCATTGCGGCGGGAATTGCATGGCCGCGAAGCCGGACTTGATCGAGGTGATCAGCATCCAAATCATCGGTAATGCGGTGTAAAGCAGCATGAACACAAGGAAGATGCGTCCGCCCCACCGCCATCCATCGATGCGCATACGGCGACGCGCCTGGCCTTGAGCAGTCTCGACAATCGTGCTCATTGGCTCCCGTCTTTCTGGTCGTTGCCGCTCAGCGCACGAACGTAGAAGTAGCCGAGCGACATCAGGATCAGGAACAGCAGCACCGAATAGGCCGATGCCACCCCCCAGCGCTGGCGGCCGAAGGCGAGTTCGTAAATGTGAGTGATCCAGATATGCGATGCATTCGACGGCCCGCCGCCGGTCATGATCCAGGGGATGATGAAAGAATTGAAGTTGGCCACTGCCAGCAGAAGGACCGTGACCGTCGAGACGTTTCTCAAGTGCGGAAAGGTGACGTGCCAGAACCGCTGCCATGCATTGGCTCCGTCGACTTTTGCGGCGCGCAGCAATTGGTCGGGAACCGTCTGCAGGCCAGCCATCATCATGATCATGGCGAACGGAAATTCTCGCCAGATATTCACGACGATCAGCGAGGGCAACACCGTACTGACGCTGTCGATGAAATTCGGCGGCCGGTCGCTCAATCCCAGGCCAACCAGCACTGAGCCAATGATCCCAAAGTCCGAATGGTAGATCCATTTCCAGATATAGGACGCGGCAACCGCGCTGATGACCCAGGGAATGATCAGGATGGCGCGCAGGATGGCGCGGCCGGCGAAGTCACGATGAAGTGCGAGGGCGCAAGCGAACCCCAGGACAAATGCGATGAAAGTCGATCCCGCTGTCCAGATAAGAGTGTTCGAGGTAACCGTCCAGAACACCGGACTTTTGAGGATGGCGGTGTAGTTGTCGAGACCGACGAAAATCTTGTCCCGAAGCTGCAGACCAGGCGGTGTATTGAAGAACGACAGCTCGATCGTGTAATAGATGGGGTAGGCTATGACGATGAGCATCACGGCGATCGCAGGAAGCACGTACGCGTAGTCAGCGCGATGCTCCCAGACCTTTCGCAGCACTCCGGACCTATGAGGTCGCAGTCGTCGGGGAACCTCGGCCTTCCCAGTCAAGATCGTCACCGTGCAGAGCCCTCATCCTTGGGAACAAAACCGGCTGCGATCGATGTGCAGCCGGTCAGATCGTCGGACTTGGACTAGAGCCCACCGTCCATCAGGTCTTTGACCTTCTTGGCCGCATCGTCTGCTGCCTGGTCGACGGTCATGGCCCCAGTCAGAGCATTCTGGAGCATGTCCGGGACGATGATGTTCATGATCTCGGGGGACTGTGGCAGTGCCGGGAACGGGATGCCGTAAGGTAGCATCGAGGTCGTGACATCAAGGAACTTGATGGTGTCCAGGCGTTCCTTCATCCATTTTGTCTTGAAGCCGTTGAGGTTTCCCGGGTTCGAGCCGGCATAAGCCATCTTCAGTGACCATTCGGGGCTTGTCCACATGCAGATGATAGCTTTTGCCGCCGGCTCGTCTACCTTGCCGCCTTCGACATATTCGGGCTTCAGGATGTGAATGTTGGAGCCGCCAAACACGACGGCACGCTTGCCGTCGGGGCCAGTCGGAATCAAGCCATAGCGCATGTTGTCGATCACGGTCTGCGCCTTGTCCTTGTCGGTGGCCGTCGCCTTTTTCTGCAGGTCGAGCATGACGTTGTAGTCGGACGGGTGCGAGATCATCATGCCGAGCTGGCCAGCCAGGAAGAGGGGCTGGTTGTCGGCCTGCTGGTTGGTGAGCGCCGAAACCGGAACCGACTTGTCGCGAACATACATATCGTAGGAGGCTTGCAATGCCGCTTTGCTCTGCGGGCTATCGAGCTCGACCTTCTTATAGGTCGGGTCGGCGGTGGCCTCGTCGAAGACGCCGCCCCCATAGGCCCACAGCTGCGGCATGAAGCGGTACGGCGTATTGCCGGCATTCTTGCGAGCCACGAGCCCGTAACCGGCAATGCCGAGCTTGTCGTGGATCTGCTTGGAATACTTGACGACGTCGTCCCAGGTTGCCGGAGCCTTGTCCGGATCGAGGCCTGCACGCTTGAAGATGTCGGCGTTCCAGATGAACGCCATCGTCTCATTGTTGGTTGGAATGCCGTAGGTGACGTCCTCCCAGGTTACAGCCTTCATTGCGCCGGGCCAGAAATCCTCGGTCGAATACCCTACATCCTCAGGTTTGAGCGGCTCCAAATATCCCTTTGAGGCGAACTCGGTGCCGCCCAGGATTTGCAGGCGGACCGCCATGGGCGCTGCATTGCCCAAGAGCGCGGTCCGGAACTTGTCCAAGAGGTCGTTATAGGTGAGGGCTTGTTCCTCAAGCTGAATGTTTGGATAGGTCTTGCGGAAGGTCTCGAAGAACTCCTTGTAATACTGGCGCAGCAGGTCGGGGTCGCCCTCGAACACGCCCTGATACCAGAAAGTCAGCCGCCCCTTGTAGTCGAGAGGGGTAACCTTGCCGCAATCAGCTGCCGTGTCAAAGTTCTCTGTACCGGCAATGGAGCGCACATATTGCGGCGACCATTTGCTCAAGTCGACCGGCGCCCCCAGCGCAGACGCAGACATCAATGATACCATCAAAGCAGTCGAGACAGTGCCGCGCAGGACGGCACCGCCGAGTGAAATCCTCGTCATAGGGTATCCTCCAGGTTCTCCCATGCCGCTCTGCGTCGAAGCGAGCGGTCTTTGCTCCCCGGCCGCGGGACTTTCCACCCAATGTATCCCTTTGACCTCATCATACGTTTTCAGATCGCAGATTTCCTGTCAATAAGAGAAATCGTACATTGTTTAGAGAAATCTCGCGTGATATCGGAGCAATGTATGTATTGAATGGGGATAGCCTTGGCCGAGACAAGCGAATTTAAAGCGCAACCACCAGAAGGCATTGACGCTATCGGGGCCTCCAGCGAGGGCGCCTCGCTTTATCAATTGATCAGGGACGACATCATCGAAGGGCGGCTCGCTGCCAACGAGCGGCTTGTGGTCACCGATCTCGCCCGGCGCCACGGCACCTCGACCAACCCCGTGCGCGAGGCTCTGCAACTGTTGCGCGGTGAGGGCTTTGTCACCTTCTTTCCCAACCGCGGAGCGCGCGTCCGGCCCATAGATCAGGATTTTGTTCGGGACATCTACGAGATAGGAGTCTTGATCGAGCCGGCCCTGACGCGATGGTTCGTGAATATGGCCACCGTCGAGGACATTGCTGAACTCGAACGCATCCAAGGCTTGATCGAAGAGAACAACTTCGCCGACACGTTCAGGCACAGCGAGTTGGACACCGCCTTTCACACCGTAATGTACCAAAGGCACTACAACCGCCATGCCGCCGAGCTTTGGTGGAAGCATCGCGAAGTGCTTCGAGCCGTGAGCCGGCGTTTCAACTTCACGCTCGCCCGGCGTGCCGCGATCCTTAGCGAGCATCGCGAGCTCATCGCGCATGTAAAGGCGGGAAATGCGAACGAGGCAGGCGAACTCATTGCACGCCATGTCGAAGGCTCTGGCCGGCACATCCTCGAACACATGCGTGCACGTAACGCCGCTCGGGCAGGATAGAATACCTGGCCGGGAATATCGCTATGCCGACCACCTCGGATAAGGGCAGTTGAGATGAAAATCACCAGCGTTCGGCCGTGGCTCATCAAGTCCGATGCTTCTTATTGGGGAGAGTTTCTGTTCGTCGAAGTAACGACCGATGAGGGGGTGAGCGGCTGGGGAGAGATCACCACCACGACGAGGCTCGCCAATCGCGCCCTCTGCACGATCCTGAGGCAGATCGGTGCCGCTGTGACAGGCGAGAACCCGGCGCGTATCGAGTATCTGTGGCACAAGATATTCCGCAGCTTCACCTACATGGGCAGTCGCGGCGCCGCGGTCGAATGCGTGAGCGCCATTGACATAGCCCTCTGGGACATCCAAGGCAAAGTCTTGGGTAAGCCGATTTACGAGTTGTTGGGCGGGCCGGTACGCGATGAAATCGCGCTCTACACCCACCCAAACCAGGCTAAATTTACCAGCAATGAGGCTGTTGTCCGCGAAATTCGAGACATCGTCGAGTCCGGCCACACTGCGCTCAAGTTCGATCCTTTCCCCCAACAAGGCCGCACCGCCGACGGACAGCCTCGCGAACAGCGCGACGGCTACTTCGATGGCAGCATGACCCGCAAGGATGAGCGTGAAGCTGCCGAACTCACGGCTCTGATCCGCGAAACGGCGGGCTCTGATGTCGACATCCTCATCGATGCGCATGGCCGCTTCGACGTTCCCACCGCCATTCGCCTTTGTCGGAGCCTCGAGGAAGCCGGTCAGATCGACTGGTTCGAGGAGCCCTGTCCACCGGAGAGCCTCAATGCGCTTAGACAGGTCCGTGAAAAGGTCAGCGCCGCTATCTCGTGGGGCGAGCGCGGCCATACGAAATGGGATTTCGTGGCGGTGCTCGAAAACAGACTGGCTGATTACATCATGCCTGATGTCACATGGACCGGCGGCATTACCGAACTCAAGAAGATTTCTGCCCTATGCGAAGCCTACTACATCCCCGTCTCGCCGCATGACGCGGCAGGGCCGATCAACGTGGTTGCGGGAGCGCAGGTGATGATGACCGTTCCTAACTTCTACAAGCTCGAAACGTCGGAGTGGAACCTGGGCAAATACGATCACCTCATCGACAGGCCACTCGATGTCTCGAACGGCAGCCTCAAGCTTACGCCTAAGCCTGGTCTCGGCGTTGAAATGAACCGCGACTACCTTCAAAGCCACGAGATAGAGCTCGACTAGCAACGCCCTACGCCGCCCCAGCGTGGGCGGCGGCAGCCCCGCGGACTAAAACGAGGATAAACCATGCTAGAGGCAGATGGAGCCGACGAGGCGCTGAATCGTGTGAACACGCATTCCAAGCCGTCCGACCTTCGCATCACCGACATGCGGGTAGCCGAAATTACCGGCGCTCCGTTCGCCTCGGTGCTGCTTAAGATTTACACCAATCAGGGCATCGTCGGGCTTGGCGAGGTGCGCGACGGTGCCAGCGCCACCTATGCGCTGATGCTGAAGAGCCGGTTGCTTGGCGAGAACCCTTGCAACATCGATCGACTGTTTCGCCGAATCAAGCAATTCGGCGGGCACGGCCGGCAAGGCGGCGGCGTATCGGCGGTTGAAATCGCGTTGTGGGATCTTGCCGGCAAGGCCTATGGCGTCCCCGTCTACCAGATGCTCGGCGGCCGTTTTCGGGAGAAAGTGCGGGTCTATTGCGATACCGACGCCACCGTGCCGAGTGGCACCGAGACCGGCAAACGCCTCAAGCAGCGCATGGAGCTCGGCTTCACCTTCCTCAAGATGGATCTGGGGCTGATGCAGATCGCGGATGTGCCCGGGGCGGTCGTGTCTCCTGCCGGCTCACTTGAAGGCTACCGCGACCACCCCGGCCGCGGACCGTTGAAGACCATTGAAGAGCGGCGCGTCCGCAACGCTGCATACGATTTGCATAACGTCCCACACCCATTTACCGGCCTCCACTTTTCCGACAAGGGCCTCGACTTCCTTGAGCAATACATTGCCGAGGTTCGTGAGGTCATCGGCATGGAAGTGCCGCTCGCAATCGACCATATCGGCCATATCTCGATGCAGAACGGCATCCGCCTTGCCAGGCGAATTGAAAAATACGTGCCAGCCTGGCTCGAGGATGTGATCCCGTGGCAGTATACCGATCAATACCGACAACTGCAGGACGCCACCACAGTGCCGATCTGCACTGGCGAGGACATATACCTCAAGGAAGGCTTCGAGCCTCTGCTCAAGAGCGGCGGCGTCTCCGTTATCCACCCGGACCTGCTCACCAGCGGGGGCATCCTCGAGACCAAGAAGATCGGCGACATGGCGCAGGACCGGGGTGTCGCCATGGCCATCCACATGGCAGAAAGTCCAATCGCAGCAATGGCCGCGGCACATGTCGCGACCGCGACTGAAAATTTCATGGCGCTCGAATACCATTCCGCCGATGTCGACTGGTGGGACGATATCGTCACCGGCCTTCCCAAGCCGCTGGTGAAGGACGGCTTCATCACTGTTTCGGACAAGCCGGGCCTGGGGATTGACGACGTCGTCGACGAGGTGATCTCGCAGCATCTGCAGCCGGGTGTCAGCGGCATCTGGCTGCCTACGGATCACTGGGACGATGAGTATTCCTGGGATCGCACCTGGAGCTGAGGCGAAAAGAACGAAGATGAAGATCACCGATCTCCGCTGCGCCGTCATCGGCAGACATCCGATCGTCCGCATCGTCACGGACGAGGGCCTCTATGGCTTGGGCGAAGTCGAATTCACCAAGACCTACCTCAAGCCCTGGGTGCTGCATTTCCGCGAGGCGCTGATCGGCGAGGACCCGACCGACGTCGAAAGAGCAATGTTGAAGATCCGTCAACGCGGCTCTTTCAAGCCGTACGGCGCGGCGGTCAGCGCTATTGAGCATGCGCTGTGGGATATTGCGGGCAAGGCCGCGGGCGTGCCCGTCTATAAATTGCTCGGCGGCAAGGTGCGGGACAAGGTGCGCGTCTACAATGGTTCGATTCGCCAGGAACGTACGGGCGACCGGCCGGAGGATTACGCCGCCGACGTGAAATGGATGATGGAGCAGCCGCAGAACTTCTTCATGGTCAAGCAAGGAATCTCCTTCCACTCCAACATGAAGGACACTTTCGAGGACTTCCACTACGGCGTGACGCAGAAGAAGGCAGGCTATCACGGTGCCATGGATCAGGGCATGATCAGCGAGCGCGGTTTCAATCACATGCTCGACTGCGTGATCGCGATGAAGGAAGTGCTGGGCGACAAAGTCAGCCTGGCGCTCGACTGCGGGCCGGGTTGGATGCTGCCCGATGCGATCAAGTTCGCTCGCGCGGTCGAGAAGTACAATTTGATGTGGCTCGAGGACATGCTGACCGGCGACTACGTGCCGTGGGTCAATCCGCAGGCCTATCGGGAACTGACGACTTCCACCTCGACGCCAATTCACACTGGTGAGCAGATCTACCTGCGGCACAATTTCAAGGAACTGATCGAGACGCAGGCAGTACGCGTCATCGGCCCCGACCCAGCCGATGTTGGCGGCATTGCCGAGCTCAAATGGGTCGCCGAGCACGCCTACATGCACTCGATCCTGATGGCTCAGCACGGCACCGCTAACGGCTTACTGGGCCTCGGCGCATTGATCAATGTCTGCGCCACGTTGCCGGCAAATTATATCGCCTTCGAATATCCGACCGCCTCCGACCCCTGGTGGGAGGACCTGGTAATCGGCTTGCCGCCGCAGATCGTGAAGGACAGCATGGTGGACCTACTGGAAACGCCGGGGCTTGGCCTTGATATCGATGCTGAAGGGGCCAGGAGATATCTCAGCGAAGAGGATGCGGGCTTTTTCGACTGAACCTCCCTCCACTCTATATCGTCGGCGATCGCAGCCTCTGGGAAACCCTGCCTTACTTCAGGGAGACAGCGAGCGCCTTGGATACAATACAGGCAGCAGAATTCCTGCCCCGGAATGAATTGAACTGAAGGATCCGGATTACTGCATCCTGGATGCCTGCCTCGACCCACTTTTGGATCGGGTAGGAGGGAGCCTTGCGGCGTCCCTCCTCCCACACCACCGTGCGTACGGTTCCGTACACGGCGGTTCATGTCGCGCTCGGTTCATGGTCCCCAGTGCCCGCCGCCCTACAAGCGCCCAGCCTTGTCTCGCGGGTTCCGCCCGCTACCTCCGGCTAGGCCCTCTTGCGAGGCATCTGCTCAAGGCGGTCGGAAAAGCGGTCCGGCCTCCGTCGACATGTTCAGCCCTTCACCGGTTGGTCCGGCTACTACGGCGTCTGCTGACTTCTGCCGCCCCATCCCGACGCCTTGCGACGCCGGTAGCACATCTGTTTCCAGAGGCAGGTCGGCAGACCTCCCAGGGTAAGACGCGTGACCTTCGTGCCATATACCTGTCGCATCTACGCCCGCACCCTCTGGGTGATATCGGGCTTCGGGTGCGTTGGCCCCCTCGCCCGGATGCGGACGCCTCATATGCGCTTCCTGTTCGTCAGGCCGGCAATTTGCCTGCAGCTTCCTTCAGACCTCGCCTCGCGACGACGCCCTCGCTGTTCGGCTAGCGGTTCCCATCACCAGGGCCCGCAGAGGACTCTCACCTCCAAGTCATCGGCCGGATACCACCCCGGCCAAACGGTGCTCACGCACCACGCGCCATGCCTGGCGCACCAACGCAAAAAGCCCGCACGAGGCGGGCTTTTGGGTATGTGTATCTTGGAATTTGGTTGCGGGGCCTGATGGCACGGAGACTTGCAATATCGTCTGTGAGCAAGTTCACTCTTAAAGAGGTGCTGCATCGCATGATGCTCTACGCCGGGATGGGCGATCACAAAACCGGCCCTCCTTGATATACATTCCTGGCGTAGCAACGCTTTGCTTTCGGCGACGATGCGGCGGGAAAATGTCCGGCAATCCAGATCCAGATGCTGCTGTTCCACGGTGCTTCGCCGAAAGCGGTCTCAACGAATGACGCGAAGGGAAGGCCAAGGCGCTCTGGCGCGATGCCCGTCCCCTCGACGTGTTATGGACTAAACTCTCTTTCCTTTGCCATCCGCACTGTCCGCTATGACGCGCAGAGCTGGTTTGAACCGGCGAAACTTCCCTCACCCGGTTTGCGAGCCCGTAAGCCGCCAGCGCTCACGAACTTGTGTTCGCGGCAAAGCGTAACGTCGGGGCTCTTACCATCGAATAGGTGGTTACGCAGCCGATCACCGGCCTGCGGACTTCAAGAGGAGATCATCCATGAACCGTTCCACGCTCACCCTCGCCCTCGCCGGCTCGCTCGCATCGGCAATCGCATCCGTTTCCTTCGCCGCACCGCTGGCGCCGGAAAAGATGGTCGGCAACGAGAAATGCTATGGCATCGCACTGAAGGGTCAGAACGATTGCGCCGCCGGCCCCGGCACCACCTGCGCAGGCACCTCGACGGTCGACTATCAGGGAAATGCCTGGAAGGCCGTCCCCGCCGGCACCTGCACCTCGATGAATGTCAATGGCCATAAAGGCATGCTGGAGCCCATGAAGGGTTGACCCCCGACCCGGAGGCCCGGTTTGGCCGGGCCTCCGACTTATCCGTCGATACAGGGAGAACAGCAATGACCGCTTCCGCAAGCCGCGCCACCGCCTTGCCGCCACGCGCCGGCCTCAGCCTCAAGCCGGAGCATTACGAAACCATTCTCGCCAATAGGCCGGATGTCGGCTTTTTCGAGATTCATGCCGAAAACTACATGGGTGCTGGCGGGCCGCCGCACCGCTATCTCGAGGCCGTCGCCGATCTCTATCCGCTCTCGCTCCATGGCGTAGGCCTGTCGATCGGTGCAGCGCGCGACCTCGACAGAGAACATCTGAAGCGACTTCGCGGCCTCATCGACCGTTACCGGCCACAGAGCTTTTCGGAACATCTGGCCTGGTCGACCCACGAGACCGGATTCCTCAACGACCTCCTGCCGTTGCCCTATACGCCCGAAACCTTGGCTCGGGTCGTCGACCATGTCGATGAGACCCAACAATGGCTCGGCCGGCAAATGTTGCTCGAAAACCCCTCGACCTACCTGTTGTTTTCCGAGAGCACCATAGACGAAGTGGATTTCCTGGCCGAAATCGTAAGCCGAACCGAATGCGGGCTGCTGCTCGATGTCAACAATGTCATGGTTTCGGCTGTAAACCACCGTCTCGATCCGGTCGCCTATATCGACCGTTTCCCGATCGAACTGGTTGGTGAAATCCACCTGGCCGGCTATGACGAAACCGTCGACAGCGTGGGTGACCGGCTGCTGATCGACGCCCATGGCAGCACCGTCAGAACCGATGTTGTGGAGCTTTACCGACACACGTTGTCCCGGAGAGCCCCCCTGCCGACATTGATCGAGTGGGACAACGACATCCCGGATTTTGCCACCCTTCACGCCGAAGCAGTTCGCGCCGATGCCATGCTGGCCGCCGCGGTCCTGGATCGCGGCGCCACCCGGGCGGCATGACCATGGGTCTCACCGAAAGCCAGGATGCCTTCGCGGCCGCCCTGCTGCATCCGGATTGGCCGCCTCCGCAAGGCATCACTACCGCCCGCGGCGTGACCGATTCATCGCGCTTCGCCGTCTACCGCAACAATCTCTATGTCGGGCTGACGACGGCACTCGGCCAGCGCTTTCCAGTGACGAAGCGGCTCGTCGGCTCCGACTTCTTCGCCGGCATGGCCCGTGCCTATGCCGCAGATCATAAGCCGGCCTCGCCGCTGATCATGCACTATGGTGATGATTTCCCGGATTTCGTCGCAGCGTTTCCGCCCGCCGCTTCTCTCCCTTACCTTCCCGATATCGCCCGGATCGAGGTTGCCTGGACGCGGGCCTATCATGCGGCGGATAGCCTACCGCTCGACGTCACCGCACTTGCCAGCGTGGCGCCAGAACGAATTTCCGACATGGCGCTCGTTCCGCATCCCTCGGCCCGGCTCGTGCGGTCGGACTTTCCGGCCGGCGCCATCTGGAGCGCCCACCAGAGCGAGACCGTGGCAACGGTAGCCGAGTGGCATCCCGAAGCGGTGCTGGTCGTGCGGCCGGCAATGCACGTCGAGGTACATGTCCTACCTCCACGGGACGCGGCGTTTGCGGCCTCCCTCCTTGAGGGGGCGACCCTCGGCGAGGCGGCGCAGACGGCATTCGCCGCCGCGCCCGATTTCGATTTCGGATCGGCTTTGATCGGTCTGATCGGCCTTGGCGTATTCAGCGCCTTTGAACCTGTTGAAGGAGAACTTCCATGACCATCGAACGTGCTTCCTCCCGCGGTCTCGGCGTAGCACTTGTCTCGCTTCACCATCGCGCCGAACACCTGCTCGCATTAATTCCACAGTCACTGCCGCTGCTGGCGCTGCGCATCGGCCTGGCAATCCCGTTCTTCAAATCGGGGCTGACGAAGTGGGACGGCTTCCTGACACTCTCGACCGGCGCCAGATTTCTGTTCGAACAGGAATTCAAGCTGCACATCTTCGGCAGCCAATTCTCCTACCCTATGCCGTTGGCGATGGCGGCCGCGGCCGGGATTGCCGAACTTGCCCTGCCCGTCCTGCTGGTGCTGGGGCTTTTCACCCGCTATGCGGCTCTTGGCCTGCTCGCGATGACGGCAGTGATCCAGCTCACTATTCCGGACGGCTGGGCCAACTTCCATCTTCCATGGGCCGCCATGGCGCTGACCCTTGTGGTGTACGGCGGCGGCAGGATCGCACTTGATCCCTTGGTCAACTTCGCAGCGAATGACCAAACTCGGCCCATCTCGAACGGTTGAATACTCATTGAAACCTGAAGAACCGCTTCAGAAATAAATTGTCATCCGTCCTCACAATTCCAGCGACGGTTGAAGCCTGGTAGAGCAGGTAACGGAACCGGCCGGGGACACCGGCATAACATGCCCGCGGGCAGACAAGCGCAGCCGCAGATAATCGTCCGCGTCTAAGCCACCACAGTCTTCAACGTGCTGCTCTCAAGGGGAGCGTCAATCGGCTGAGCTGTTCAACAGCTATACTCTCGCAACTATGGATTCCGCCCCAAAAAAATCTTGATCTTTGTAGGTCAAATGTCCTAAATGGCTCTAGGTCAATCGTCCTAAAAAAGTGAGGGCGGTTTCGGCAAAGCGCATTCAGAGGAGCCGGAATTTGGTCACCACGACTACGCGACAGCAGATTGTTGAAGCAGCCGACAAGCTCTTCTACGAGCGAGGTTTCGAGGCGACGTCCTTCGCAGACATCGCGGCGGTCGTGGGGCTTTCGCGTGGAAACTTCTACTATCACTTCAAGACCAAGGACGAGCTTCTCGAAGCCGTGATCGCCCATCGCCTTTCAAAGACAAGGGCAATGCTCGATGCGTGGGAGGTTGAGGGGAAAACGCCGACCGACCGCATCAGCAGCTTCATCAACATCCTCATCATGAACCAGGCAAAGATCATGGCCCATGGCTGCCCCGTCGGAACGCTATGCAATGAACTCGCCAAGCTCGATCATGTTGCCAAGAACAGAGCGGCTGAGCTGTTCACTTTGTTCCGCGGCTGGCTGTCGCGCCAGTTTAGAGACATCGGCCACGACACCGGCGCCGATGAACTCGCCATGCACATTCTCATGCGCAGCCAAGGTGTGGCCGCGCTCGCGACCGCGTTTCGCGATGAGGCGTTCGTGCGCCGTGAGGTTGAAGACATGTGCCAATGGCTGGCAGCGCAGCGCACGTCATCACCCAAGTAGAAACCGTTTCGTCCAGAATTCCTGAGGGGTCGCCTATGTTCGTCTTACACTCAAATTCTCTGCCAACAAGGCCAAAGCGCCTGCTTTGATGGAGGGGCACAATGCTTGGCTCAAAACAGGCTTCGACGAGGGCATTTTCCTCCTTAGCGGAAGCGTTCAGCCAAGCGCAGGCGGGGCGGTTTTCGCCCATAATACCTCCCGCGCCGATCTGGAAACACGCGTTCAGCAAGACCCCTTTGTTGTGGAAGATGTCGTTACCGCCGACATCCTCGAAATCGCACCCGGCCGCACAGATGACCGCCTGGCTTTTCTCAAGGTTTGAGGTATGAGCGCGACGGCTGTCAGATATCTTCGTCCGGCTGACGACGTCTGCGTTTAAGGATGAGCGGCGGGAGAGCAATGGAGCTGCCCTCCTCGCAGGTTCAGGCGGCTTCGGCTGAGAATCGGTCAAACAGCGGCTTCAGGCGGGGATGTCGGGCAGCCCGGGGCGGGTGGATCTCGACGATTCGGCCAGATTTCGTCTCGCGCCGGAGCCATTCGCTAATCGTCTCAGCGCTGGTGTGATCCATGTAAAACAGGTGTTTGCCGATGATATTGACTTTGCGGCCGTCGGGTAGCCCTTCGAACGTGCTGAGTAGCGCCGGCACGTCTTTGCAGGTGACCGCTCCGCGCAAACGGACATGAATTTCGTTATCGACCTCAGCATGCCTAATCACAAGCTTTCGGCGCAGATAGGGGAGAATTTCCAGAATCGACAGCGCAAGGCCGAGCGCCACGCCGACCAGCAAATCCTGTAGGACGACCATGGCCACCGTCATTGCCCAGATTCCGACCGGTACGAGACCATGGTGCTCGAACAAGTGACGCACATGGTGGAGACTGATCAGCCTCCAGCCAGTGACCAGGAGTACAGCGGCGAGCGCCGTCAAGGGCACCATTGCCAGCACGCCCGGTAAAAGCGCCACCAGGGCCAGGATCCAAACGCCATGCAATATTGCCGAGGTGCGCGTGCGAGCTCCAGCCTGGATATTGGCCGATGATCGAACAATGACACCCGTGATCGGCAATGCCCCGAGCAATCCACAAAGGCCGTTACCGACGCCTTGGGCGAATAGTTCCTTGTTGAAGCGGGTACGTTCTCCATCGTGCATTCGGTCGACGGCGGCCGCGGAAAGAAGCGTTTCGGCGCTTGCAATGACGGCAATCATCAACGTCATTAAAATAATGCCCGGCTGCACAAGCTGGGCGAAATTCCCGGCCGTCGGAAAGGATATGCTGTCAACTAGAGAGGCGGGCACGTCCACCCGGGCGATCGGGAGTTCAAGCGTGGTTGTCAAGATTGTAGCGGCAGCAACACCGACAAGAGCTCCCGGGACCAGCGACAGTGATTTTGGGCGGAATTTCTCCCAACACACCATCGCAAGAAGAGCGATGAGGCCGACCAACAGTGCGACGGCCTCGTTGGTGACATTGGTGCCCGTTAACCGGCTGACGCTCTCGTCGATGGCGGTGACGTTCTCTATGCCACCTGCTGCGGGCTTGGCACCCATGAGAACATGGATCTGTCCCAGGATGATCAAAATGCCGATGCCGGCCAGCATCCCATGAACCACCGCCGGAGAAATCGCTCTGAACCAGGAGCCGATTCTCAGGAAACCCGCCACGATCTGCAGAAGTCCGACAACGAGCAGCACAGGACCGAGCATGGCAATGCCATGCTGTTCGACGAAGCCAAAGACGATCACGGCAAGACCGGCGGCAGGTCCGGAGACCTGTAGAGGCGACCCCGCCAGCAGGCCGACAACGATGCCACCTACGATGCCGGAGATCAGCCCCATGGCCGCGGGCACCCCCGATGCGATCGCAATGCCCAGGCAGAGCGGAATAGCAACGAGGAAAACCACGAGAGACGAAGCGAGGTCGCGTGAAACAGAGCCGGTGTTTGTCATGGCACTACTCCCCTGCAAGCGCTGCGGCAATCCGCGGCATGACATGCGGATGGCCTCGCCCTGTGAAGGCGACCGGCAGCGGCTCCCCCTCCTGTACCTCCGTAAACCTGGCCAGAACCCCGTCATAGACCTGGACCTCACCCGTCTCGATGTCGAAGAACCAGCCGTGGAGTGTGATTTCGCTGGTCGCGAGCTTTGCCGCCACTGATGGATGGGTCTTCAGGTGGTCAATCTGTACGACAACATTTTCCATCGCTACCGCACGCACACGCTCAGCGTCGGAAAGGTCGTCGGGATAGGCTTTGCAAACAATCGAATAAGCGGCGTGACTGTGCCGCAGCCAGGCTGCGACATTGGGCATTGGTTCCAGCATTTGTGGGTGGCACAGCCCTTTCATCGCCCCGCAATCGGAGTGACCGCAGACGACAATGTCACTGACGCCGAGCGCCAGAATGGCGTATTCGATCGCGGAAGAGACCCCACCATTGAGGGTCGAGAAGGGGGGAACGATATTGCCTGCATTGCGGCAGACGAAGAGATCGCCGGGGCCGGACTGCGTTATCGTTTCCGGCATCACGCGGCTGTCGGCGCAAGATATCATCAGGGCATGGGGCTGCTGACCTTCGCGAGCGAGTTTGCGGTAAAGCGCCGAATGGGTCGGGAATACGGCGCCGCGAAAACTGGAGATGCCTTTCAGGAGATCACCCATGTTCGGATCCTCTTTCTGGCCGGACACTGGAGGAATGTCTCTCGTCCGGCGGGTTGCAGAAGCGATCTGTTCGCACGTGCACAATAAAGGACAAGACGAGAGCAAAAAAAGAGCCCCGAAGCATATTGCAGCGCAACATTTTTTGAACGAGAAGTGATCCGGCTGATGATCTCTCCCGCACGACGCGCGACGGTTGAAATCCTGAGGTCTTAGATGATCGACGGCCTACAAGATCCACACCGTGCTCACGGGATCCAGTTCATCGGGCCTGGCGCTGGAGGGTCGGCTGTGCCGCTGATCAAAGATGCGATCGCCAATGGCGAACGCTAGGCCCATGCCTTCGAAGACACCTGCGCCACCAGAGAAAATCTATGAGGCGCCGAGTGGCGGCTACGATCATGCTCTTCGCACGAGCTCGCCGTCGTACAACAGCTCGCCGATACCGACACGCCGGCGAACAAGAGCCTCATCGACCGCTTCAGGACCTTCGTCAATGCTTGGCCGCCCGATCCATTCAGACGGATCAACCCTGAAACGCTGATCAACACACCACCGGACGCTTACTGAATAGGCCAGACGCCGATCGATCCTGTAGGAATTTGGAAAAGTGCGAAGCGGTTTTCCGTCCGGAATTGCGTAAAAACAAAAGGATAGAGCGGTTCTGCGCTTCCGTTAAAAGCTGAACCGCTCTAGTACCCGGTCATCTCAAGATATCCGACACCTGACGTAGAGCCAGTGAAGTTGATCGGCCCCTCCCAATAAGGCGTCGAGGTCGCCATCCAGGACTGGTCGTTCAACGGTTTGGTCGTGATATCGAGCGACTTACCCGGCACGCGTATACGCCACTCTACCGGCATTTGGCGGCCATAGACGGTTGCGTTCCGAGTTGGCTCCAGTTGGATGTCGTCTTTCGACAGAGGTGTCGTTCGCCCGTCCGCGGATATCCAGTTCGCGGAGATGAACCCGTTCTTGTCGTCACGAAGGCGAAAAGCCATCAGCTTCTCGCCGGAATTCAGGTGGAGTGAGAACCAGTCCCAGCCCGTCTGATTGGACGCAAGTGGTTGCGACGACCACTCCCGGTCCAGCCAAGCTTTGCCGGTGACCTTAACCGGCGATCCGGACGTCGTGATCGTCCCCGCCACCTCATAAAAAGGCTGCGAGTAGTAATAGCTCGCCTGTTCGTTCGCCGACTTTACCGAAAAGCCTTTATCACCCTGAAGAACGAGCGGCCCATTGGCCTTGAGGTCTAAGGTATAGCTGAAGTCCGGCCCGCCGGCGAAGGCTGAAAGGCTGCCAAAGGTGTCCGAGCCGCTTTGCTCGACGTCCTCCATCCGCCAGTCGTCTATCCACGCGCGAAATGGCGTTGCCTGAACGCCCGACTGCCCGACGCCTCCCCGGCCCAAGCGCTCCGCAACGTAGTGATGGCCCTGGGTGGTGATCGCTGCATGCCCGATCCAGACTTGCGGATCTGCGAAACCTGTCTTGTTTCCCGGAGCCAGCGCAGAGCGAAACAGCGTCCACTGCGCACCATATTGCTTGCCATCATCACCATTGAGATTGGCGGTCACATACCACCACTCAATCCGGTAATCAGGATGAGCGCCATGGTCGGCGGGGAAAGAAAGACCATTGCGACGCTCCGGGATCGCGAAACCTTGCGCATCCGATCCCAATCCGGCGAAGCCCTGTGCGAACGCCTGACCGCTGACGCAAATCATAGCCGCCGTCATCAGGATGGACGCCAACTTTCTAACGTTCATTGGCGAAAATCCTCAGCAGGTCCGTAGGATTAATCGAGGCGAGACGACGAACCGGTATCAGCACCGACAGCGATGCCGCTATGAAAGCGGTTGCTCCCAGCCAAAGCCAATCCATTGGAAACACCGTCATTGGCAATCGCCAACCGAAGGCCTCCACGTTGACAATCGCAACCAGGACCCACGCCAGGGCAAGACCGACCGGGACGGCCGCCACAAATGTTGTGAACCAGAGCGCAAGTGTCCGGGCAACTTCATAAAGCGCTAGATCCCGTCGCCGTACACCCATGGCCCACACTGGCGCGAGCTGAGGAAGCCGAATACCGGACAGTGTCAGAAGACTTGAGAACATGGCAAATCCTGCCACAGCAAGGGTGAGGACGTTTAACGCGCTCGTCACCTTGAATGTCTGGTCGAAGATCGCTCTCGATTGTCGCTTGAGCGAAGCCTGGTCAACGATCGCGGTATCCGACAGACCAAATTCCTCGACCAACTGGCGCTTGAGATCCTGAGCTCGCTCGGGAGCCACACGGACACCGTAGCGAAGTTTGGGGACATCGGGGTAATGATCGACCAGGTTATTGATCCCGACGATCACTTGCCCATTCGGGTTCCCATAGTCTGAGTACACACCGGCAACGGTTACACTCCAACCTCCAGGCATGACCAATGGCTGGCCGATCTTACTTGCGCCGCGACGCCACATCTGTTCGTTGATGAGAGCGCCCTGACCGGCAGCGACCTTATCCCAAACGTCATTGTCGGAAGCGATCAAGGGCCAGTGCTCTCGGTAAGTTGGATCGTCCGCGACACCAAAGATCTGGATCTGTTCGCCAAGCACCTCGCCGTCCACGCTCCAGATCGGCAGGACTGCCGTCGAGCGTTGCGGAAGCCAAGCACGGAGCCGTGCAGCTTCCTCCTCGTCCTTGGCCGTCACGTAAAGCTCGGCGGCCAGCCGTTGATCCAGCCAGCCGATGAACGTCAACCGGAAACTGGATACCATCGTGCCGACGCCGATGTTCGCCGACAATGCCAGTAGCAGAGCCATCAAAGCCAGTGACAGGCCGGGAAGCTGTATGCGGGTGTCTGCCCAGAACCATTCCATGAGGGCGCTCCGCGCCGTTCGCTGCGCTGCGGTCAGGATGACCGCAAGAAGTCCAGGCAGTATCAGAGCTGTTCCCAGAAGCAGGCAGCCAAGAACCGCAAAGCCCGCTACCAGCCCGGACGCAGTTATCGCAAGGGCAGCCGCCAGGATCAGCAGAAACCCGCCGGTTCCCGCCTGATAGGCAAGGAACCCGGCGGATTGTCTCGCCCACGCCCGCGGCTGGGCGGCAGCCAAAATCGGCAGCTTCCAAACCCGCCACAGGCTCTGAGATGACGAGACAGCGGTTCCTCCGAGAGCAATTGCCAGTCCAGCCAACCACCATTCCGGCCGAATGGAAAGCGAGCCTGACACACTCGCGCCATAGAGGCCCCTGAGGGTCGCGGCGACACCCGGCATCAGAAGCCACGCAATGACGTAGCCGAGTATGACGCCGATCAAGCCGGATATCAGCGCCAGCATCGAAAGCTCGATCAGGAGCATCGTGGTCAATGCTCGAAGAGAGACACCAAGCGATCGAAGTGTACGAAAAGTGCCTCGACGCTGCTCGAAGCTCAGGCCGGTGGCCGAATACACGATGAAGAGCCCGACGATGAACGATAGGAACCCGAAGGCGGTCAAGTTGAGGTGAAAGCTGTCGGTGAGGCGAGCGACGTTTGGTTGTTCCGCCGGTTCGCGGATCGCCAATCTCGCCTGATCGATTGCTTCGGCGGAAATCTTTTGATCGCCTGCGACCACCAGGCGGTCGATTTTTCCGTGCTTCTCGAGCAATCGATCGGCGACCGCTATATCGACGAAGGCAGCGCCGTCGGGAACGTTGCCATTGATTTTGATGCTCATGTTCGTGGTGCCACGAAGCCGCTCGGCAGTTGCGCTCGACACGAGCAACTGTCCGCTGGCTGAAAAGAAGGCGGATAGATCTGAACCGCTGGCGATCGTCGCATTCTGGGTGTCCCTTGGCATCGTCAAAGGCTCGATGCCGACCAAACGGACCCTTATGCTTCCGAAGCGGTAGCTGCCCTCAATCACGGGCGAAACATTCAGACCCGCTCGACGCAGGCCGCCATAGACCTCAGTCGCTATGCCGTCACCGTCCTTGGCAACGATCTGCCGGAGGTTGCCTTGCTCAAGAACTGATGCTGCCCGGGTATAGCTCGCTCTCGCCTCGGCGTTGATAGCCTGAACACCGGACCAGAGCGCTGTCGCAAGCGCAATCCCCATGACCAGCGTCAGAAGCTGGAGAGGTCTCCGACGCCAGTGTGACAGCAGGGCTGCGAATGCAACGACGTTCATTCGGCAATCTTCCCACCGCGAAGGACCACCGTTCGGTCCAGACGAGCAGCAAGCCTCGTGGAGTGAGTGACGAGAAGCAGAGCCGATCCCACTGTCCGGGCGAGATTGAGCATCAGATCGAGGACGGCATCGCCCGTCTGCTCATCCAGGTTGCCGGTTGGCTCGTCCGCAAGGATGAGAGGGGGTCGAGCAGCCAAGGTTCTCCCGATGGCAACGCGCTGCTGTTGGCCTCCGGAAAGCTGCTCGGGATATCGGTAGGTATATTCCTCCAGCCCCAGTTTCTCGACCAACTGCTTTTCCCAAGCCTGATCGTACCGGTTTGCAAGCTTGGCGTGGAACGATATGTTGGCTGCAACGCTCAGGGATGGGATGAGGTTAAACTGTTGAAAAACCAGGCCGACCCTCGTTCTCCGGTATCGGGCTCGTTCGGTTTCTGCAAATAGCGCCAGATCGTTGCCATCCATCACGACCGAGCCGCTGTCTGCACGGTCGAGCCCGCCTGCCAGATGCAGCAATGTGCTTTTGCCACTGCCGGACTCTCCGGTGAGCGCAACACTTTCCCCCGCAGCGACTTCCAGATCGATTCCCTTCAGGATTTCGATCCGGCCCTCGGCAGTGGAATAGGATTTTCTAACGCCTGTGAGGGTGAGGATCATGTCGGTCTCTCGAGCACGGAGTTTGCAGAATGCAAAGACCTCGGGTGACCTAAGAACTTTCGGAAGGGATCGCAAGATCCGTGCGACAGCACAAAAACAGGAGATTCCTTGTAATTGCTTGATCACTACCCAGGACAAGCGGTCAAATTCAGCCTGAAACGTTGACCTTGCGAGAACCGAGCGACCCGCTCAACGCGGGCTGCCGCCTCGCAATGCCCGCGGCGTCCGAGGGTGCCGGCGGCGACTCCAACTGCATGGTGTCGTTCGTGTCGGCCGGCTGCAATCGTGACCGGATCATCCCTCGTCCGTGCCTGCAGCCAACAGCATGATGGAGATGGAACAGCAGATCTGACTATCGGCAATTTCTATCGCGGCGAGCTTCCATACCGACAGACGGTCGAACAGGGCAAAGAAGGTGTGCCCGCGAGTACAGGGGCGAGTTTGGTGTCAATGGCCTTACGACTCACGGATGCCTTGCCTCATCGCGGCAATGTCGGCGAGCACCGAAAGGGCAAGGGAGGTCGCGTCGCGCGCCGGGCCGAACAGCCCGATCGGTGCCTTGATGCGATCGATGTCGGTCCCGGCAAAACCAGATCTCGTCAGCATTTCGACACGCCTGCTGTGCGTTTTCATGCTGCCCAAGGCACCGATGTAGAATGCCGGCGAACTGAGCGCCAGTCCGAGTAGCGGCGCTTCAGCCTCGAGATCATGATGCAAAAGCACCACGGCCGTGAAGGCGTCGATCATTCTCGCGACATAGTGGGGGTTGCCGTTCTCGATCCGGATCACATCGTACCCCAGGATATTTGCACACCGCGCCGTGGCCCGCGCCTCGAGCGAACGACCCGAAATCAGGATGCGGGTTCGCGGAAGGTATACCGACAGAAACTCGTCTTCGAACCAACCCGATTGAACAGGCGGATCCACGGCCACGAGAGACTGATGGGACGGCGCATAACGAAGGCCAACCGGCTGCCTCCGTTCCAGGCGTTCGAGGACAAGCCGGATCGCCGAAATGTCGCGCAAGACATGGATTGCAACGGTGATGCCGCCGCCGCACGGCAGGGCTATGTCGAAGAAGGGAGAGCCCTGGCCGAACATCATAGTCCGATCCCGACCCTCGGCAATCGCAAGGAGTGCGTCGAAAGCAACCGCAGCCTCCACGCAGCCGCCGGAGACATAGCCGCAGTAGCTGCCGTCAACAGCGACCGCAACCAGCGAACCCAGAGAACGAGCCGCGCCGCCTCGAATGTCGACGAGTGTTGCGATCGCGACCTCTCCTCGGTCGAAGCACTCAACGGCAAAGCGCAAAATCTCTGACGGATCGTCCGACATCCTCGCTTGGACGGGTGCAGGAAGCGGAGTGATGGCTACCATCTCGTTCATATCAGATCCTCTCGAAGTTCGGAGCAACGGCAGGTTTGTTTCGTCTTGAAGGGGGCATCGGCAACCGTGGGGTCAGGCTGCCGATGCGGGGGAATGGCCTGCTGCCGGTTTCATGGACACGAGGTTAAGGTGTTCCTCCTGAAACCGGAGAGCATGAATGCAAAGACGAATATTCAGCCGCGAGTACAAGCTTGAGGCGGTGAAGCTGGTCAGGGAGCGTGGGGTTGCCGTTGCGCAGGCTGCCCGTGATCTTGATGTCCACGAGAATGTGTTGCGCAAATGGGTTCGGGAATACGGCGACGATCCCAGCCAATCCTTTCCTGGAAAAGGGCAAATGAAGCCGGAGCAGCTTGAGATCGAGCGGCTCCGTCGTGAAGTCGCAAAGCTGAAGGCAGAGCGCGATATCCTAAAAAAGGCCGCAGCCTACTTTGCCAGGGACGCGATATGAAGTTCGCGTTCGTTGCAAAGCACCGCTCGATCTGGCCGGTGGCATGGCTCTGTGAAGCGCTGGGAGTTTCTCGTTCAGGTTTCCACGCCTGGTTCAATCGTTCTCCGAGCGAACATGCACGCCATGACGAGGTCCTGCTGGAAAGGATCAAGCAGAGTTTCCAGTCCAGCGACCGCACCTATGGTGCCCGACGGGTCTGGCACGATGTGCTGGAGGAAGGGTTATCCTGTGGCCTCCATCGTATTGAGCGGCTGATGCGCTTGAATGCGCTCAGGGCAAGACCGAGGCGGCGTGGCTTGCCAAAGGATGCCGGTGACCGTGCCGTCATCATGCCTAACGTGCTGGACCGCCAGTTCGTGGCAGACCGTCCGAACCAGAAATGGGTGGCTGACTTCACCTATATCTGGACCGCGGAAGGCTGGCTGTATGTCGCAGCCGTCATCGACCTGTTCTCACGCCGTGTCGTCGGCTGGTCGATGAATGCCAACATGACAGCCCAACTCGTCACAGATGCGCTGATCATGGCGATATGGCGTCGAGGAAAACCAGATGCTCTGCTGCATCACTCCGACCAGGGCAGCCAATATACCAGCGAGCAGTTCCAGCGCCTCATGGGAGATCACGGCATCACCTGCTCGATGAGCCGCTCTGGAAATGTCTGGGACAACGCTGCAATGGAGAGCTTCTTCTCCTCACTGAAAACGGAGAGAACGGCACGGAAGGTTTATCGCACGAGGAATGACGCCAGAGCCGATGTGTTCGATTACATCGAGCGCTTCTACAACCCGAAGCGTCGCCACTCGACACTGGGCTATCTCAGCCCCAATGACTTTGAAACAAAGGTGGGATTAGCTTAACCTCGTGTCCGATAAACCGGCAGCAGGCCAGAACCCGGTCCTTTGGTTGTGGGGGATGAAGGAACCGGTCCGACCGAAATCTAGCGCGAACTTGTCTGATGGATTTGTCAGTGATCGCGCACTTTGTATCAATCTGTCGCACATCCGCGGAGGGCGCGCTCGCCCGTGGAGAACCTTAGCGGACCGTCGATGACATAAATCAAGCGCCACCTCGCCCGCAAAAGTCAGTTAGACGGACCTGCCTGCTGCACGGGAGGCGCCTTCGAAGCCACCTCGTCGAGGCTCCATGGTCCCGGGCCGGCGGCGGCGATGTAGAGGAAGAGGAAGCAGAACAACATTGCGGTCTCCCCTCCGTTGAGGGCGGGAATGAAGCCTTGTGAGCCGTGTCCAATAAAATAAGCAAAGGCCATCTGGCCGGAGAGCAGGAAAGCGACCTGGCGAGAAAACAGACCAATCACCAGAAGCACACCACCGATGACTTCAAGAAAGCCGGCCGCCAGAAGCAGCGCATTCAGCGGATATTCGAACGGCGCCGGCCAACCGAACAATTTCATCATTCCATGCGTGAAGAATGATGTCGCGGCGATGATGCGCAAAACGCTGAGCAGCTGCGGTGCCGCGCCGTGGAGAAATGCCATCTGCATGTTCGTGACCCTTATCTGGCGAAGCGTATTCAAGAAAGTCGAAGAGTGCGGCTTCGCGGGCGCCGCTCGCCGACGGTCGATATGCTCTCCTATTCGGCGGGAGCGCTTACTCCCGCATCCGCGTAAGGCTTGGGATGCGGTCCGCGGCTGAACAATCGCCGGGTCACGATGAAGAGCATGGGGATGAAGAATATGCCGAGGACCGTCGCCGATATCATGCCGCCCATGACACCTATACCGATCGAGTTTTGGGAACCGGAACCCGCGCCGTCGGCGATGGCGAGCGGGAGGACGCCAAGGATGAAAGCGAAGGATGTCATCAGGATCGGCCGCAACCGCTGGCGCGCGGCCTCAAGCGTCGCCTCCACCAATCCCTTCCCGCCGGCTTCCTCGGTAATGGCAAATTCCACGATCAGGATGGCGTTCTTCGCCGCAAGACCGATCGTCGTCAAAAGCCCGACCTTGAAATAGACGTCATTGGCCTGTCCGAAAGTGTTTGCCGCAACCAGAGCCCCGAAGACCCCGACGGGAATGGCAAGCATGACGGAGAATGGCACCGTCCAGCTCTCGTAGAGCGCCGCAAGCGCCAGGAAGACGACCACGACGGAAATGGCGTAGAGGTATGCGGCCTGATTGCCGGAAAGCCGTTCCTGAGCCGAAAGGCTCGTCCATTGGTGCGAAAAACCCGCAGGCAGCTCTCCCACCATACGGTCGATCTCCGCCATTGCCTGACCTGAGCTTATTCCTACGGCAGCCGCGCCCTGAAGCTGTACCGCTGACACGCCATTGTATCGCTCAAGCCGTGGCGAGCCGTAATCCCACCGTCCTGTCGAGAAGACCGAAATCGGCACCATCTCCCCGCGATCGTTGCGGACATGCCAGCGGTCGAAATCGGCAGGCTGCATGCGAAAAGACGCATCTGACTGAACATAGACACGTTTGACCCGCCCGCGGTCGACGAAGTCGTTCACATAGCTGCCTCCCCAAGCCGTCGACAGCGTCGCATCGATATCGGAAAGCGTAATGCCGAGCGCGCTCGCCCACCCGCGGTCGATCGAAACGGAGTATTGCGGTGTATCCTCCTGGCCGTTCGGCCTGGTGCCCGACAACCTCTCATTCGCCGCAGCTGTCCTCAGAAATTGGTTACGAGCCGCCATCAGCGCCTCATGCCCGGCGCCACCGGTGTCACGCAGGAAGAAATCGAAGCCGCTATTGTTTCCGAAGCCCGGCAGGGCGGGTGGCGACAAGGCAATGACACGCGCATCGCGAATTGCGCCGAAGGCTGCCATCGCACGTCCGGCAATCGCCTGCGCAGAGGCTTCGGGTGCCGAGCGCTGATCGAAATCCTTCAAAGCGACGAACACTGTCGCAACATTTTGACCTTGGCCACCGAAGCTGAAGCCGGTAGCGCCGAATACGCCGTCGACGTAGCTTGCCTCGCTGGTCAGGTAGTATTCGAGCACCTGGTCCAGCACCCGCCGCGTCCGGTCAGCCGTCGCTCCCGGCGGAAGCTGGATAGAGGTCATCAGTCTGCCTTGGTCCTCCTCTGGCAGAAAAGCGGTCGGCAACCTCGCGAAAAGCAGGACGGTCGCGCCCGATAGCGCCGCAAACAGGACGAGCGCCACGCCGATCCGGCGGATGATCGAAAGCGTGGCGCGCTGGTAAAGTGCGGTGAACCTCTGGAAGCCGGCATTGAACCAGCGAAACGGCGCGGCCTTTTCGGATCCGGATCCGGGCGGTCTGAGGATCGTGGCGCAGAGCGCCGGCGTGAAAACCAGGGCCACCAGCACGGAAAGCACCATTGCCGAGACGATAGTGATCGAGAACTGCCGGTAGATGATTCCAACAGAACCAGAGAAGAAGGCCATGGGGATGAAAACCGCCGACAGCACGGTCGTGATACCGATCAGGGCGCCGCTGATTTCACCCATGGACTTCAAGGTCGCCTCGCGCGGCCCGAGCCCCTCTTCTTCCATGACCCGCTCGACATTCTCGACGACGACGATCGCGTCATCAACGAGAAGGCCGATCGCAAGAACGATGCCGAACATGGTGAGTGTGTTGATCGAGTATCCGAACACAGCCATGATAGCAAAGGTCCCCAACAGCACCACAGGTACCGCAAGCGTCGGGATGATTGTCGCGCGCAGGTTCTGCAGGAAAACGAACATGACGATGAAGACGAGGATGACAGCCTCGATCAATGTCACCACGACGCTCTCGATCGACAGGCGCACGAAAGGAGACGTGTCGAGGGGATATTTAACCTCTACGCCTGGAGGGAAGCTACCTCTGTAGCTTTCGATCTCGGCGCGCACCGCCTCTGCAGCTTCAAGCGCATTTGCGCCGGCCGCCAGGCGGAAGCCGACGCCTGCGGAGGGATGACCGCTATAGGTTCCGCTCGTGGTATAACTCTCGGAGCCAAGTTCGACCTCAGCAACGTCATTCAATGTCACGACCGAGCCATCGGAAGCGCGCGCGAGGATGATTGCCTCGAACTGCTCCTTGCTCTGGAGACGGCTTCCCGCAGTCACGGTGGCATTGAGCTGTTGGCCCCGCCGCTGCGGCAGAGCCCCGAATTGACCGGCGGACACCTGCGTGTTTTGCGCTCTGATCGCTTGCGTCACATCAGTGACCATAAGCCCATGCTGGGCGAGCCGGTCGGGGTCAAGCCAGATGCGCATGGCATAGCGGGAGGAGCCAAGCAGTTGCACCTCGCCAATGCCTGGCACGCGCCGCAACGAGTCCATGAGGGAGCTGTCGACAAAGTCGGCGATATCCGTTCCGGACAGACTGTCGTCCTCAGACAGGAAGGAGGCGATCAGGAAGAAACTGGACGTCGACTTCGATACCGTCAGCCCCGTGTCCTGGACCGCGCTCGGCAAACGTGCCTGGACGAGCTGGAGATTGTTCTGGACCTGCATCTGTGCGACATCGGGGTCGGCGGCGCTCGTAAAGGTCAATGTGATCGACGCCTCGCCGGTGGAGGATGAGTTCGAGGACACATAGTCCAGATTTTCGATGCCCGTCATGCCCTGCTCGATCACCTTAGTCACCGAGTCCTCGACGGTCTTCGCGTCGGCGCCCGGATAATTGGCGGTGATGCGAACCGATGTGGGAGCAATCTGCGGATACTGCGATATGGACAAGGTCGTGATTGCGATCGCGCCTGTCATCATGACGGCGATTGCAAGCACCCATGCGAAGATCGGGCGGCTGATGAAGAAACGCGACATGGCGCCGCCTCACCGCGTTACGGCGTCAGGCAACCGCGCGGAAACCTCTGCGGGTTTTCCTGCAGATGGCCGACCCGCCTCGGCGACGGCAACGAACTCCCCCGTCTCGTTATCGACGGTCACTGCGGTGACTTGGACCTCTTCGCCGATCGCCGCCCTCTGGAGGCCCTCGACGACGACACGATCACCCTCCCCGACGCCAGCGGTCACCAACCAATTGTTGCCGATGCCGCGCTCGACGGCCAGAACACGTTCCTCGATCTTCCCGTCGGCGCTGATGAAACGCGCCGTGGCCTCTCCGCGGCTATTGCGCGAGACCGCGCGCTGCGGAATGAGCACGCCATCTTCGACATAGCCGTCTTCAACGAGTGCCCGCACATACATCCCGGGCAGGAGCGCGCCTTCCGGATTGGGGAAGACGGCGCGCATCAGAACCATGCCGGTCGTTTGCGATACGGCGCCGTTGCGGAACTGCAACTTTCCGGGATGGCGGTATTTGCTGCCGTCCTCGAGCCGGAGTTCGACGGTCACCGAGCCTTCCTGTGGCTTGATATCCTGCGACGCGAGCGCCTTGTTGAGCGCGAGAAGGCTGGCGCTCGAGCGCACAAGGTCGACATTGATGATGTCCGTCTGGCGGATCGTCGTCATTGGCGACGCCTGATCTTCGGTAACCAGCGCACCCTCGGTGACATTTGAAGCGTCCACACGCCCGCTGATCGGGGCGCGGACCTTGGCATATTCGAGTTCGATGCGGGCGGTTTCAAGAGCTGCCCTGGCAGCGGCGACGTCCGCCTCGGCCTGCAGCATCTGTGTTCGTGCCTCATCGAAATCCTGGCGGCTGACGACACTGCTCGCACTCAGGCTCTCATAGCGCTGCGAGCGCGCTCGGGCGCTCGGAAGGGCACTTTCGGCTCGCTGCACAGCAGCCTCGGCATTGCGGTAGGAGGCCTCAAACGGCATGGGGTCAAGTTCGTAAAGGACGTCTCCGGCTTTTACCAAGCCGCCCTCATCGAAACTTTGCCTGAGAATGATGCCGGACACGCGCGGGCGGACCTCCGAAACCATCTGCGCACCGGTACGACCCGCCAATTCTGTCGTCAGGGGCACCGGCTGCCGGTGCAAGGTCTGCGCGCTGACTTCAGGTTTCGAACGAGCTGGCCGCCCCTGTGCCGCCACGTCAGCGTTGCAACTTGAAAGCAAGGCTGAGAGGCTAAAAATCATGGCTGCAATGACGGGCGGAAAGCATTTGGCTCGCATCATCAGGCACCTTTGCGCGGCTGTAAACGGTCGTCCCGCGAGGCGGGGCGCCCTTTTGCGCCTCACCAGAATCGCGCGATCGGCGGGAACTTAAGCCGGCTCTGTCGCACGGGTGTGCCGAACGCGACTAAAACTGTAACCAAGTGTATCAACCACCATCAGTTGCCCGTCAGGCTCATGAAGGCCGTCAATGAGATGATCGACGCAAATAGAATGATGTCGGCCAACACTCCTTTGGCGATCGCCGAAATGCTGTGTTGTTCGAGCCGGTAGCCGTGGTCTGCCATGACCTTTCCTTTCCATGTTGTTTCCGCATCGGGCGATCGGACCGTGGTCTGAACCGATGCGCTTGAAGCGCAGGGCAGCCACCCGACGATCGTCGACGGGACGATTGAAAGACGCGTGTTGTTCGCGCCTTGTGCTTGATGAGGGGAAGGTAATTCGGCCTTGTCGCAGAGCTTTGCCGCAGACGAGTCAAAATGTAATCAAGTGTCGCAGCATGAGCCGAGAGAACGCGGGACCGCTACGAAAATAGCTGTCAAAGGTGCACTTTCGATCGATATGCATGAGCGTGGATGGTGGCTGCCGGATGCCGAGGATAAGGCGCTGGGGGCGCAACGGCACCGGAATTTAATGTTGCGTCCGCGGCTTTGTCGGCTTCTCAGCAAGGTTCGGGGCACGGAGCCCAATCGACCCGCGCAGGGATTTCCAGTCGCGCCCCTTGGGGACAGCCAGCGTTTCCACACGGCCATCGCGTGGCAGAGAAAGAACGGCCTGCATACCGCCGTCTCCTGTTAGGAAGGAAATGTCACCGCCATGCTGCCTTGCTGCAGCACGCGCAATCGACAGTCCAAGTCCAATCCCGCCGGTGTCGCGGTTGCGCGAAGCCTCGAGCCGGAAAAACGGCGTGAACACCTTTTCCTTCATAAGGTCGGGAATGCCTGGACCGCGGTCTTCGACGACGATGTCGATGGTCGCAGCCGTGTGCCGGATGAAGACCTGTGCCTCTCCGCCATAGCGCACGGCGTTTTCAACGAGATTTCGCACCGCGCGTCTGAGACCATCTGGCCGGCAGCGATAGGTCATTTTCACGCCTTCGACAAAACTGACAGGCTTGCCAAGATCGGACTGGTCATCACAGATGCTTCCAACCAGCGCTTCCAGATCGATGTCGCGCGTTCCTCTTCCGTCGATTCGCCACGCGCAAAAGAAATCGCGGCCTCGGTCATGCCCTGAAGTTCATCGATCGTCGACAGCATTTTTCGCTGGATCTCCTGATCCTGCACGAATTCTGTCCTCAGTCTCAAGGTCGTCAGGGGCGTTCGCAGATCGTGACCGATCGCGGCCAGCATCTTCGTTCTGTCTTCAAGGAAACGGTGCAGCCGACCTTGCATCTTGTTGAAGGCTTCGGCGGTGCGCCGGACCTCTTCCGGTCCTTCTTCCGAAAGCGGCGGCAGGTTTTCTCCCCGCCCCAAGGCTTCGGCCGAGGTCGCAAGATGTCGCAACGGCCTTGATATGCGACTGGCGAAAAACACGCCGAGCAAAGCCAGGATGAGTGCCGTCAGGCTGAGTGAGGCGAGCGACGTGGAGGTCCACCAGCCTCCGGTCTGTCGCATATAGAATGCGGCGTTCAGCCAGGTTCTGTCATCGACCTTGATGACAAGGCCATAGCCCCGCGAGCCGTCGAAATAGACATATTTGATCGGCTGCGGGAGAGCCCAGAGGCTCTGCATCGGGACGCGCCACCCCTCACCGGCGTTTGACGCTGCGACTCTCTTCGGATCAGGGATCTGCGTCTTGGCTGAACCGTCTTGAAAGATCCTGACGAGGTCCACGAAGTTTTCCAGAGGTCGGGAAAACTCGGCAGCAGCCGTCAGGCGCCAGGCGGCGGGGTCTTCGGCTTCACGATCGGTCACCCAAAAGCGCGAGTCCCTCGTCTCGCTCGCAAGCAGAGCCTGCTTTTGATATTCGGGCGGTACGGTTTCCACCAGTCGGGTCAGCGTGCGCGCTCGACTGAGAAATTCGCTCTTGGCTGCAGCGTCGAGCGCTTTGGAATGCTCCTTCCAGGAAATCAGAAACGTCAGCGCCTGGGAAATGATCAAAGCCGCAAGCGTAAACGCAATAAGTTGCGTCGCCAGGCTTCTGTTCCAGAGACGGTTCATTCGAACGCCACCTCGGCAGCCAAGCTGTAGCCGCCGCCCCAATGCGTCTTGATGATCGACGGATTTTTAGGATTCTCTTCGATTTTCTTGCGCAGCCGGCTCACCTGATTGTCGATGCTGCGATCGAAGATGTCGGCCGTCCTGCCGACGGTCAGATCAAGCAGCTGTTCGCGGCTCAGGATCAGGCCGGGCCTTTCGATGAAGACTTTCAGCAGACGGAATTCGGCAGTGCTCAAGGGTATTCCAACGCCGTCGCTACCGGAAATTTCCTGACGTCCCATGTTGACGCGCCACTGGCCGATGCGGACGGCCCGTTGCTGCTGTGTCATGCGCTGCTGTGTCAGCGGATTGCTCGCACGCCGAAGCACCGCTCTGATGCGAGCCAGGAGTTCGCGGGGGTTGAATGGTTTCACGACGTAGTCGTCAGCGCCAAGTTCCAGTCCGATGATACGATCGGTATCTTCGACCAATGCGGTCAGGAAAATAATCGGGATGTCAGTCGCGGCACGCACCTGACGGCACACGCTCAACCCGTCCTCGCCCGGCATCATGACATCGAGGATGATCAGGTCCACCACCTGGCGCTCGCGCTCGAGCAGGCGTCGAAGGGCCGCGCCGCTTTCTGCCACGCTCACCTTGTAGCCTTGCTGCTCGAGATACTGTCGAACCAGATCCCGGATATCGCTGTGATCGTCGACAACCACGACATGCGATGAATTCTGCATCTGCATAACCTCTTGAGCTATTTTTACAGAAGAGAGCGCGGTTCGCATCGAAAAAAGTGTATCAAAGTTTCACAGCGGTTCGGCCAAACCCATTTTCTCACATGTCCTAAAAGGATCTCAAATGGCCGCCTCGGGATCGAACGCCTCCCTTTCGCTTGCCCGGATCACTATGGGACCAGGGCTGTGAACTCAACAGCGTTGTCGTAAAATTGGTGACCGCGCGTGCAATGGAAAGTGGCCGGCATCTGGCAGGAAGCCTGTTTGGCTCGGTGTATCGGACGACGTGACCGATACGGCGAATTCGCTGCAGGCCGTTTGCAAGATGCCCGCGACGTCGACGAGCTCGACTGTCTCTGTCGCATAGTCGTTTCGAGGATAATTCAGGTTCTCGACGAGCAGGCTCTCAATCCGATCGATATCGGAGAGCAGGCGTCCTTCTGACCGCTTTCCCCCATCCGCTCCACGCGCAGTTTCAGCCGCGTCGGCGCCGTGCGCAGATCATGACCAATGCCCGTAGCATGCGGGTGCCTGCTTCGATCATTAGACGGATCCGCCGGCGCATGCCGCCATGGGACAAGTTTCTACATGGGAGCGCCACAACGACAGAGGCGATCCGTCGACCAATACAAACTAGTCATTTGGACCCGCATGACGCAGCGCTTGGCCGCCGACTTTCTTCAAAGGACATCTTCGATGCGGATCGGCAGCTTTCTGACGCGCTTGCCCGTCGCGTGATAAATCGCATTGGCTATCGCAGGAGCGGTGCCAAGCATGACGAGCTCGCCCATTCCCTTGACGCCGACCGAGTTGACCATCGTGTCCGGTTTGTCGATGAAGCCAACGTCGACGTCACCGATGTCGGCATTAACCGCCATCATGTAGTCGGCGAGATCAGCATTGAGGTAGCCGGCAAAACGCGGATCGACGTCTGTCTCCTCGCGAAGCGCCGTGCTGAACCCCCAGACAACGCCGCCATACATCTGTCCACGAGCGGTCACCGGACTGACGACCCGGCCGACATCGGCAATGCTGACCACCCGCGGCATACGGATGCGGCCCGTTCTGGGTTCGATATGAATTTCGACGAACTGAGCGATGTAACTCATTGATGTGAAACCCGGGTATTCAGGGCCCGCACCTGCACGACCCCCGGTTCGAAAGGCTTCAAGAGCGGAGGCATCCTGCCCGGGCGCGAGCTCCGAAACCACCACTTCGATCTGGGGACGTTTCAGGCGCGCCAGTTGCTCATGCAAATTGCCCGCCGGCGGGTTCGGTCCCGCAAGCTCATCAAAGCGGGCGCGCAATGCGGTGACGGCCTTCGCCGTGACAGGGATGATGCTGGCCGTGCCACGCTCGCCAACGGTCATCATCTGCGGACCGACAGTCGTATCCCCAAGCAAAATCTCCAGACGATCGGGGTTGATGTCGAGTCCCTGGATGATCGTGTTTGCGACCGCAGTCCGGATACCCTGGCCCATTTCATGCCCGGACGAAATCACACGTGTCGTGCCGTCCGCACGTACCCGCAGTGTCGTCTCGGCAGCTGACCCCGACGCCCCGAAAATCCCGCATGCGACGCCGTATCCGACCATCGTGCCGTCGTCCAGTCGCATCGATCCCGGTTCAGGTGTTCGCCGGCTCCAGCCGAAGCGCCTTGCACCTTCCCGCAGGCAGTCATTCAGGAAATGCGGCGACAGCGACTGCCCAGCGATGATGTCGTTCTTTGCTTCATGCTCGAGACGAAGTTGAACCGGATCTTTGCCGAGCTTGTAAGCCATCTCGTCGATCAGGCTCTCCAGCGCAAACCCGGCAGGGAACGGATGCGTCCCGCGGGTGTGTCGTGGCATCTGGCGGTCGATATGGATATCGCCGGCCGTCGCTCGAAAATTTTCGATGGCATAAAGACGTGCGATATCCTCATGGTAACCGCTTGAGCGGAATCCGCCGTCAGGGATATTTTCTTGCACCACATCATAGAGGATGGCGTCCAGGCGGCCCTGCGTGTCGGCGGCGAGACGGATATTGTGAATACTGCGCGGCCGGTAGTTGGCGATATGGAACAACTGCCCACGCGGTGTGACCAGCTTAACCGGCCGCCCTGTGAGCCTGGCAGCCTGGGCAACCAACGCGGATTGAAGCTTGGGAGGAGATTTCTGCCCGAACCCACCTCCGACATGTTCGGATTTGACCGCAACCTGGTCCGGAGCAAGGCCTAAGGCCTTAACGAGTGCGCCCTTCGCCGCTTCAATATTTTGACAACCCTCATGGACCGTCAGTCGCCCGTTAGACCATTCCGCGACCGTCCCGAACAATTCCATGGCATTGTGGTGCTGGGTTGGCGTCTCGAAAGTGCCCTCAACGATAACGGCTGCATTTTGAAACGCTTTGTCGACGTCGCCTGTACTGAACCCTTCTGCTGGAACGCGTTGAGCACCGGGGCTGGTCATCAAGGGTAGGAATGGCGCCGCTTCGTAGCCAGCAGACACGGCTTCAGCACCCTCGATCGCGGCCTCGATCGTCTCAGCGACAACCAATGCGATTGGCTGCCCACGAAACGATATTTGTGGACGAAGTGAGGGAAAATCGCCGATGGACAGGACATGAACGACACCGGGGATTTTGGTCGCGGCGGTGACGTCAACTTTTGTGACTTTGCCTTTCGCAATGGTGGCAGGGGCCAGCATCGCATGCAGCATGCCGGGCAGCCTGATATCGGCTGCGTACGTCGTGCGGCCCTGTACCTTATCCCTGGCGTCGACGCGGGCGATTTCTGAGAAGGTTTGTGACGGCATCACGCGCTCCTTTCCGCGGCAATCATCAAGGCATCGGCAACAACCCGGGCCCCCAGATCGGACTTGAAGGCGTTGTGCTGGCCCGGACGCGCATCCTTGAATGCGGCCCGGCCGGCTTCAAGTGCGAACTCGGGCGTCAATTGCTTGCCGCGCAGCGTCTCTTCGGCACTCTGCGCTCGCCATGGAATCGTTGCGACCCCGCCAAGTGCAATGCGCGCCGTTCGGACATTGGCTCCTTCCATTTCAACCACGACTGCGGCGGATGCCACCGCGAACGCAAAACTCTCCCGATCGCGGATCTTGTGATAAGTCGAGGAACGGCTTGGCGCTTTCGGGACGGTAATGGCCGTGATCAATTCGGCTGGGGCTATATTGAATTCCAGATGTGGCGTATCGCCGGGCAGCCTGTAGAAGTCCGAAATCGGAACAGTGCGCGTTCCTGCGGGTCCATGAATTTCGACCGATGCGCCCATCGCCGTCAATGCCACTGGCCAGTCTCCTGGTGAGACCGCGATACACGCGTCACTCACGCCAAGGATCGCATGGCCTCGGTCCAATCCGCCGATTGCCGCGCAACCGGAACCGGGGACACGCTTGTTGCAGGGGTACACGCCGACTGTAGACAGTGACCCGGCGCCGTTGCGGAAATAGGGACAGCGGGTTCGCTGAAGCAGGTTGCCGCCAACTGTGGCCATATTGCGCAGCTGCTGCGAGGCTGCTTTCAGCAAGCTCTCAGACAGGATGGGATATCCTTCCTGCACTGCCGGCGTGTAAGCAACGTCGCTCATCAGCGCCAAGGCACCGAACCGCAGTACGTCGCCGTCGGTGTCGATCGTGTCGAGGCCCATGATGCCGGTAACGTCGATAAGATGCGCTGGCCGCTCCACGCCGAGCTTCATCAGATCATAGAGCGTTGTGCCGCCGGCGATGTAGCGCGCGTCTAGGCCGACCGCAGCAAAGGCTTCGACGGCTGCTTCGAGGCTGTCCGCCCGGGTGTAATCGATAGCTCGCATCTTCAGCCCTCCTTCGAATTGGCTGCCACATCTTCGATGGCAGCGACGATTCCGGCATACGCACCGCAACGACAGATGTTTCCACTCATGAATTCGCGGATCGAGGCTTTGTCCGTTGCATGGCCGTGTCGAACGCATGCGACGGCGGACATGATCTGGCCCGGCGTGCAGTATCCGCACTGCAATGCATCGTGATCGATGAAGGCGGTCTGCATCGGATGAAGTGTATCTCCGTCGGCCAGCCCTTCGATGGTCATCACCTGACGTCCGTCCACCTTCGCCGCAAGCGTCAGACAGGACACTACGGTTCGGCCGTCGAGGTGCACCGTGCATGCACCGCACTGGCCATGATCGCAGCCTTTTTTTGTTCCCGAGAAGCCCACGCGCTCGCGCAGCAGGTCAAGAAGCGATGCGCGTGAGTCAATATCAAGAGCGACGGCCCGTCCATTCACCGTCGTCGAAACGAAGAGAGTTGTGCCCGTTTCATTCGAAACGGAAATTTCCTGGGCGGCAGCGGATTGCAGTGGAAGCATCGTAGCGACTGCAACGCCGGCACCGGTGCCAAGGACGGCTCGACGCGTCACACCAACGCCTTGAGAATCTGCGGGACTTTGCTCTGCCATTTATGCTCTCCTCCTGGACTTTCAAACCAATGTCTGGACGCGGCGGTTACTCGCCAGGAATAGCTCATCGCTGTCGCACAACTGTGCCGCTGCATGGGGAATTTGTCGCAAACTGTCGCAAATTCGCGCGGGCAGCAGATCTAGCAGGCTGCTGCAAAACCCTCGGGTTTTTGGGAGCGATGCTGAAGGCATTCGCCTCGATGAAGAGCTTTCGCGCCAAGGATGGCTCAGGTGACGACCATGGCGAGCCACCGGAGGGCGGGCGCAATGGCGAGCGTGACTTCCGCAAGGAGAAGCGCTCGAACGAGACGCACGCCTCGACCACCGACCCGGATGCCCGGCTCTATCGTAAGAGCAAGGGCCAGGAGAGCCGGCTGGCCTGTCTGGGGCATGCGCTGATGGAGAACCGCAATGGACTTGTGGTCGACGGTACGGTGACGCATGCCACCGGCACGGCCGAGCGGGAGGCGGCCACCAAACTGAGCGAGGGTCTCGGCGAAGGGGTGACGTTGGGTGCCGACAAGGCCTACGACGTGGAAGCCTTTGTCGAAGAGTTGAAGGCGCGCAAGATCGTGCCGCATGTGGCGATCAACGGGACGGTGATCAAGACGGGCAAGGTGCGCAAGACGGCGGTGCCGCCGCAGGTGGCGCAAAGCGCCGGCTATGCGATCAGCCTGCGTTGCCGCAAGCGGATCGAGGAAGTCTTTGGCTGGGTCAAGACGACCGGCGGTCTCTCACAGCTCAAGGTGCGCGGACTGGACAAGGTGAAGGCGGTCTTCACTTTCGCCCTTGCCGCCTACAACATCATTCGTCTTCCGAAATTGATCGGATCGACGGGCGAAGTGTGTCTTGTGGGAGGCAAATAGGCCAATATGATCAGGATATCGCCTGCGGCCAGCTCAAATCCGGCCGATATCCGGGGAGCTGTTTCGGTGGCGTGGCAGCTTTACGGCGCTCGTTGGCAGGATCCCGGCCCCCAAGCGAATTGAATGTCCCTCTGGAACTGGCAAGCTTGAAGCGAGCGATGATTGATCGTCCGCTCCGGCGACCGAGGGTGAGAGTTCGGCGTTCATGATGATCGCGCCTCCACTGGGGCTCGATAGAGGATGACCCGACCGGTCGGTATGATCTGTGAGAGGAAATCAAAGTCGCGAACATTGCCAGTCAGCACGCTCGCACCCAGCTGCCGTGCCTGCAAGAAAACCATGGCGTCATTGACGAAGCGGCGCTCATGTCCCTCCCCCTTTGGCAGGTTGCTCAAGCGAAAGAGCAGACCCGCCAACACGCCGGCATGTCCCCAGATGGCTGCCTCTGGGGCGTGAAGTCGGTGTTCCGGAATGTCTTCGATCGTCGCCGCGACCGTTTCGAGCACCGCCTTTGTAGAGGCGTGCTTGGGGTCCAGTCGGCCGAAGGCATGGGTCAGCTCAGACAGGCAGACCGCCGAATGGTGGCATAGGCGATACGTAATCAGCCTATCGACCTCCATCGGCGAGCGCCCTTGAAGCACATCCAGATAGACGCTGGTATCCAGGAACAGAGGCCCTCCGATTGCCGGTTGGTCAGCAACCCAAGGAAGGTCTTCGTCGGGCCTGCGCTCAAGCGTCCCGACGTGCTTCTGGGGCTTTAGTGATCGGAGGGTTTCAGAGAGATCAAATCCCAACATCGATGTCCGTCGGGATGCGGCCCTTGCGGCCCACCAGACGCGCGCCAAAGTCGTCTTCGAGAGCCAGCCGAGAAAGCGCCAATTCCAGCAGCTCGGTGTCGGAGGTAACATGGGCACGCTTCTTGGCTGCCTCGATCAACTCCGACGGCACTCGCCCCGACAAGCGGGTATTCTTCGCCGTGCCAAGGAGACCGACCGCCTTCGCTTGCTCGAGTACGAGCTTATTGCGGGCCAACGCGACTTTCGCTTCGCGTTCCGCAGCAGTTCGTGGTTGGGTACCCATGAGATTCTCCTGTGTTGAACAGAATATAGGTTGCGTTGAACGGGAAGGCAAGGTTCAAGAGCGGTAAGCAGGCGATCCTGGCGTTCGCGGCAAACCACCATGGGAATGACGACGGGGACATTGGTGGATTCTCTGGGGCTGGCGGCTCGGCGGCGCAGAGTTCAACCTTGTTGATGCAGAAAGCGATCTGTAATCTCAAGTGACGGAACTGTATCTGCCGGCGAAGGGAAGCTCGCGTTCAGAATCGCGGCGGCGCAGTTTGCAAGCTTGATCAAACGGCACGCGCACGTCACCGCGGCTAGGCAAATCGCGCCGGTCCCCAAGATCACCTTCTCCGAAGCATTCCCTCAAAAACAAGTTTCGATCTTAGGCCCTGTGAGATAGACATCACCGGTCCATGCGCGCGTGTTTTGCTTCGACGCGTCAATCCCCGGAGTTGCATCATGAAAATCGCGCCGCAGCAGCGGATCTATGTCTGCTTCTTTCTCTTCGCTGTGTCGCTGGGGGCGCTGCTGTCGAGGATGCCGGATTTGCAGGTTGCGCTTGGCGTCAATAAGTCCGAGCTTGGGTTAACGCTGATAGGGGCTGCGATCGGCGCCCTGATTTCGTTGACTTTATCTTCGCCCTTGATCGCCCGGCTCGGCGCGCGGACGACGGCGTTCATTACTGTTCTCGGCACGGCTGCGCTGCTATCGCTGGTGCCGTGGATCGGTGCGGCGCCGGTCGTGTTCTGTGTGCTCTTCATCGAAGGGCTGCTCGCCGGGGCGCTGGAGATCAATCTCAATGTTGAGATCGACCGCATCGAAGCGCAGCTAGGGCGCGGCGTGATGAACAGGGCGCATGGTTTCTGGAGTCTCGGCTTCTTCGTCACGGCGCTTGTCTCCTCAGTCGTCCGCCAAGCCGGCATTTCGATGGAACTCCATCTCGCCGTGACCTTTGTCGCGGTTCTTGTCATCGGCATCTGGGCGATTTCCGGCATGCGGAGTGCGCCGGCGCGGATCGCGTTGCATGAAGGTAAGGCACCGCTGGTAGCGCTGCCCACCTGGGGCCTAATGCCGCTCTGCGTGATCGGCATCGCCGCCTTTCTCGTCGAGGGTGCCGGGATCGACTGGTCGGCGATCTATATGCGCGATGTGTTTTCGGTCGAGCCCTTCATTGGCGGACTGGGATTGACGCTCTTTACCCTCTGTATGGCGCTGGCGCGCCTGTTCGTCGATCCGCTGGTCGATCGGTTTGGCGCGCGGGCCGTCGCCACGATCTTGCTTGTTCTTTCGGCTATCGGCATCTGCGCCGTGTCGGGGGCGCCGCATCCCTATGTCGCGCTGGCGGGCTTTGCCTTGATGGGCGCCGGCTGCAGCGCGGTCTATCCTCTGGCCGTCTCGGCGGCGGCCCAGCGCACAGATCGCGCGGCGCATCTCAACGTCGCCGCCCTCGGCCAGATGAGCTTCGTCGTTTTCTTCCTGGCGCCGCCGCTCCTCGGTCTCATTGCCGAACATGCTGGCATCCGTATATCCTATCTCGTCTGCCTTCCGCTGGTCATTTACGCGTTCTTTTCGGCAAAGGCGCTTGCCACGCGCCGGGCCGCCGGCGGCGGTAGCGCTGCGACTGCTCGCAGCGTCAACGGGTGACGGATTGCTCTGCCGGTTTCCGGCCGCTCGATTGGTTCAGCGCAAGGGCCACACGAGCACGTCGTAGCGGCATGCATGGTGTTTTCCCTAAGCCTTGCGAGATTGTCCCGCGTTCTGGTCGGGGGAGATCGCCATCGTGCGCCATTGATCACGTGTAAACCAGCCTGGCGGTGGCTCTTTGTCGAATTTGCAGATGAACGACAGCCTTGAGCGGGATCGAACCGGCGTTGGCTAATCGTGAAGCACCTGATAGGTCATAGGTCGCCGAGTATGAGGTCTTGGCATCATCTTCAGAGAGAACCTCGGACCGGACTGGAGAGCTTTTGATGGGCTGGAAAACACCGAAAATCGAATACGTGAATGGCTATAAGATCGTTGAAGTTGAAGGGCCTGCCTTCAAAGTCTACGATGGCGACCGTCAGCTCGGGGACGATTTCCCCTACCCCGGCGAAGCTGCTGCTTACGCAACCTCGTTGCCAAAACGGGATCATCCACGCAGCTAGGCGAAAGCCACGGAAGATCATTCAAAAACCCTTTGTGGCAGCCGTACTGAAAATGGAACAAGATTTGACCAGCTCCCAACTTTCTTCACCGCTGGAACTGCTTGGGTGGTCTGAATTCTTCGCGGATCAGGTCCAGCCCAGCGAAGCGGACTTGATCCCCCGACGCGTCGCTTCGGTTCACCGGGCACGCATCGAGGCAATCGATGTCACCGGGCCGGTCGGACTGGAATTTCCATCCAATACCAGTACTGGTGACTACGCGGTCGGCGACTGGGTTCTGGCCGATGCACTGACTGACATGCTCATCAGACGTCTCGACCGAAAAAGCGTCTTTCAACGACGCCCGGAAGGCGGGCGTGGCCAGCAACTTGTTGCCGCCAACATCGACACCCTGTTGATCGTGACCTCGTGCAATGCCGATTTTAATCTTGCTCGGCTGGAACGTTACCTGATCATGGCCAACCAGGCCGGGAGCAATCCGGTGATTGTGCTGACGAAGGCTGACACCGCGGAAGATGCCAGCATGTTCCAGGCGCAAGCCGAGACCTTGCAACGCGATCTGCCTGTCATTGCCTTGAATGGGCGCTCCGCGGACGCCGTTTCCCTGTTAAGGCCCTGGTGCGGCGTTGGCCAGACGGTTGCGCTGGTGGGATCTTCTGGTGTCGGAAAATCAACGCTGGTGAACACCATGACCGGGCTTGAATCTGACACAAAGCAAAAGACAGGCACCATCCGCGAATATGACGCGCAGGGCCGACACACCACCACGGCGCGATCCCTGCATGCAATTTCAGGCGGCGGCTGGGTCATCGATACGCCGGGAATAAGAACGCTTTACGTGAGTGATGTTGCCGACGGTATAGACACCCTCTTTGCTGAAATAACTGAACTGGCGCCGCTGTGCCGCTTTCGCGATTGCACCCATGCCCATGAACCTGGGTGCGCGGTCCAGGCAGCTGTCGCAAGCGGTGCCCTGGGCGTCGATCGCCTCGAACGCTGGCGGAGCCTGCTTGCCGAAAACAGCGACCGAACACCGGTCGTGAGCGGACCCCGCGGCAACAAGATCGTTCGCAAGAAGAAATATTGAAAGTGTTGAATGTCTGCGACGGTGCTCACCGCCGTCAGCCATGATCGGCCACCTGAATTGGCTGGGCTGGGGAAGCGTGAGCGCTCAATGATTGGGATTGCGGTCAAGAAGAAGACCCTGCAAGCGGCCGCTCCCGCTTGTGAGGGATATGTCTTTGAACAACCGCGATATGAGGCGCGGTTGCAATCCTTGCCTCTCATCGATGAGGAGGAATGACATCCTCTTTATCTCGATCGTGATCACGCCTGCATTGTCATGGCGACGATAATTCCCGGAATCCATCGCATGGAATCCATTTTCCACCGCCCAGGCGGCTATCATATCCGCGTTCATCAAGGTCCTGCTTTAGGAGATGCGGACGTGCTGTCTCTAGCTGTCCCGCTCGCGCAAATCGCTTCGCAGTCTTACGGATACCGCAGCTGAATCGCTCTAATCCAGCCAAATCCGTCCAAGATGACAGTTCCCGCTCAGGTGTTGCGAGAAAGACTCGAATCAATCGTTGCAAATCGGTATGACTCAGCCGAGGCCTGCCCGTTTAATGCTCTTGAAGGGGCGTGAACCGGCGACGCCTTAACCAGGATAAGCCGCTGATGTGCAACCCTTATTTATGGAACATTTGGTTCGAGTAAGCCTCCCAACCCCAGCTCCCCACCGACCTGGGAAGCGCGGCGCTTGGCTAATACCGCTTTTCGAACTAGCGAAGCTTTTTTCCGCCAGCGATAAGAAGGTAGATGCTGATCTTTAAGAGGGATTTGGTTTCGGTTTCAGGCTTTGCCCCGTTCGGGTCTTAAAACAGTCCACTGGACTGTTTTATCGGGCGGGCCCGATCGACCGCTCACCCTTCAGGTTATGGTCCGCAGGACGAGGAGCTACCGTCGCCAGCGAAGATGAAGTCTTCGCGCCAGCGATATTGCTCTTTTCTGGAACGCAAAAAGCCCGCACGAGGCGGGCTTTTTGCGTATTGTTTTTATGGGAAGATTTGGTTGCGGGGGCAGGATTTGTAGTTTTCTGTCCCGCTGCGTCGGCTACGCCTTCTTGCGGGCCCCTGAAGAGGCGTTAACTCCTCGATCCGTTACCAGATACGACAAAGCCCGCACGGGGCGGACTTTGTCGTATTTGGTTGCGGGGGCAGGATTTGAACCTGCGGCCTTCAGGTTATGAGCCTGACGAGCTACCGGGCTGCTCCACCCCGCGCCAGCGCAAATCCGTGGGATTTGCTTATGTATTCTAACACAAAAGGCCGCTTGTGAGCGGCCCTTTTGTCTCGGCTTTGGGCCGTTTTTGTGATGAGAAGATTGTTTTACATAGTTGCGTTTTGCAGACCTGGCAGCGACCTACTCTCCCGCGTCTTAAGACGAAGTACCATGGGCGCAGGGGCGTTTCACGGCCGTGTTCGGAAAGGGAACGGGTGCAGCCACCCCGCCATAACCACCAGGTCGGCAAAGCGCAACTATATGTTTTGAGAAGCTGGGTTTGTTTTGAGCGAATAGGGAGTAGCGAATAGCGAATAGCGCTATTTGGTTCTCTTTCGCTGGTTTTGAACACGTCTTTGGATCTTTTCCGGCTGCGGGTGCTTGTGGCACCCATACAGGCCAGCGGCCGTCGCCAATCGTTTGGCGGGCCGTCCGCAGCGCCATTGGCGCGTCAGGACAAAAGGTCTGGCACATCGAACTTTGTTCGATGAGCATAGTCAATGAGAACGATCAAGCCGATCGAGCTATTAGTACCGGTAAGCTTCATGCGTTGCCGCACTTCCACACCCGGCCTATCAACGTGGTCGTCTTCCACGGCTCTGATAGGGAATACTCGTTTTCAGGTGGGTTTCCCGCTTAGATGCCTTCAGCGGTTATCCCGTCCATATGTAGCTACCCTGCTATGCCCTTGGCAGGACAACAGGTCCACCAGAGATATGTCCATCCCGGTCCTCTCGTACTAGGGACAGATCCTGTCAATATTCCTACACCCACGGCAGATAGGGACCGAACTGTCTCACGACGTTCTGAACCCAGCTCACGTACCGCTTTAATTGGCGAACAGCCAAACCCTTGGGACCTGCTCCAGCCCCAGGATGCGATGAGCCGACATCGAGGTGCCAAACAACCCCGTCGATATGGACTCTTGGGGGTCATCAGCCTGTTATCCCCGGCGTACCTTTTATCCGTTGAGCGATGGCCCTTCCACGCGGGACCACCGGATCACTATGACCGACTTTCGTCTCTGCTCGACTTGTCAGTCTCGCAGTCAGGCGGGCTTATGCCATTGCACTCGACGACCGATTTCCGACCGGTCTGAGCCCACCATCGCGCGCCTCCGTTACTCTTTCGGAGGCGACCGCCCCAGTCAAACTACCCACCATACACTGTCCCGGACCCGGATGACGGGCCGCGGTTAGACATCCATGACGATAAGGGTGGTATTTCAAGGATGGCTCCACGGAAACTGGCGTCCCCGCTTCAAAGCCTACCACCTATCCTACACATGCCGACACGAATGCCAGTGTAAAGCTATAGTAAAGGTGCACGGGGTCTTTCCGTCTGACCGCAGGAACCCCGCATCTTCACGGGGAATTCAATTTCACTGAGTCTATGTTGGAGACAGCGGGGAAGTCGTTACGCCATTCGTGCAGGTCGGAACTTACCCGACAAGGAATTTCGCTACCTTAGGACCGTTATAGTTACGGCCGCCGTTTACTGGGGCTTCGATTCAAAGCTTGCACCTCTCCTCTTAACCTTCCAGCACCGGGCAGGCGTCAGACCCTATACGTCGTCTTGCGACTTCGCAGAGCCCTGTGTTTTTGATAAACAGTCGCTACCCCCTGGTCTGTGCCACCCCATCATACTTGCGTAAAATGGGGTCACGCTTCTTCCGAAGTTACGCGTGCAATTTGCCGAGTTCCTTCAACATAGTTCTCTCAAGCGCCTTGGTATACTCTACCTGACCACCTGTGTCGGTTTCGGGTACGGTCTATACGGTGGAGCTATTTCCTGGAACCGCTCCGCTGCCCATCCAATCCAATTAGAATGAACAACTTGTGCAATCCGTCACTACCACCAGGCCCACGAATATTAACGTGGTTCCCATCGACTACGCATTTCTGCCTCGCCTTAGGGGCCGGCTAACCCTGCTCAGATTAACTTTAAGCAGGAACCCTTGGTCTTTCGGCGAGAGGGTCTCTCACCCTCTTTATCGTTACTCATGTCAACATTCGCACTTCCGATACCTCCAGGAGCCCTCACAGGTCTCCCTTCATCAGCTTACGGAACGCTCCGCTACCACGTGTATTGCTACACATCCTCAGCTTCGGTGCATGGCTTCAGCCCCGTTACATTTTCGGCGCAAAGACCCTTATTTAGACCAGTGAGCTGTTACGCTTTCTTTAAATGATGGCTGCTTCTAAGCCAACATCCTGGTTGTTTTGGGATCCTCACATCCTTTCCCACTTAGCCATGACTTGGGGACCTTAGCTGGAGGTTAGGGTTGTTGCCCTTTTCACGACGGACGTTAGCACCCGCCGTGTGTCTGCCGAGTAGTACTCCCCGGTATTCGGAGTTTGGTTAGGATCAGTAAGACGGTGAGTCCCCATAGCCCATCCAGTGCTCTACCCCCGGGGGTATTCGCTCGACGCTCTACCTAAATAGATTTCGCGGAGAACCAGCTATTTCCGAGTTTGATTGGCCTTTCACCCCTAGCCACAAGTCATCCCAATCTATTGCAACAGATGCGGGTTCGGTCCTCCAGTTGGTGTTACCCAACCTTCAACCTGCTCATGGCTAGATCACTCGGTTTCGGGTCTAATGCAACAAACTATATCGCCCTATTCAGACTCGCTTTCGCTGCGCCTACACCTACCGGCTTAAGCTTGCTTGTTACACTAAGTCGTTGACCCATTATACAAAAGGTACGCCGTCACCCTTTCAGGCTCCGACTGTTTGTAGGCATCCGGTTTCAGGTTCTATTTCACTCCCCTTGTCGGGGTGCTTTTCACCTTTCCCTCACGGTACTTGTTCGCTATCGGTCATGCACGAGTACTTAGGCTTGGAGAGTGGTCTCCCCATGTTCAGACAGGATTTCTCGTGTCCCGCCCTACTCTAGGACAATCATGATATCTACGCGTACGGGGCTGTCACCCACTACGGCCGCACTTTCCAGAGCGTTCCACTTTAATCACAATTGCCACTGGCCTGGTCCGCGTTCGCTCGCCACTACTTGCGGAGTCTCGGTTGATGTCCTTTCCTGCAGGTACTTAGATGTTTCAGTTCCCTGCGTTCGCTTCTTACACCCTATGTATTCAGGTGTAGATACCTTATCACAATACCTAG